>DALYIB010000009.1:0-26793 GCA_031970595.1 Pseudobdellovibrio sp.
TGGAAATTAAACAAAAACCGACCATCGTATTTGTTCAGACGGCCTTTATCGGCGACTTGTTTTTGAGTTTGCCGACGATAAATCGTCTTCGCCAGTTGTATCCCGATTTTCATTTAATGCTGGTTTGTAAAAAGGGACTATCTGAATACTTTGTTCAAAAAGGTTTTGTCGATCATGCCATCGAAGTTGAAAAAGGCGACGGTTCAAGCTATCAAAATGCAACAAAGATATTAAATACCATGAACATTCATTTTGTCTTTTGTGTTCATAAATCTTTGCGCAGTGCTTTGTTTGTACGTTCACTGAAGGCTCACAAAAAAATTGGATTTAAAAGATTTCTTTCATTTTTATTTTTTACACATACAGCCAGTTATCTTAAAAAATATCCGGACGTGATTCGGCAATTGAATATTCTGAGCCCCGTGGATGCCGATGTGGCTCGGGATGTTCAATTAAAGGACTGGAGTTATTTGAACTTTAAACAAGAATCGAATGGGCTTTTTCCTTCGATTCCAGATTTTTTTTCGTTTGGTAAAAAATCTCAGCCATCTCGAAAAATGAAAGTGGGTATTTTTCCGGGCAGCGTTTGGGCCACCAAGAAATGGACGGTCGAAGGTTTTTCACAAGTAACCGCTCATTTGATCACAAAAGGTTATCAAGTTTTTTTGATTGGTGCTCCGGCCGAAAAAGACGTCTGTCAGCAAATTCACCAAGCCAATCCCCAAGCCGTCGATTTATCAGGTCAGCTGAAGTTAGCTGATTCAATTGAACAGATTCAAAATTTTGATTTTATTGTTTGTAATGACAGTGCTCCAGCCCATATGGCCGCCAGTCAGCAAATACCCAGTTTAGTGATTTTTGGTCCAACGACTTTGAATTTGGGTTTTCGCCCCTGGTTGGACCAGTCTATCGTTGTAGAAAATGAAAATCTGAACTGTCGACCATGCGGGGCGCACGGGCCTAAGGTCTGTCCTTTGGGACATCATAACTGCATGAAAACAGTGACGGCTGACCAGGTCATTCAGAAACTCGGCCTGTTCACATAGACTAGACGGGCGATTTTCAGCAACAATCTTTGCAAGAGTGAAACCCTGTATTAAAATAATAACGAGGTTTCGACGAATGAAAAAGCAGGTCCTATTTTTATCATTATTGAATTTCGTATTTTTATTTTTATCTTGTCAGTCCCTGAATTTAGGCCAAAGGAACCCAGCCCAATCAAATCAATTACCGCCTTCAGGAATTCAAAGACATTATATTATTGCAGTCCATGGAATTGGTGGAGACGCTTCCACCTTTGGAGCGATGAGTACAGTATTGGTGAGTCACCTTAAAAAACTCAGACCTGAAACTGAATTTATTTTTAAAACATTTACTTATCCTACCGGAGATTCGGATCTGACCGCTTTTGATTTTGGTTACAAATATCTGAGTTCCTTTTTGCGCCAGAATATTCCCAATCCCACATCGTCCGATCGAATCAGCTTTGTGGCCCATTCGCAAGGAGGCCTTGTTTCTTCAATCTGGTACGCAGGGGCTGTTTTAGGTGTCGATGCGGACGGAGATTCTGAATCAGAGGCAGCTGCTGAAATTAAAAAAGATCAAGTGTACACTCAGATTACAGAACAAATTATTACTTTGGGGACTCCATTTTGGGGTTCTAAATTAGCCACTTATCTGAACGACAATGAACGTGTTCAAATTCAAAAATTACCGGGATTGAATTATTTACTGAATTTAGGCGATAAAGAATTGCGCGAGATGAGTTTTTCTTCGAACACAGTCTATTCATTTCGTCAAACAGCGATAGCTCTGACTGAGCATCCAAGATTTTGGAGTTTGCGTCAGCCCGAGTTTATTCAGATTGCTGGTGTTTATCCTCGTGACGAAAAAAAATTGTTCTATAGTGAAAATTTAATCAATGACAATGAATATTATAAAACCAGTGTTCGCATTGTTGATTTTTTAAATAAGTATTTTCAGGATATTGGCTTCTCATCCGAGAAAATCAATAGTTCTGAACCCGATCGTCCTGAATCAGATGTCGCCGTGATAGTACCTAGCAGTCGTAGCGAATTCTTATATTCAAAACAAGATGTGCAGTGTGATACTCCTTACTTGGCTTTTGAAACTTTTCGAAGAGCCTCGGTATTTAGAAATCCTAAATACTATTTAACGGAATCCATTCATTCTCCGGTTATATCTAATCGCAGTGTAGGGATCGCCAGCATTCCAGAATTTTGTTTGCAACCGGAAAAATGTGCTCATCCGTCCTATTCCATTTTGTTGCGCAGTTTGGCTCGATGCGAACAGTATCAATGTCAATCACAAGAATATAAAAATATTATCACACAACTCGAGGACACGCGCCGAGCCAACAATATTGATTCAGACTTTATCAATCGTCAGGACGATCTGCAGGGATTTAGTCTCGAGGTTAATATCAAAGTTCCTAAACAGTATGAATTTCCAGTTCAGTATTACACCAGCCGTGGATCGGGTGAAGGATCGCAGGATAATGTGCAATGGATCCTCAGACAAAAAGACATTTTTAAAAAAATATTTAAACCTCGATGGGATTTGATTTCAAAAGAGCAATCAGATTTATTTGAAATCAAAGCCGCTCGATCCAACGAATTGTATTCTTCGCTGGTGCAATGGAAAACAATCACTTTTAGGAAATCCAGTGCTCAGCATTTACGCGTTCATTTGACGGGATTAGTGAAGCCCAAATTATTACAGTTATCAGAATCTCAAGCTCAAGCGTTCAATCAGCTTAAAAATCAAGGATTCGAGTTCCCGTTTGAACTGAGTTTACCACGTTATATTGATATGCGTCCTAAGCCGCACTTGATACGGGCTCAAATTAAGCCCGGCTTTTCTACTTTTATTGATTTAGATTACAATAATGCCATTGATTGTTCCAAATAAAGCTCAGCTCTTCGGGGTGTCCCAGAAGAGCTGAGTGATTAGCTATCAGATGATTAATTATCAGAATAGTCTTTCGGTGAAATATTGTATTTACGTATTTTACGCAGCAAAGTATTTTTCGGAATATTCGCTTGAGCCACAGTTTGGTTGATTTTACCCTTATTGGCTTTTAAAGCACTGATGATAAATTCTTTTTCGGCTTTTTCTTTGTAGGCCTCGAAATCAAGTAAGCTATCCGTTGGGACCTGAATAGATATTTCGCTTTCTTGTTCATCGTGACTGGATTGTTTCATGTGATCCGGTAAACTATGAATCGTCATCTTGTTACCAGATTCGACGATAAACGCCCGTTCAATAATGTTTTCAAGCTCACGAATGTTTCCAGGCCAGCGATATTTTTTCATAATATCTAAACAGTTGGGCTCAATCGATTCAATTTTTTTGCCATGAATTTTTGAAAATTTAGTTAAAAAGTTTTCTGCTAAAGTTTCGATATCATCCGGGCGTTCACGCAATGGCGGTAAAAATATCGGCATTACATTCAAGCGATAAAATAAATCTTCGCGAAAATCTTGATCTTCCATCATTTTTTCCAGGTTTCTATTGGTAGCCGCAATAATACGAGCGTTGGTCTTAACTTCGCGATTGCCGCCCACTGGAGTAAATTTCTTTTCTTGTAATACGCGTAAAAGCTTCACTTGCATTTCAGGTTTTAATTCACCAATTTCATCCAGGAATAATGTTCCATTATTCGCTAATTGAAACTTACCAATCTTTCTTTCAACAGCTCCGGTAAAGGAACCTTTTTCATGTCCGAATAATTCGCTTTCCATTAAATTTTCTGGAATGGCACCACAGTTAATGGCAACGAATTGTCCCGATTTTTTGGCGGAATTAAAGTGGATGGCTTGTGCGACTAATTCTTTACCAGTTCCGTTTTCACCGCGAATCAAAACAGTGGTTTCAACTTTACAAAGTTTATAGATCAAGCTGAAGACATCTTTCATTTTTGAATTTTGGCCAACGATATCTGATTTAAAATTACTCTCGATGTCGCTTTCAATGTCGTCATCAAAAATGGGTTTTGAAGCAGTCAGGCCTTTGACCATTTCGACAGCTTCAAGACTTTTTTTAACAACTTCAAATAATTTATCGCTACTGACTGGTTTTTCAACGTAATCATACGCGCCTTCTTTGATCGCTGTGACGGCATCATTTAAATTACTGTGTGCAGTCATGATCAGAACAAACGTGCGCGGATCATTGTCCTTGATTTGTTTCAAGGCTGTTACCCCATCCATTTCTGGCATTCTGACATCCATTAAAACCAGATTGAAAAACTGCGTAGCTGATTGCTGAACAGCATCTAATCCGTTGGTGGCTTCTGAAATAATAAATTCCACCTCAAGCTGCGGTTCGATGCTTTTTAAAATGGAAGCGACTGACTTTCTAAGCTCATTTTCATCATCTACGATCAGGACATTTAGTTTCATCTAGGACTCGCTTTCTATCGGAAGGGTAATGTAAAATGTGGATCCTTTGCCGACTTCAGATTTTAATGAAATCTGGCCACCATGCAGCTCGATAAAGTATTTCACTAAATACAAACCTAAGCCAGATCCTTTCGTTTTTAGATCTTGATTTTTGCCACGCACAAATTTTTTCCAAATAGTGCTTTGATCTTCGGGACTGATACCTTCACCGTTATCTGATACAGTGACTAAAATATCCGTATCTGTTTCCGAAGTGGTAATTTCGATATAACCATCGGCTTTGGAATATTTAATCGCATTTTCAACAAGATTTAAAATGACCTCAGTCATCAGTGTCACGTCGAATTCAATCAAGAACATCGGTTCTAGTTGGGTTCTGATTTCAAGTCCCTTTGATTGTGCTAATGGCGATATGCGATGAAGAACGTTTTCGATGATTCCATTTAAATCGGCTGTTTCTTTATTAATTTTAAAATCTTTCGATTCGACGCGAAGGACTTTTAAAATAGACTGAATATATCGATTCAGTTCTTCGGAATATTCTTTTAGGTTATTCAGATCTTCTTGGACATGTCCAGGAAGATGCTGGTCTAATCGGACACGATCCACAACGGCTTGGATTTTAGCAATAGGCGTTTTCAGATCGTGACTGATGAGACTGACAAAATTATTTTTCAGCTGCTCCAGTTCATTTAAATAGCGCTGTTCTTGTTGCAACTGATTGTGAGCTTGTTCAATGCGTAAAGTCTGATAGCCCAAGTACATCACCCAAATTAAGAGCATCATTGTGATAGGACTGACGATCGGAATCCAAGTGTTATGCGTATCAAACATCCATACTGAAAAAACGGACCAAAATGTCCCGATCCAGAAAAAACAGAAAAATGAAATCATTTGCGTGTAATGAGTAATAATATACACACAAAGAATCATCAAAAATAAAAGACCCGTGATATAAACACTGATCGGCCACTTTTCAATAAAACGTTGATTTTGAAAGTTATCGATCACAGTGGCCCAGAATTCATGACGAGCTAACGTTCCTAGTGGTGTTAAAACTTGAGAAGTCACAGATTGTTCGGCTCCGATCACCACAATTTTATTTTTAAAAACATCGGCCGGTATTTTTTTACTAAGGACATCAGAAAGGCTGACTTCATGAAATTGTTTTTTGCCGCGATAATTCAGGACGGGTGGGTTTTTAAAATCAGAACGCGTTTCTTTTGAAACGCGGTATGCTAAGTTCGGTAAAGAGTCGGGGTTCAGTAACAGACGTCGTACGACGCCATCATCATCGCGAAGTAAATCGATGTGCGCGATATTGGATCGATCGGGTAAGGTCGCAAAAGGGAGTGATAGTTTTTCGATTTCTCGTGAATTGGTCGCCCAAATGATTCTTGGATCTTTCAGTGTGACAATTTCCTGTGAATTCAGCCGCGGAGAAATAATGTTTTCGCCAAAGTAAAGTGTGACGGCGACGGATTTGGGGTTTTGTTTCAGAACCTGAGAAAGCATCTCGGTCCATAAGCGTTGATCCCAGTAAAAGCTGTCAGATATTTCGTTGGATTCGTTGACGTTGATTAAAGTGTTTGTTTTTAAATCGAACATGGACACAAAGTCGTTTGGATTCATGTTGATCAAAACGATTTGATCATCGGCCTTTTGATCACCACGTAATTTGAAGCGAGTATCGTAATTGTCGATTTCATCAAACTGTAAGATCAGACAAGCAAACAGCCAGCACAAAAAAGCCCTCGTCCAAAAGCCTCTTTTGGTTAAACCCCAACGAACCCATAATTTGAAATGGGTGATGACTTTTCGGTACAAGAGTTGGGGGGACATTTTCATGGAGCCCAAATTAGACTATTTTTCAACGATATTCAACACTTACATCTGGTTTTGAGTTGTTAATTGAAATGAATTCACGATATGATAAAAGCCTATGAAATGGATCAGAACCCAAGACGAATCTTTGCCTGTAATTAACTCAAGTGTCGTTACAATTGGTAACTTTGATGGTGTGCATTTAGGTCACCAGCAGCTGTTAAATCAGGTTATGCAGCAATCTAAAAAAAACTCGGTTGTTTCAGTGGTTTGTACATTCAAACCACATCCTCGCGCGGTCCTGTATCCCGACCAGCCCACGCATCGATTGTTTGATTACCGCGATCAAGCTGAAATGATGACTCAGTTAGGGGTTGATTATCTGATCGAGGAAAAATTTACAAAAGACTTTTCTCTGATGTCGGGTGAAGAGTTTCTGAAATTATATCTCTGTCGTCACTTTAAGCCCTGTCATTTAGTCGTCGGTTATGATTTTAGCTTTGGTAAAAATCGGACTGGGGATTTAGATTTTCTAACACAATTTTGTCAACAAAATGGAATCGGTTTAACCGTTCAACAAGCCTATGAAAAAAATGGACAAGTTGTTTCATCATCGGTTATTCGAAAATTTTTAGAGCACTGGGATTTGCAAAAAGCGGA
The DNA here is from genome assembly GCA_031970595.1 of Pseudobdellovibrio sp. Lineage (GTDB taxonomy): Bacteria > Bdellovibrionota > Bdellovibrionia > Bdellovibrionales > Bdellovibrionaceae > Pseudobdellovibrio. The sequence continues at coordinate 6,909 of DALYIB010000009.1, forward strand.
AGAATTTTTAGGTCGAAAATATTATCTGCGGGGTCCTGTGCGAGTTGGATATCAGCGCGGTCGAACGATCGGGGTGCCGACAGCCAATATCAGCCCCGAAATTGAATTTGTCCCGCGACGTGGAGTGTATTTTACCAATGTTTACTGGCGAGATCGGGTGATTCCATCGATTACCAATATTGGATTTAATCCGACCTTTCAACAATCGGATTCTTATCTGAAAGTCGAGACGCATTTGTTTGATTTTTCCCAGGAAATTTACGGTGAACAAATCAAAGTTGAATTGCTGCATTTTCACCGCGACGAAATGCAATTTTCTTCGGTCGATAACTTGAAAGCTCAGATTTTTAAAGATATCGAATTAGCAAAGAATTTTTTCAAATCATGAAATATTATTCTCAGCATGAACATGTGAATGTTCCCGAAGGAGGCTTTTTTGAAAGAGTCTCTGTACCGGGAGGTGTTCGCGAAGCGATGGCCTTGAAAACAGACTTGATCGACATATCCTACGCAGAATATATCGAGCTTAAAAATGAAATTACGATAGAGTCGGTTTCGGTTTTTCAAGTTGGCTATGCTGATGCGTTACAGCTGGTGGGTGATAAATATCAATTTGTGTCGTTGAACCAAAAATCTTTTTTAAAATTACTCACGGATTCGCATGATCATCTTCGTACGGATTTATGGGCGGTCGTTGTCGGTTCGGCAGAAACATTTCTGAGTTTTATTCCTGTTTTGGCCCAAGTCGGTTTTAAAAATTTTTTAGTCGCTGTTGAAAATACAGAATACTGTCAGCCCTTAATCGACAAGATGATGAAAATTTATTTAGGATTAAACATCGAATTGATTTCTTATACTCAAGTCAATCAAATCGAATCGATTTCAAGTTTTTTGCTGACAGATTTTGATCATATTCAATACAAAGAAATTTCCCAAGCTCTGAGTTATTTTAATTTCCTAGCCCCGCAGTCTTTATTTTTTGATTTGCAGTCGGTGAATAATCAGGAATTACAAGAGGAGGCTTTGCGTGCTCATCTGCATTGTATCCCAGCCAACGATTTTTTTAAGAATAGGCTTGAAATGGCTGAGGAATTCTCGATCTAAATAGCAAAATCTCAACCATTGTCCAGTTACAAAAAACGTCACCTTCATTAGAATAATGAGTGATATGTTGCCACAAAAATTGGGTGAGATTTTAGTTAAACAAGGGTTGATTCGTCCGGATCAATTGCAGCAAGCTTTGCAAAAAGCTCAGCAGTCCAAAGCGAAGCTGGGAACAGTCATTGTTGGACTTGGTTATTTAAAAGATTCACAAATTCTGCGAGCATTAGAAAAGCAATTTACAATTCCTGGTGTCGATGTGGCTCAGTTTGAAATCGAGCAAGGTGTTTTAACAATGGTGCAACGTGACTTTTGTGAAAAGCACGGTGTTATTCCGATATCCCGAGCTGGCAGCACGCTGGTTGTGGCTTTTACGGATCCCAGTGATTTACAAGTTCGCGATAATTTGCGTTTTATTACTAAGTCTAAAATTCAGCCCGTAGTCGCCACTGAACTGAGTGTTTATACAGCGATTGAAAAATTTTACGGAGCCATTCGTCAGTCGCAAATTGATATCAACAAAGAATCCAACGAAGAAGTTATTGAGCAATCCGCTCAAACGGCTTCCATTGAAGTCGGTGATGTCAACGCGGCAGATGCTCCGATTGTTAAATTCGTCAATGGAGTATTGTTAGAAGCGATTCGCCGTAGAGCCTCAGATATTCATTTTGAACCTTATGAAAAAAAATTTCGTGTTCGTTTCCGCGTCGATGGTAATCTGATTGAAGCGGCAGCTCCTCCAGTGGCTTCGGGACCCGCGATTTGTGCGCGTATTAAAATTATGTCTAAAATGGATATCGCCGAGCGCCGAAGACCGCAAGATGGTCGTTTAAAAATTCAATTAAAAAACGAAGGCAAAGAAATGGATTTTCGTGTCAACACGGTGCCAACTCTTTGGGGCGAAAAAGTCGTCATGCGTTTACTTGACAAAACTAACCTTCAATTGGACATGACTAAATTAGGTTTCGAGCAAGATGATCTAGATATTTTTAAACAAACAATCACATTGCCTCAGGGAATGGTTTTGATTACGGGTCCAACGGGTTCTGGTAAAACCACAACTATCTACTCCGCGTTAGCTGAACTTAATAAAATTGATGTGAACATCAGTACGGCCGAAGATCCGATCGAATTCAACTTGGAAGGAATCAATCAAGTTCAAATGAATCCGGATATTGATTTAAACTTTTCCACCGCCTTACGTTCATTTTTACGTCAAGATCCAGATATTATTATGGTCGGTGAAATTCGTGATATTGAAACAGCCGAAATTGCTTTCAAGGCCGCTTCGACGGGCCACATGGTTGTCAGTACCTTGCATACGAACGATGCTCCCGGAACGGTTGTTCGTTTAACCGAAATGGGAGTCGCTCCGTATTTGATTACATCGACAGTGAATCTTGTCGTCGCTCAGCGCTTAGTCGGTCGCGTCTGCGAAGTTTGTAAAGAAGCCATTCGCGTACCGGAGGCGACTTTGATTAATTTAGGAGTCGCACCTCAGGAATTGCCGGCTTATCAGTTATTTAAAGGCAAGGGCTGTGTCAGTTGTAATAACACTGGAATTAAAGGTCGTTTGGCTATTTATGAATTAATGCCGATGACGGAACAAATCAAAGAGTTAATTTTAAAAAATGCTAGTGCCGCCGAACTCAGAAACAAATGCCGACAGTTGGGTTTTAAAACTCTGCGTCGTAGTGCTTTGCTTAAATTAGCTCGTGGTCAAACGACCATTGAAGAAGTATTGAACGCCTCTGTCAGAGATGACATAAATTAAAGGAAATGAAGAGTGATTTCACATTTACTACACGACATTAAAAATAAATCGGCTCAAGAAATTCAATTTCGTTTGGGGCACTTGACATTAATCCGAGTCAGTAATGAGTGGGTTCAGTTGGATAACAATGAGTTGAGTTTATCCGAGTGGGAAGATTTAAAAGATCTGTGTTTGCAAAGCTCGGAAAAAATTACTTTGGAAACAAAAGGCTTTGTTCGTGGAATTTATACGAACGATTTAGAATCATGGAGTTTTACTTTTACAGACTGGAAAGATTGTATGAAGGCGTATTTCACCTATATGCCAAGACAAATTCATGCCACACACTTGTCCTTTTCAGCTTATTGGGAATCGATTAAGGCTCGATCGGGCATTCATATTGTTTCAGGACAAAAATCAGCTGGAAAATCTATTTTCATGTCTCAGATTGCTGAAGATATTCGTAAACATTCACCTGAATTAATCGGTGTTCATAGCCCTGTGTCTAATTTATCATTGTTAAGCAGTGATTCAATTATTCATTTAGGCGTGGATTCGATTGCGTGGGACTCGCAACATCCTTTGTTCGATGGAATTGATACCTTTATAGTTGATTTAAATCAACTGCAGCATCTTGAAAAATGGATTCATTTTTCTGAAGAAGGTCGTAAAATTTTTATTACAATCAGCAGTTCGTCTTTGGAAAATGCTTTGTTGCAATTGCGTACAGAAACACAATCGAATCCAGCCTTATGGAAACGCCTTTGTGAGCAATTGATGACCGTCTCTTTTCAAAAGTGTCATCATCAACAAGTGGTTAACGAAGTGGTCGTATTGAAACATTTAGATCAAAAAAAATTAAGCCACTACGATCAAGACGAGCCTAAAAAAGACTTAACTGATTTTATTCGAAATGCAGAATTGCGTCAGTCTCTGAATCAGGCTTTGATTCAGGCCTTAGTCAGACGTCGTATCGATGTTAAAACAGCCTTTATATTAACGAATGATCCCGAAGACCTCGATCAAAACTTGAAGCGAATGGGGATATAAAAAATGTTTAAATACCGCTACGAAGCTAAAACATTAAAAGGATCCAGCACCTCCGGTGTGATCGAAGCGAATGATGAAAATCATGCGCGTGTTTTATTACGTGCGAAACATTTAATTCCACTAAAAATAAAAATGTTTTCAGGTGAAGGTAAGGGTGTATCAAAGGTTTCCTTTTTTACTCCGAAAGTCAGCTCTAAAGAATTACAAATTTTTACACGTCAATTTGCCACTTTGATTAATTCGGGTATTCCCATTTTAGATTCTTTGAAAATTCTTTCGGAAGGCGCTACGGATAAGTTAATCAAGGAAGCTTTAACACAAATTAAAAATTCAATTGAAACAGGTCGACGTTTGTCAGATTCCATGGCCGCGCATCCACGTGTTTTTGATACATTGTATTGCAATATGATTCGTGCCGGCGAAGAGGCCGGGATTTTAGATATTATTCTCGAGCGTTTGTCGACGTACTCTGAAAAGAATGAAAAAATTAAAAATCAGGTCAAGGGTGCATTGATTATGCCAACGGTTATTATCATTGCGGCTATTGTCATTATCATTGGTATTGTTTTATTTATTATTCCAAAATTTGAAGAATTCTATAAAAGTTCAGGCAAAGGGTTGCCGGCTTTGACTCAGATGGTGATTAATATCTCGACTTCAATTCGGAGTGGTTGGTTTTGGTATCTCGCAGTTATAGCTGTTGCCGTGTATTTTATTTATAACTTTTTATCTTCGAAGGACGGTAAAATTGCCTTTGATCGGTTTATTATCAACTCACCCGTATTTGGGCCCGTTATTCAAAAATCATCCGTAGCCAGAATGACTCGAACATTGTCGACGTTATTAACTTCCGGAGTCAACTTGATTGATGCGATTGATATAGCTTCTAAAACAGCTGGTAATCATGTGATTGAACTGGCTCTAGAAAGTTGTAAAAACGCTGTGATGGTGGGTAAACCATTTCACTTTCCATTATCAAAACAAAAGGAAATCCCTCCGATGGTTGCGCAGATGGTCGCCATTGGTGAACAATCCGGTTCCTTAGATGCGATGTTAGGTAAAGTGGCTGATTTCTATGAGGACGAAGTTGAAAATGCGGTTCGGGCTATGACGACTTTGATCGAACCCTTATTAATGATGTGTTTAGGTGGAATTATCGCTTTTATTTTAGTGGCGATGTATTTGCCGGTCTTCCAATTAGGAGACACCGTTGGATAAAATATCATTAAACACAGCACTTCAGCATTCACGTATTGCGACTTTGAAAATGAGCGCGATTGCTGTGTTTTATGTGCTGTTTCAAATTGTCATTATTTTGCAGCGTCCGTTTATTCAAATAAATTTTATTCAATCCTTCTATATTTCGATGCTAGGACTGTTCGTCGTTTATTTTGCGAATTACAAACTGGCTGGAAAATACAGCTTGCTCGTCAGCTTATTTGAAGTCGGTAGTTTTGTTTTTTTATTTAAAAGTCAGCCGCAATATTCCAGTTTTTATTTAATCATGATTTTAATTGTTTTATTTTTATCTTGTCTCGAACTCAGTGAACGCAAAGGCCTTCTGCTGATTGTTCTGAGTTCACTGGCGATATCTATATTAAACCTCACACATTTTAAATGGGTGGGTTTACAAAATTGGCTGAATTTAGGTTTATTTAATATTTCTTTTTTTAGTGTATTTATGTTTTCGTCGCAGTTGCGCTTTGAGTTAATGAACTTATCGCGAGAACTGACTCAAACGACCACGAAACTCAGATCGAAAGAAGAATTTTCTGGCGTTTTATTAGAGCATGTTCCATTGGGCTTAGTAGCTGCCGATGAACAATTAAAATTATTGTTCGCCAATGAATATTTCAATCGCCAGTTAGATTTGGATCAAGCGATGCTGAGTAAATTGGTTCAGCAAAGCGAGGGCAAAGCTCATGTTGAGTTGCAGTTTTATCATTCAAAATATCAAGATAAAAGATTTTATCAGTTTGATAAAACACAGTATTTCGATGCGGATTTTAATAAAGATGTCAGTTTGTTTTTGATTCGCGATATTACTGATTTGCGAATTTTGCAGGATCAAATTCGTCAAAAAGAAAAATTAGCTGCTGTTGGACAATTAGCCGCGGGCATAGCGCACGAGATCCGAAATCCGTTGGCTGGAATCAGTGGCAGTATCGAGCTGCTGTCACAAGATACGACAAATCCAGATGATCAAAAATTGATGAAGATTATTTTGAAAGAAATCGATCGATTAAATAATCTGATCACCGATTTTTTGGACTACTCCAAGCCTGAAAAAAGACCTGATCAAAAAATGGATATCGCATTTATATTAGATGAAGTTTTACAAAATATTAAAATGAGCGCTCATGCTCCGAGCCAATTGTCTATTCAAACGGAAATTCAGCCCGCAAGTATTTTGGGTTTTTCAGATAAACTGAAGCAAGCGTTTTTGAATATTATGATGAATGCTGTGCAGGCGATGAAAGATGTTTCAAACCCATCTTTGATCATAAAAACGATTCAAGATGATCAATTTGTTACTGTCACAATTGCGGATACAGGTTGTGGAATGACTCCGGAAGTTCAACAAAGAATTTTTGAGCCCTTTTTTACAACGAAGTCAAAAGGGACCGGTTTAGGTATGGCGATGACTCATAAAATATTCGAAGCACATGAAGCGAGTGTTTTAATTGATTCAGAGCCGAATAAGGGAACTACATTTAAAATTAAATTTAAGAAAGTCTAACAAGAAAAGGAATCAGCTATGAAATCACGAATACTAGTTGTCGATGACGAAGAATCAATACGCGAGTTTTTAGAAATTATGCTTAAAAAAGAAGGCTACGAGGTGACTACGGCCGAAGACGGAGCTCGTGCTAAAGATATTTTATCCAAAAAATCATTTGATATGATTATTTCTGATTTGCAGATGCCGAATATGACAGGGATCGAGCTTTTGAAGCATGTCAAAGAAAGCTATCCAGAAACTGTATTTATGTTGATTACGGCGTTTGGCACAACAGAAACAGCTGTTGAAGCGATGAAAATGGGTGCGTACGACTATGTGACAAAGCCATTTAAAATTGACGAAGTTCGTATGAATGTAGCCAATGCTTTGCGTGCCCAGAACCTAGAGGTCGAAGTTCGCAGTCTTAAAAAAGAACTAGTGCGTGAATATTCTTTTCAAAATATGGTCGGAAATTCACAGGCCATGCATTCAATTTTTGATTTGATTAAACGAGTTTCTCAAGCGCCGACGAATATTTTGGTAACCGGGGAATCGGGTACAGGTAAAGAAGTCATCGCTAAAGCGATTCATTACAATGGTCCCCTGAAAGATCGTCCGTTTGTAACAATTAACTGCGGAGCGATTCCTGAAAACTTGATGGAATCGGAAATGTTTGGTCATAAAAAAGGTTCCTTCACTGGAGCTATCACAGATAAAGCCGGTTTGTTCGAAGTGGCCAATGGTGGAACTTTATTCCTGGATGAGGTCGGCGAATTGCCGTTATCAATTCAGGTGAAACTTTTACGAGCGATTCAAGAGAGAATCATTCGTCGTGTCGGTGCGACCGATGATATGAAAGTCGATGTTCGTATTATTGCAGCGACAAATAGAAATTTAGAGGAAATGGTTGCAAAGGGCACATTCAGACAAGATTTATTTTATCGTTTGAACGTGATTAATATTAAATCACCAGCTCTGCGTGATCGCGCCGAAGATATTCCACTTTTAGCACAGCACTTTTTGAAAAAATACAATGATCGATTAGGCAAAAATATCAGTTCTATTTCAACGGAAGCGATGGATATTTTAAAAAAATATAATTATCCAGGTAACGTGCGTGAACTAGAAAATATGATCGAAAGAACGGTGGCCCTAGAAGCGGGTTCGACGATTTTACCAGAGTCATTGCCACCGATGGTGAATACTCCGACAGGTCGTAAAATGGCTTCCAGCCAAGAAATCGAAATTGGCGATGATGGTTTGGATTTGGACAAAGTCATTGGTCAGATCGAAAAAGAAATTTTGGTCAAAGCCATTCACGCAGCTGGTGGAATCAAAAAGAAAGCCGCTAAACTTTTAAAAATTTCATTTCGTTCGATGCGCTATCGTATAGAAAAATATAATCTTGGCGTTATCGGTGATGATGAATTAGACGACGAATAGAGAGATAAGGAATAAGTGCGAATTAAATTATAAATCCCTGACTGATGTGGATTTTAAAATAAAATTCCTTAAAAAAGCCTCCGCTTTCACTAGCTGAGGCTTTTTTGTTTTTTTCCTTCTTTTATTTATCTTTTTTTCCTTCTTCTTCATTTACAAGCTTTCCGGTCTCCGTTTTTCGCAGCATTTCCGGCTCTGATCACCAAATAAGTCCTTTCAGCCCGCGCTCCGTCCCTTGCAGAGTGCTCCCTTCAAGGAGCACTTCGGGTATGGGTCACCAAAAACAAAATCATAATCAAAAGCAATTCGATTTCACCAAACCAAACTAGCAGTTTCGATATAATCACGGCGGGACTTTGCGGAACAAACGCCGTGGCCGTACGGCGCGCCCGCTTTCGACAAAGGCACCGATTCCTTTGGTCTTTAAAACAGATATTAAATCCTTGCGTCGGGGGCTTCGGTCACCGTTAGGATTTCAAATTGTAAACAGACATTTCAAAAATATACACGCCGATTTTTTATCAAGGTGGAACAAATATCAATTCTTCATGATCATATCCATTTACTGGTTCGATTCTCGAAAAGATACTACGGACAGGCGTTTTTACGAACAGTGGCCGGGCAAATTGCGCAGCAGTTTCAGAAAAATGGATTTTTAATTCCTTGGTGTGTGACCGATACCCGTACAAAAGCCAACAACAAGCCGAACAAGGTTTGGAAATACCGACCGTTTAGCAGGGTGATTCAGGGATGGAAACCCTATCTGATCGTGCGAAATTATATTCAATTAAATATCAAAGAAGCGGCCGGAGTCATTCAGTACAAAAAAGACCGACTCAAGGGATTATCGTCGATTGAATGGGAAATACTGTGGACATAGGGAACGCTGAATGAAGCGATCCCATCTAATAAAAAACCCCAACCGATGAGGGTTGAGGTTTTTTATTATCCAGTTGATGGATGATTTAGAATTTTTTTTAGATGATCAATTAAAATGAGCCGCTCAATGAAGCTGATACCGAGTAAATCGTATTCAAATCAACATCATCTTTGTTGTTAAAACCTTGAGCTACTGGAACGCCTAATTCTGCTGCTGCAGTGACAGATTGAATCTGAGCTTTTAATTTAGCCACGGCTGTTAAATCCCAATTCGTTTGAGCTGCACGATAATATTGGTGGCCGTCGCCTTTGATTCCTTGAGTGCCGACATAATTTGACATTAATTCATATTTTGAATCCATGCCTTTGATCGCCATCGTTGATTTGATTTGTGAAGATGCACCTAATTCTAACCATGAATTGGCTTGGTAAAAACTAGATAACTGAGCCAAATATTCGTCACCACGAGTCCAATTATTTTTATTTTCACCAGTACGAACTGCGGCTTGCAAACGTGCTTTTGAAACAAATGAATCCGTGAAATTCATAACAGTGGCACCTAAATATAAATCGTAAGTTCCTGAACCCAATTGCATATTGTAAGAAGCGCGTTGAGCTGGATTCGAAGTAAAGTATTCATCAATGCTGCCTGTAGGTGCCGTGAATCCAATATCCAAAAACGTCATGTGCTGAGGATTTAACGAAACTGTATTCATAGCCATGAAACGCACATCGCCCAAACCCTGTGTACGATCTGTGCCTGAAAAATTAAGGCCACCAGATACAGGTTCATAAATTGTTTCAATTTCATTTTTTAAATAAGGCACAAAAGTTAAAAAGCTCCAATCAGCAGAAGCTGTGTATGTCGCAGTTAATAAGCTCATGTCTAATTGGCCGTTACCAAATTTATAAATTTGTGTATTAGCGGCATCTTGGCCTTTAAAGCTGTAGTGGTATTGAGTGAAATTCAAATTCCACTTTTTCGGTGCTGGTGCAGCGGACTCGGATAAAGTCGCTTCAGTTTGTGCGTTCGGCGTTGTTTCTGCGTGACCTAATAGGCCTGTCAAAATCAATGCGATGGCTAAGATGAATTTGTGCATAAAGTCTCCTCATTAAAAATAGGAGACTAATGTTGTTGAAACGATCAGTTTTGTCAATCAAGCATTCAGCGAATCGGACAGGTTACTCAGAAGCTTTCTGCTCAAGCGAATGAATAAAATTTCGAATGGTTTCGATTGCATAAGATCGAATAGAATCAGTTTCCATCAAAATTTCGTGTTGGGATTTTTCAAAACCCATTCGCACGATGCGACAATTTTCCGAGTTCAGTTGTTCGCAGAATCGATCTTGGCCATAGGACATGACGTATTGGTCGGCTCCTGCTTGAAAAACGAGTGTCGGAGTTTTCAGCAGACCCGGTGTGCTTGTACGTATTTTTAAAGTGTAGTGCAGGCTTTCCTTTAACCAGCGATAAGTCGTTCCGCCCACTTGAATTTCTGGGCGAGAGTTATAAATTTCTTTTTTCATTAAAAAACGTGAAAAACTTGATGTTTCTTTGTTGTCTTCAAATCTGGATTGAGCCTGATAAGGTTTTTGAGTCGCAGCATAGCGAGAACCGAAGCCCAAGACATCCACGGCCGAAGCCACTAAATCAGCTGACAAGTTATTAAATAAACCCGTGTTCACTTGAAGCATGGGGGCCGATAAAATAGCCGCAGAAATTTGGCCAGGGTTATTTAATAAGTAACCTGTTGCGATGGCTCCACCCATTGAATGAGCCATTAAAATAGATCGTGAATACTGTCGTGGTTTGACAATCGTATTGATTAAATAACTGAAATCAGAAACGTAATCTTGAAAATGATCAACATGGGATTTAACAGGATCTGGCAACATACGGCCGGAATAGCCTTGGCCGCGATGATCGATAATATAAAAGTCATATTGTAAATCTTTAAGATCATATAAAAATTCTGAATATTTTAAAGCAGCTTCGGATTGTCCCGGAGAAAAGATAATAACTCCCAAAGGGTTTTGAACTTTTTTGACATAGTATTGAATCGGGACTTGTCCGACACCGATAAACTGATTTTTTTGAAAATGGCTTTGAAAATAAGGAATGACGTCGGTGTTTAACTGGTTCATTAACACAGACTCTGATAAAGCCCACGTCGATTGTGAAAATAAAAAGACGGCGATAAGATTCAATATTTTTTTCATAATTTGTTTTTTGCGAAAGTAGTGCCAGACAGGAATGATTATATCGATTTTAGTCGTCTCAAAAAAAGACGTGAACCCAAAATTGCTAACCGTGGTATTTTGACTAAGTGACAGACGATGGATAAAACTTTGACGCTGTAAATGCAATAGACTGCAGTCAAGGGTGTGGACAGAACTTTGCATATTAGACAGTAGGGGGAATTGTGAAACTGTCTAAGTTCGAGATTGTTTTAACACTGCTGGTTTTATTATCTGGATGTAGCAACCGTCATAAATTTACAACGGTTATTACTGACAGTAGTTTAGGATCTAATTCTTCTCAAACAGATTTATCTGTCGATGATACGATTGTTTCCAGTCAGGATTTAACGACGCCCGTGATCGATAACGAAAAATCTGAAATCATTCAGTTACCAGAGACTTTTGTTCAAACAAGTTTAAATACACAGAAAAAATTTTCAATTACAAACCCACAGCCACAGTCGCAGCTGACTTTGTCTTTCTCTGCGGCCGATAAAAACAACCGTTTGATCGGACAATTTGAAATTATTAACAAAGAAAAATTAGAAATGTCTTATACGCCACAATGGGGTTTTCGCGGTAAAGAAACTGTGGTTTTGTCGATTTCTAATTCCTCTGGTTACAAAGCCCAAGTTCAAATTCATATTGTTGTGGGAAATACTTTAACTGAATTCCAACCGGCTCTTGCTGTTCGCGGTATGGGTTGTATTCAATGTCACGCAGAAGTGACTTCGAATATCATTACAGATTTCGGTTATGGCAACAGTTATTACATGAATCAAAATCTAGATGGTTACTGGTGGAGAGGTGGCGGCGCGTACGGGGATCATGAAAATTCATTCAATACTATGAATTTATCAGGGAATAAATCGATTTTCGTTCCTCAAGCACAATTACCCAAGTATGTCGCTGATGAAACAGGGCTCACGACATTGGCTTCTTATATCCGCAGTCAGTTTTCAGAATCGAAATTTGCGGGCACTCGCCAAACACAAGTCGTTGAAAAACAATCCGTTTATATTGGGGCACCGACACAAAATCATTTGTTGGCCGCTTTTCAAGTAACAGCTTTGGATCGCATCAAGTTTTTCAAAGAATCTGATAACTCTTATGCGTTTTCAGGATTGTTAGATCAAGGAGACTATTTTACAAATCAATCAGAAATTTCCTGCGAAGGTGACTTGTACTTAAAAGGGCCTGTTTATTTTAAACAGCCCCGTTTTAAAACTCGCACGGGTTGTCGTATTTATGTGAATGGTTCTGTTTTTATCAATGGTCCTATTTTGTATACAACGGATCATGCGGATCGCAATTTGCAAATTTCAAGCACAGAATCGATTAATTTAGGTTTGGGTTCCGTCGAACGCAACGGAGTTCTGTGTGATCCTGCGGGTCCTTATGCAGTGGATAGAACCTATGGCTCTTCATCTTTGTATAACCGTTATGTTCGTATGTTTACATCGCAATCTCAGTCGACTCGAACTTATTTGCGCGGACGTGATCTAGGTGAAAGCGTTGTTGCACAAGGTGATTTACTCGAATTTGCAGAAGGCGAGTTGCTGGACGCATCGTGTTCACCCGAAGGAATTCAAGTGGGTTTTGATCGTATTTTATTAAATGCACCATCCGTTCAAAGTCGTTATCAAGGCCACTTTAACGGGACTATTATTGCAGAATTTTCAGTGATGAGCTTAGGTCAGTTCAAGTTTTCATTTGACCCTGTTTTTAATCGTGTGCCGGTGTTGCCATTTTTAGATAAAAGTATTTACTTGGATATTAAGTAATCAGCTTTTAAGCGCATTTAAACGTATTTGAAAGCTAAATGAATTATTATTCATAAAAACTTGTGTTTTGATGGGAAATTTATAGAATAAAACTATGTGGAAATATCTCTGCATCTTTATATTTCCTTTGTTTGTCAAAGCCCAAGTTATGGTGCCGTTTTCCTATTGGAAAGGAAATTTGGGGCCGGTCATTTCGACGATTTCTTCTCCGCAAAATGTTTACGAAGGGAATTTAACAAATATTCCTTTTACCATCGGTCATCGCAGTGGCTGGGTTGAATACTGTTCTTCGGTCAGCTTGTCAGCATCCACAACCAATGCGGCCGCAGTTCCGTTGTCGGCGATTTCTTTCGTGGGTACATTTCCGTATTGTTATATTAATATCAATCCACCCGCAGGATCGTCTGGATCCAGTGATATCACAGTCACACTATCGGATGGTGGAAACCCCATTATGCAGGCGACGACGACCTTTACGGCTGTTGTTTACAATGTCACCAGTCTGACGGTGACGCCATCCAATCAAATTATTCCCCAAAATTCGACATTTCAGTTTTACGCGATGGCGGGATACAGCGATGGCAGCAGTCAAAATATTGCGACGGCGGCCACTTGGAATTTAACTTTGAATTCGGGATCGGCGCCAGCGGGATTGTCACAGTCCAACGGATTGATCACAGTTGGAACTGTGACTGGATATCCAACTTACACCTATACGGCGACTTATGGTGTTTATTCATCCAGCGCCAGCATTACTTTTAATTCCTCGACGATTACGGGTTTATTTGTGACACCGTACACAGCCAGTATTAATTCGGGCGGGACCATAGATATTAAATGCTATGGAACTACGGCGGACTTGGGTACAATTGATTTAACTCAGAATTGCAATTGGACTTCGAATAACAATCCTGTCGCCAACGTAAATAATTTTTCGAATAAAGGTCGTGTGTACGGAAACTCCGATGGAGGACCTGTTACGATCACAGCCACCTATAGCAGTTTTTCAGATACAGCCAGTATAACAGTCAGTGCGGGTGCTCCTTCGTCAGTCGAGGAGGGTACTGGATTGTATGCTCGATATTATTCAACAATCAGTAATACCGCGGGACCTAAAAACGATCCTTATTCGACGTTGGTGAATTCGCGAATTGATTCCCAGGTCAATTTCAATTGGGCCAGCGGCAATAATCCCGCGGGTGGTGCTGATGATTTTGGGGGGCGCTGGAGCGGTCAGATGACGGCGCCGACATCGGGTGTTTATTGTATTCAAACAAGTACAGATGATGGTGTACGGGTTTGGATTGGGAATACTTTAGTTATTAACAATTGGACCGATCACGGGACTGCGCTGGATAGCGGTTCTTATACGTTTGTGGCCAATATGAAAACTGAAGTTTTCTTGGAGTTTTACGAACGTGGTGGCGGTGCGGTGATGCAGTTTCGCTATGTGGCCGGAGCCTGCGGAACGGGTGTTGCCGTACCAAGAGCTAATTTATTCCCAATTGCAACACGCGCTTTGGATATGCAGGCGAATTCAATTCCACGTTGGGCCAACACAGTGCGAGCTTTTGCCATGAATGGCACTGTCGGCAACATCGCCAACGGCGCTGCGATTACAGGATTAACCAATGCAGCGGCGACGCCAGTGAATGCGACGGCCGCGAATGCGAATGGAACAGGAATGGCTTATGCGGCCAATTCGGAAAGATCGCAAAGCATTGGATTTGATGGCATAGATGATTCCTTATCTGTGGCTGCGTCGACTTTGACGACGGGAACAAATGCTCGTTCGGCAGCGGTGTGGGTAAACCCAACAAATATCGGCGCGCAGCAAGATGTGTTTGGTTATGGAACAACGGCGGCAAATAGTTCGTTTGGGCTAGCGATCTTGCCATCGGGTGTTGTGCGTTTTTATGGGGGCGGTGGCAATCAATGTGATACGATAGCCACAATTCCTTATTTGCAGTGGACGCATATCGGTGTTGTGTATACAGGCGGTAATGCCAGTATTTATATTAACGGAGCCTTAAGTCGCACATGTACAGGACTCGCTTGGAATACGCCAACAGGATCCACATTGTATATGGGCGCAGGTACAGGTTTGGTAAATCGTTTTTCAGGTTATTTGGATGATATTGTTTTTTGGAATATTGCATTGAATTACGGCGAAATGAATACGGTTTATCAACGCGGTAAGGTTTTCAATCCTTAGTCACTGCGCATATTAAAATAATAATTGGTTATTTAAAATCTATATGCAACTATGTTGCATATTCAAAATATGGGGAAAATATGAAAATACTTATTATTATTTCGTCATTCGCATTATCTTTAAACAGCTTTGCCGAATCTAAAAAATCTCATCGTCATCATGAGGCTCACGTTCACGGAGCCGCTGAATTATCGATTGCATTTGATCAGCTGAATGGAAAAATTGAATTCAAAGCCGCTGCTGAAGGTGTTTTGGGTTTTGAGCATCAACCGAAAACTGAAAAAGAAATGAAAAAACTCCAAGAAGCTATTTCGAATTTTGAGAAAAATATTTCTCAAATGGTTCAGTTGGATAGCGCCGCAGAATGCATCATTTCCAAAGACCTGATTGATCGAGTCGGCGAGACTGAAGAGAAAGATGTCAAAAATGCCAAAGGAAAACATAAGGGCGAACATTCTAATTTTGTGGCCAATTTCAGCGTCGTTTGTAAAAAAGACATCCGTGGCAGTCGAATGACTGTTGATTTTTCGGGTTTGAAAAAAATCAAAGATATGGATGTCACTGTATTGGTTGGTGATTTTCAAAAATCATTTGAAGCAAAAGGTCGCGCCGTCACAGTTGAATTGAAATAATTTGATTAATTATTGATATTTTTATGAATTTTGGCTAATAACAGACTTCTTTGATAGGAGTCTGTCATGTTGAAAACTTTAAAAGTCTTTTTATTTATTTTGCTTTTAACGCCCTCTCTCTTTGCTGGTAAAGTCAAAGATCTGGTGATTGAGGCAGATGAGGCCATTGTGGCCGAGCTGAATCGTCAAGGCGAATCCGTCGATGAAATTTTAGGACACCAATTTGTACCATCCAAAGAGGGTATTTCTGTTCAAGCACAGGCGCGCAGTTTTGGTTTATCGTGGACTTGTGTTGTCACTTTTCAAGAAATCAATTCTTCTTACGAAGTGATTTCTACTTTTTGTCAGTAAAAGTTGAATTAAAAACCCAGTGTTTTCAAAAAGATAGATGGGGTCTTGTAGAAAAACTCATTTTTTTTAAATTTAATGTAATATTTTAAGTCCTTCAGTCACTAACTCCTTGGAACCCTTTAAAACATTCCAAAGGAGGAATATGAAGCAAACATTCAAAAAATTAATGAAAACGGCCGTGATTACAGGTTTATTAGCTGGACAATCGGCCTATGCAGAGTCAACAGCTGAAAACAAGGGGGCTGAGCCTGCCGCTATGGAGAAAAATAGCTGCAAGGGTCAAAAAATGAATGATAAAAACAGCTGCAAAGGCGCCATGTCCAAAAAGAAAAAAGGAGAGAAAAACTCTTGTAAAAACGGCTGTGGCGAAGCTAAACCCAAGGAAGAAACTAAGTAGGATTTTATGAATCCTCAGCAAAAGGATTTGGGAGTGGGGGTTGGTCTGCGATCAGCTCACCACGCTGAATTTTTAAATAGTCATATTCAAAGTGTCGATTGGGTCGAGGTCACTACAGAAAACTTTATGCCCTGGGAAAATGGATATTGGAATGAATCCATTGAAACTTTATTGAAAATTCGAAAAGACCGCCCCGTAGCGCTGCATGGAGTTTCAATGAACCTAGGATCGAGTGATACCATTAACGAATCCTATCTTAAGCGCTTAAAGTCTTTGATGGATAAATTAGAACCATTTATCGTATCAGATCATTTATCTTGGACGGGAGTAAATGGATTTAATTTACATGATTTATTGCCGATTCCCTATACTCAACAGGCCTTGAATCAAATTGTCCATAAAATTAGTGAAGTTCAAGATTTTCTAGGGCGATCTATTCTGATTGAAAATCCTTCAAGTTATTTTGAATTTCAAAAATCAGAAATGACCGAGACAGAATTTATGAATCAAGTCGTACAAAAAAGTGGTTGTGGTCTTTTGTTGGACTTAAATAATGTCTATGTCAGTTCGGTAAATCATCAATGGGATCCTATTCAATATTTAGAAAAAATCAATTTTTCAAAAGTTTATCAAATTCATTTGGCCGGACATAGCAACGAAAATGGATTTTTAATTGATACTCATGATCAGGATGTGTCTGAACCTGTATGGAAGTTGTATGAATGGGTTTTGCAGAAGTATGGATATATTATAACAATGATTGAACGCGATGGACGAATACCTCCATGGAACGAACTCGAGTTGGAAATAAAAAAAATAGGAGTCATGCATGAAAAGCACAGACAGCGATCTAAAAGCTCTTCAGTTGCACATTCAAGAATTGATTTTAAGTAAAAATACCAAAATATCTGAAGACCATTTAATTTTAAATAAAAATCCGAAGTCGGCAGAAGACCGTTTATCTGTTTACCGGCAAGCCTACACTCAAAGACTGTCTACTTCGCTAATGGAAGATTTTATTTTAACGGCTCGCAAAATGGGAGATGTTCAATTTAATTCGGTGATTCAAGATTATATAGAGCAAAATCCATCCCAATATTCAAATTTGGCGGAGTATAGTCAAGATTTTCCTAGATATTTAAAGCAGCGATATTCTGAATTCTATCCGATAGCTGACTTAGAGTGGAAGTTACTTCAAATTGAACTCCTTCAAGATTTTCAATTTTATTTAATCTTAGCAACCCATTCGTCAATAGATCAAAATAAGGATTCGCAAAATAAATTATTTTTTGAATATTTAATTAAAGCCAGATCATTCGACGAAATTGAATCTTGGCTTTCTTATCAGAATCAGCCAATGGATGTTTTTTTGTCGAATTTAGTTCAATGGATTTCTTCGGGAACTATTTTGGTCCTAGAAAAGAGAGAATTGTGAAAATACAGTGGTTATCAAATATGCCTGAAATATTGATTCGTACTATTTTAGCTTATTTATATATTCAGTCTGGATACGGAAAGTTTCAAGACATGGATTCAGTTGTAAACTATTTTATGACTTTGCAAATTCCATGGCCCCATTTAAATGCATATATTGTTGCTGCTATCGAATTAATAGGTGGTGCTATGATTTTCATCGGATTACTAACACGATTTACGAGTTTTTTGCTTTCGGTGATAATGGTTGTGGCTTTGTTAACTGCCCAAAAGGAATCGTTGTCCAGTTTTGGCTTATTAATAGAAACAGTGGAGTTCTTGTATTTTGTATTGCTTTTTGCTTTATTTGCAAAAGGAAGCGTTGTTTTTTCTATAGATCAATGGTTACGTAAAAAATTTGTTAACAAGACTTGTTTAAGAAAAATGATTTGCTAAGATACCAGTATGTCATTGAATGAAGTTGATTCTGTATTATTAATGCAACGTGATCCAAAAACGATTGAAAAGTTGGTGAAAACATACACAAGCCACTTGTATAAGGCGAGTCTAGGCATGGGATTAAATGCAGCGGAAGCAGATGATATGACACAATCCGTGTGGCTCACATTTTTTGATATTGTATCCGAATTCAAACAGCAGTCGACAGTACGTACATTTTTATTTGGGATTTTATATAATAAGATTTCAGAATATCGTCGTAAAAATAAAAAAATCGAATCCAGTGATCAAATAGAGCAGTTGATGGATAGCTATTTTGACGAGCAAGGTGAGTGGGTATTAGCTCAAGCTCCGCTTTCACCAGAAAAATTTTTAATGAGTACACAATTGATGGATCTTATTCAGAAGTGTCTCGACTTGTTGCCAGTCAATCAAAAAATGGCATTTGTCATGAAAGAAATCGATGACGCTGTCACTGAAGATATTTGTACTGTTTTAAAAGTTACAACGACTCATTTAGGTGTCATTTTGTATCGCGCTCGAAATCAGTTAAGAATTTGTATTGAAAGTAAAAGTAGGTAATATGTTAAAATGTAAAGAGGTTGTCAAAGTCGTTAGTTCCGATCAGCCCGTTTCATTTTTGCAAAAAATTGAAATTAAAATGCATTTGTTAATGTGTCGGCATTGTCATCGCTATGTCAAACAATTGGATCTGATCAAAACTGGATTTATTCGTCTATTCGAATCAAAATACAAATCTGCGGATGAGAGCAAAATTCATGAAATAGAAAAGCAAGTATTAGAAAAAGTGAATAAGAACAGATAAAATTTGGCCTTATATCATATATACTTGACATTTTTTCATTAATTTGTTTCTGTAATCTTTCGATATATAACTTTAATTGGGTGCCCTCGAGCAGTTTGGAGAAATAGGGTCGTTTCTCACGAGGGTGATCTATGCTTAAAATTGGATTGTTAGGATTTGGTAAAACAGGATCTCTTGTTGCCAAAGAAATCGTGGCAGATCAAGATCTGGAGCTGGTATGGGTTTGTCGAAGGAAAATTCCTGAAAATCAATTTTTCGCCAGTCATTCACTGGGTTTCGATCAAAACTTTGCCCCGTTTGTTTCATCAGAAAAATTAGACTCAGACTATTTAGATAAATTTCCGGTTGATATCATTATTGATTTTTCAAATTCGGAATCGGTTCGCTTATATAGTTTGTTCGCACAAAAATGCATTAAAATCATTTCTGCCATTTCTAATTACAATGAGCAGGAATTCAAACAAGTTGAAAAGGCAAGTCAAAGTACAGCTATTCTGGCTTCACCGAATATCACATTGGGTATCAATTGGTTGTTAGTGGCATCTAAATTACTGCAAAAAATCATCCCTCATTCTGATATTGAAATTGTTGAAGAGCATTTCCGAGACAAATCAAAAATTTC
>DALYIB010000010.1:0-26047 GCA_031970595.1 Pseudobdellovibrio sp.
CGAAAAAACAAAAGAGATGTGGCTTAAAACCGATCCACACAGTTTAGGTCCTGCACGCATTAATGAACAGGTCAAACATCAGCCCGGATTCATGGAAGCATTTCAATGTACCTCAAGAAATAAATTGTATTTATCACCATCAGAAAGAGTTCAAATTTGGTAATTTCAAAGATCGATCTTGGGCTGACTGAATTACGACCGTATTGGCCTGTGTTGACAGGTCATACACAGACTTTGTTGGGACACTTTGTCCCAACACCCGTATTCAAAGAATTAGGCGAAACAATTCACTTGCAATTACCTGACGGTGATTTTTGTGGCTTGCAAATTTTTGTTCCACCCAATGGGAAAAATGAAAAAGTTTTAAGTTTGTATCACGGCTTGGCTGGGAATCATCAATCTGATTATATGCAGCGGTCTGCGCGATTGGCATACGACCGCGGTTGGACAGTTGTTTGGGTGGATCATCGAGGGGCTGGTATTGCCGAGGGGATGGCTCGCCATCCTTATCATTCGGGACGGGGTGAAGATGCCTCTGAAGTTATTGGTTTTTTACGTAAAAAATTTCCGCAAGCTCAGCAAATAGCAGCGGGATTTTCTATGAGCGGAAGTATTTTATTAAATTTAGTGACAGGTCGTAGAGGTGTTCATAAACCTGATTTTACAATATGTGTGAATGCTCCGATTAATTTAAAAAAAGCCTCTGAATTACTGACAAATGGACTGTCTAAAATTTATGACATTCGTTTTTACAGAAGATTAAAAAAAGACATTCAAAAAAATTATGGTCAAAAAATTCCATTTTTAAAACAAACACATTATGTGGATGATCATTTTACCTCTGTCCGTTCGGGTTATTTAAATAAAGATGATTACTATGAAAAATGTAGCACATACAAATATGTTCAAAATGTTTCAGTGCCGACTTTTATTTTAACAGCCAAGGATGATCCTTTTATTGCTTTTGAAGATTACAGGGATTTAAAATGGCCTGATTGTGTCCATGTAACGTATTCGAATTACGGAGGTCACGTGGGATATTATTCCAAAGATCGATTAGACCCGTTCAATCATCGCTGGCTCGATCACTACTTAGATCGAGTTTTTTCTACGATTTCAAGTTTGTAGCAGCCGCTCGGCAAAAATTTCCTATCACAAAATCAAGTTTCAAATTGGAACCTTATTCCTCGCTATCCCTTTGGAGTTAAAAGGATCACGCTTATATTAACGCAAAAATTACTTCATGGAGGAAGTTATGTTTAAAGCAATCACCTTGCTAGGATTTGTTTTGTTTTCATTGCAGTCAATGGCGGCACAACCTGAAAAAGAGTGGACATTTTTAGTTTTTATCAATGGCCATAATAATCTGAGTTCTTTTGGCGACATGAATATTCGTGATATGGAAAAAGTAGGATCGACAAAAGATTTGAATATTTTAGTTGAATGGGGAAGTGAAACGACGACAAAGACGCGTCGTTTGTATGTTCAAAAGTCGACAAATCCAGCGAAGGTAACAAGTCCCGTTATATTAGAAAACGATCATTACGATATGGGTGATTACAAAAATTTAGTCGAATTCGTAAAATGGGGAATTCAAAACTATCCAGCCAAACATTATTTCGTAGCTGTTTGGAATCATGGCAGTGGTTGGAACAGATTGAATCCGATTCGTCCGCAAGACATTTCCTATGACGATCATACGGGTAATAAAATTACGACAGAACAGTTAGGCTTAGCGATGTCTGAAATTAAACAATATTTGGGAAGAAATATTGATATTTATGGCAGCGATGCTTGCTTGATGCAAATGGTGGAAGTCGCAGGCGAAATGAAAGGTGATGTGAACTATTTCGTAGGGTCTCAGGATCTTGAACCTGGCGAAGGCTGGCCTTATGCACCCTTTTTAAAGAAATGGGCGGCGCAACCAACAATGAGTCCTGCGCAAGTTTCAGTTTTATTAAGTAAAGAATATCTAGCCGCTTATTCGAAGGGGGGAGTTTACAGTCAGCGTGATGTGACTTTCTCGGCGTGGGATATGTCTGGATTAGATTCACTCTATTCAAGTATCAATGAACTTCGTTCTGATATGATGGGATTAGCTGCAACTGATTTTGGAGCGGTTAAAAAGGCGGCTCAATATGCTCAAAACTTTGCTTGTTCAGGTTGTTCTGATTTAGGCGATTTTATGAAAAAATTGAAATCGGTTCCAGCCATGAAAAGCAGATCGAGTGTGGCGAGCGTAGAAAAATCAATTTCTAAATTAGTTTTATCAACAGACAATTCAGATGAATTTAGAAACGCGACAGGTATTTCAGTTTGGTTGCCGTCTTATAAGTCGGATGAAATGCAAAGTCGCTACGATCATTTGAAATTTAGCGTAGCGACCGGTTGGAATCAATTTACTAAATCGTTAACTCAGTAATTAGCGGTGGTTGTGATGACGATGACTGTAGTCATCGTCATCGTCGTCATCATCATGATCTTCTTTGTGGTGTTTTTTGGATTTCTTGTCTTCACCACATTTAAATTTAAGGACTTTGCGAACTTCTTTTTTCTTGTTTTTATGGCATTGTCCGTGTTTTTTAACTTCTTCTTCGACTTCGACAAATTTACAAACTTTACAATCAGGGATCGAGCTGACAGGCATAACCACATAGCCTTTATTTTTTGAAGCTGTGTAAGTCACTTTCGGACGAGCACACGAGTTTTTACCATTTTTATCGATCATATAGTTCCAGATTTCTTTGAGGTCTTCTGGTAATTTATTTTTCTTGATTTCTAACCAAGTCTTACCACCGTCGCGACTGATGCGTGATTTAAAGTAACCATTTCCTTTGCCACAATTTCCTTTACATGAATCTGGGAATTCCCAAATAAGGGGTTGGTTGACACATTGGCCAGGATTCGGATTTGGGTTTGGATTTGGATTTGGATTTGGGTTCGGGTTTGGTTGAACGACACAGGATTCGGCCGTTGCAGAACCAGATAAGACTCCATTATTACAAGAGCGTGTTTCAGACTGACATTGAGATCCATAAGGAACGCTGGCAGATGTAAAGACTGTGACACTGCTTCCGTGAGCCACTGTTTTTCCATTCAGTGTACAGTTAGCCGCAGCTTGAACCGTACAGGTTTTTTGAATGAAAGAACCAGCCAGTTGACCATTTTGACATGTGCGAACTTCAGAGACGCATTGTTCGCCGTATTTGACTTCAGCAGATTGATAAACTGTGACAGAAGAGCCACTTTTAATAACTTCACCGTTCAGTAAACAGCTTTTATCTTGAGGTGCTGGGTTTTGTGGGGCGCATGATTCGTACTGGGCCGAGCCT
Source organism: Pseudobdellovibrio sp. (assembly GCA_031970595.1). Taxonomy (GTDB): domain Bacteria; phylum Bdellovibrionota; class Bdellovibrionia; order Bdellovibrionales; family Bdellovibrionaceae; genus Pseudobdellovibrio. Next base: position 3,333 of record DALYIB010000010.1, read on the forward strand.
GATAAAACGCCATCATTACAAGTGCGAGTTTCTGATAAACATTTTTGACCAAAGGGAACTGTAAATTCGGGGTAAGCAACGATACTGCCACCGTGTTGAACTGTGACACCGTTGAAATCACAACTTTTTGGTAAATCGACTGAACAAGAACTGTAATTGTTGGAACCTGATAAAACACCATTATTACAAGTACGTGACTCAGATAGGCAAGTGGAACCAAAAGCCACTTGGTTCGAGGCATATGCAATCACAGATTCATTGTGTAAAATCGTCTTTCCATCAAATTGACAAGATTTGGCTTGTCCAACTGTGCAAGAATTGAAAGCGAATTGTCCACTGAGAACACCGTTATCACAAGTTCTGGTTTCTTGTTGGCAAACTTCACCAAATGAAACTGAAGAAGATTGAAATCCTACGACAGTTTGACCATGAGAAATCGTTTGTCCGTTAAATAAACAGCTGGAAGGTTGGCCGACATTACAAGAGCCAAATGTGAATTGACCTGACAATGTACCATCATTACATGTGCGGGTTTCTTGAGTACATTTTTGTCCGAACGAGACGCTTGATTCAGCAAATGCCAGAATTGAATCTCCATGAGCAATTGTTTTACCATCAAAAATACAGGATCTGGCCGCATCGGTATTACAAGAAGCAAATTGGGCCGAACCCGACAAGACACCATTATTACAAGTACGATTTTCAGCCACTGATGAACAGACTTGTCCGAAGGCGACCGTCGATGATGTATAGGCTGTTACTGCGTCACCGTGTTTCACTGTTTGTCCGTTGAATAAACAATCGGCTGCGGCACCCACGCTGCAACTATTATATGAATAGCTACCTGACAAAATACCAGCTTGGCAGTTTCTGACTTCCGATACGCATGAGCTACCAAATGGAACAGTTGAGTTTTGATAGGCTGTGACGTTTGTTCCGTCCGTCACGATGGCTCCGTTAAAATCACAATCTATCGGATCCGTTGGAATGTCTGACTTGATAGCCATACTTGCGAACTGAGTTTCGCTGACTGCGGGTTCGCTAGAGCCTGAATTATTTTGACAGGCAGTGACTAATAAGAAGGTCGTCATCATGACAATTTTAGCAGCTTCCATTTTTTTCATAAGAAAAAACTCCTTTTGTATGAACACCCTCAGTGTAAAGAATAAATGTTTGATTTCAGAGGAAAAAAAAGATTGTTTTCAATTTTAGATAATCAATTTTAGAATGTATTTTAAACTGAAAAAAAGATAGACAGTTTGCAAAACATTTAAAAAGAAGATTCTTTGCGTCCAAAGCGGTCAATGTACTGACAGCGTTGGCAAAGATCTTCGACGAGCTGATTATTTTTGAACCCTTGAATGATTTTTAAAGTTCGGTCGTTCGATAAAATAGTTTGCAATTCTTGAGTTTGCAGCGATCCAAGAGGGATAGCGGCTTCTTTGTCGAGGCAACAAGGAACAACTGTGCCATCCGCTAAAATTCCAAAATGATTTCCCAGCCCATAGCAGGTTCCTGTTTTTCCCAAGATCGGAAGGTCCAAGCTGGGCCAAGTAAATTCAGAATCAAAATGCAAATACAAACGACCTTTGATGGGATAGCTTTTATTTTTTCGTAAATTCACTTTTTCGGAGTCTATTCGGACTTGATAGTGCTGTTCAATTTCGGTTAGCATTTTTTGATTTTCTGTTGCTTGACCACGAATGTCTTGTAAGTTCCATAGCCGAAAGTTGATATAAAGATCGGGGTTCGAGCTTAAGGCGTGATCTGTCCAGGAAAATATTTTATTTAAATAGTGACTGGGGTCTTTGCCGGGATGATTGTCAAAAAAGCTGTGTAACGAGAAATTGACTTGATGAAAAATCCGTCGAGTCAGTAATTCATGATGAAACGGTTTTATCAAAACGCCGTTAGTTACAAAAAAAATTTTTGTTTGGTGTTGTTCACAAATCTCAATCATTTCCTTGAGGCTAGGATGAACAAGAGGATCGCCCATCAAATGAAAGCAGACCATATCCGTCATTGGAGCCACTTGCGGAATGATTTTTTGAAACAGATCCAGATCCATCATCTTCTTTGGTCTTAGGACTTCTGGACAGAATGAACACTGCAAATTGCAAATATTGCTGATTTCGATATTTACTTTGAAAAATCTTTTAGAAGTTGGCTTTGTTTTGTGTTCCATTTTAACTGTAAATAAGGATATCCTATTTATCGTGCTAGAGCAAAAGCGACTTGTGATTCATATTATTTTTACATTCATCTGTGCAGTGGCCAGAGCCGAGGACGCTTATTTTAGCCGCAGCTTTCAAGAAGCCGATGCTCTTTTTTTAAAGACCATCGAAAAGCAGAAGTCTTATCTGCATCAAGTTCAAATTCAAAGTTATCCGCATGTGGCTGATTCCAAGCTGAATACCAGAGTTGTTAAAATAAAATCAGGCGAAAAAAGCCGATATTTGACAGTATTGATTTCAGGTACCCACGGAGTTGAGGGATTTGTAGGATCGGCACTGCAAAGCCGTTTGATTGATACCAAATTGCCATTATTTCAGGGAAAAACATCGGATTTTTTATTTATTCATGCTTTGAATCCGTATGGTTTTCAAAACTTAAGACGAACGGATCAGGATAATATCGATTTGAATAGAAATTTTTTAGTGAATCCAAAGGATTTTTATTGGCAGAACGAGAATTATAAAAAAATCACTGATTTTTTGAATCCGCAGAATTTGGGATCACTGCATTCCTATGATAAGCCTTTATTTGTATTGCGAGCCGTTGGTTTGATTTTTCAATATGGCTTTCAGACATTAAAAAATTCAATCCTCGTCGGTCAGTACCAGCAGCAAAATGGTCTGTTTTTTGGCGGGTATCGATATCAGGATCAAAAAAAAATAATTGATGATGTTATTGTTCAGGAATTTCCTAATTATCATGGTGTTGTGATAATTGATTTACATACTGGTTATGGTGAAAAAAATAAATTACATATTTTGTCAAGCGCTATTAAAGAGAAAAAAAATATCGAACTCAACCGTTTTTTTCAAAACAAAGTTGAAGTGGTGGCTCAATCGGATGATTTCTATCGGGCACAAGGGGATCTAATCAGTTATTTTCAAAGCAAAGAAACGAAACAAACTCAAATTAATGGAGTCGTTTTTGAATTTGGAACAATGGATAGTCAGAAAATACTAGGTTCCTTAGAGTCCTTAAGGATTATGATTTTAGAAAATCAGTTTAATTTTAAGCCCAGTCTGAATGAATCTGAAAATCAACAGGTTCAAGACTTGTTTGCAAATATGTTCAATCCCACAGATCCGAAATTTCGCAAAGAAATTCTGTGGCAATTTGATGCTCAGATAGATTCGTTAATCAATTATTTAAACAATTTATAATTACTTTTTAACTTCTTCGATTGATTTTTCATCAAAAGGTACAAAGGCTTTTGGGGTGTAATTTTCAATTTCTTTTTTACCACCATGCTCATCAAAAAGCTCAGTTAAGAATTTTTTAATATCATTATATCCGCCAGATGTCGCTGTCGCGTGAAAATAGACAAGATCACTATTTGTTAAAACGGTTCCAGCCAACGAAACGGATCCGTCGACTGTTCCTGTTTTTGCAATCAGGGCCCCTTGGGTCACAGGGGTCAAGTAGATATTGGTGACTGTACTATCGCCATCAGCATCAGCATCATAGCCAGCAACTGGCATAATGTAGCGTAAGCCATATCCTTGTTGATTGCTGACGACCATTAACTTTTTCATCATCTCTACGACTGTTCTGCAAGTGGCCGAATTATATATTTTTTTCCCGTCAATCATTTCAGGATAACCAGAGCCGTTGACAAAATTAAATTCTTTGTCGTCCACTTTGATAGATTTAGTTAAAAAATCATTGAATTTTTGACTTCTTGAAAGTCGCTCAAAGACCTTGTCCGCAGCAAAATTATTTGAATTCCGATTCAGTTCTTTGAGTATGCGATGCATTTCGCTGGAACGAAGTATGAAAGTGGAAGTTGCATTGTTTGGATTAAACTGTTTCATCGACTGTGCATGAATGTCTTTGACAGAAAGTTGGACTGAATCAGGTAAATCCATTTTAACCAGAGGCTGAGTCTTTTTAAGAAAAACTTTGTAATTCGACTTCAATTGTGTGACATCGCTGCGTAGTTCTTTCATGATGTCTGTTTCGCTTTGCTCACCATTGGAATGTGCTAGATCATCTTTTGTACGTATGATCGATCCATACTCAAAGTTTTCATCATAAGTTAAATGATTGATTTTTTTGATGCCTCGTTTGTTGAGTTCGCCAATCAAAAAGTAAAACATCGTCCGATCGAAATAAGGAAATACGGATCCGCGTAAATGAACATCGTAAAGATCATTGCCGAGGTCTGTGATGTATATTTGTGTCGGATAACGATAATTCAATCCTAGTTTCTCTGCGGCCCAAAGTGACGTAAAGACTTTGGAGACTGAAGCGATCGTGTATTGATTGTCTATATTTTCGGAGCCAACAATATTTCCTTGAGTTCCCTGACTGCTGCATTGAGTGATGATTTTCGCATTCACCAAAGAGCTGGAAATGAGCGTCGAAATCAAACTGTATTGAGCTATTTTACGTACAAACATGGGTTGCAATATAGCTGATATTAAAATCAAATTTCAACTGTAGTGTTTTAGACAAGGTGACCGTTATTGTCACCTCAACTGCAATGTATTACTTTTTAGGTCTGATTTCGATGCGGAACTGAGTCGTGTCTTCGTCGAACCCCAGGTAGCCAATAATTTTTCGTGTTTTGGTACCCTTATCAACTGTCAGCCAAGTGGACTGCGTTCGTGTTTGAGTTTTTTTATCTTGGTCCCGGTCGGCCCAAAAATGAAATTCGTAAGTGACTTCGGAATCATTAAAATATTCTCTGAGCAATAAATGAACTCGAAATGTGATTGTGCTGTCGGGACATTTTATTTCCCATTGGTGTGGTTCGGATAATTTTTTGTGAGTGCAATCATTCCAAAAGGAACCTTCCGAAGACATAAAATCAAAAGTGACGTCTTCAGGCTTGATATCAACAGTTTGTGAATAACTGTGAATACTGAATAAAATAAGGATTAAAAATAAATATTTCATAGATTTATTTTCACCCTAAATATTTATAAGGTCATCAAGGCATGAATGACAGAGCTACATAACTAGCCAAAATGACGAGGTGAACGATTCCTTGAAGTGTTGTCGTTCGTCCAGTGCCAAAAGTCGAGCCGGCGCTCATGAAAGTGAGAATCAATAAGACAAGACTTTTGCCATCAAGTCCCAGAGTGATCGTTTTATCATTCATGATTGAATAGATACTCACAATGGGAATCGTCAATGCGATACTGGCCGCAGCAGATCCTAATGCCAAGTTTAAGCTCGTCTGAAGTTGATTCATTTTTGCTGCGCTGATGGAGGCGAGTGTTTCAGGAGCTAATACGAGTAAGGCGATGATAATACCTACTGTAGCTTGCGGAGCTCCCATATCAACAAGAGTTTTTTCAATAAATGGGCTGAGTGTTTTAGCCATACCAATGACCACCAAAAGACTGAGAGTCAGACCTAAAAAGGCAACAATCGATTGGTTACGGCTGGGGACATAGTTTTCCTGTTCTAGTTTTATAAATTGTTCATTTGTGATGGCTTCAAAATAACTTTTTTGAGAAATAGTCTGTGCCCACACCAAAGCTCCATATAAAACAATTGAAGCGACAGACGCAAAGATTAGTTGACCGGCAGAAAAAGTAGGTCCCATGGACGAAGTTGTAAAGTTAGGTAGTACAAGTGTCAGTGTCGAAAGCACGGCTAAGACGCCAATTAAAGTGCTGGTACCTTGAGATTGAAACCCCAATTCTTTGTGGCGAAGACCGCCGATAAATAAGCACATCCCAATCACGCCATTGGTGACAATCATAATAGCCGAGAATACAGTATCGCGCGCAATCGTTGAACCAGTGTTTGATTTTTCAATCGACATTAAACTTAGAATCAATCCCACTTCGATAATTGTGACCGAAAGAGCCAGAATTAATGTTCCTAGGGCTGGGCCAACGCGTTTGGCAATGACTTCGGCATAATGAACAGAGGCCGAGATTGCATTGAGTAAAATAATCGAACAAAAAATTAAAGTGGTGTTGGAGAGACTGTCTTTGCCATAAAAGAAAAATAAACTGATGAACGAGATAACTGAAATGATAAAATTACTTTGGATCATATATTTAAACATATTTAAGTCCCACAAAAAGTTTTAAAATCCGGAGCTGGCTTGTTTAAAAAAAGCTCTGGTATTATTGGTTCTGAATCATGTCGATACGGATTCCGAAGTTGCGTCAGCAGTTTTCTGAACATATCAGAATTATTGTTTTCTGTATACTGTTTAATCGCAGAATCGACTATAAAATTTCTAGGTATATAAATAGGATTAATTTTTTTAATTTTTGTTTGAGCCTCTGAGATAGAAATATTTTGCAGCTCAACATTTTTTTTCCATTCATCCTGCCAGTCCATCATCGGGGCTGGAGCATTCAGCTCAGAAAGCTGATAATAAAATTCTGTCATATCTGTTTTATGATCTGAAAATAATTTCAATAATTTTTGAACCAACATACGACTTTGTTCTGTCTGTTGATCGAGTCCTAATTTTTGATGTAGATTTTTTTGTAAATAGGATTCAAACAATTGAGGAAATTTTTCTAAAGCGGATTGCGCCAGTTGAATTGATTTTTCAGTTTCTGAAGAAAACAAAGGTAACAGCGTTTCGGCAAATCGATACAGATTCCAGTGGGCGATTGAGGGCTGTTGTCCATAAGCATATCGTCCGCTATGATCAATAGAACTAAAAACGGCATTAAGGTCATAATGATCTAAAAAGGCACAAGGCCCGAAATCAATGGTTTCTCCTGAAATGGTCATATTATCTGTATTCATTACCCCGTGAATAAAGCCAATACTCATCCAATCAGCAATCAGTCGAGCTTGTTGAGATTGAACTTGTTCAAAAAAATACAGATATCGATTTTCATGGTTGAGGGCTTCGGGGTAATGTCGTGCGATTGAATAATCGGCCAAGGCTTGGACGTCTTGAGTTTGTCCATAAGCAGCTGCATATTGAAAAGTACCCACTCGGATATGGCTTTTTGCAACGCGAGATAAAATCGCGCCAGCATAGGGCTTTTCGCGATAGACGGGTTCGCCAGTGGTAACGACTGCCAAAGCGCGTGTTGTTGGAATTCCGACGGCATTAAAAAATTCGCCCATTAAATATTCTCGTAACATCGGTCCCAAAGCGGCTCGGCCATCGCCTTGTCTGGAATAAGGCGTCGGCCCGGATCCCTTTAACTGAATATCAAATCTTGATCCGTGTTTATTAAGTGCTTCCCCCAGCAAATGGGCACGACCATCCCCCAGTCTGTTAAAATGTCCAAATTGGTGGCCGCAATAGGCCTGTGAAAAATGTTTGGTTGAGGGCTCTTTGTTTCCAGATAGTAGTTGTAATAAATCTTGCGATGACTCGGCTTTATTCATGTCAATACCAAAATCGGCGATGAGTTCAGTATTTATTTCTGCGAATTGAGGATGGGCTACAGGCGTTGCAGGTTGTAAAGAGTAAAATAAGCGAGGGAGTTTCAAATAGGTATTATCAAATTGAAATAGATTATTTATCATGAGCAAATAGATTATGGCACAATCGATTAAATGCCAATGGAATATGATGTGTATCATATTAAAAAAATTGTCTAAATGGCAAAAATGATTCAGAGGAGTTTTTGTGAAGTTGAAAATATTTGTGGTAATGGGACTGATTGCGATTGCAGTGTCCGTTTGGTTTTTAAATGCGCAACCTCAAATGCAGGTTGCGGCTAAAAAAGGATCTATTGTCGAATCTATTTATGGTCTGGGAACGGTCATGTCTGATCAAGTTTACAGCGTCAAAGTAGGAACACCTTTAACTGTACAGAAAATTTTTGTCAAAGAGGGTGAGCCCGTCCAAGCCGGAGATTCTTTGATGCAGGTGGATGATGTGCTGTTTAAATCAAAAATTGCAGGTACCGTCACAGCCATTAATTTCAAACAAGGTGAGCTTGTTAACCCGCAAGTGCCATTGATGATCGTCACGAATTTAAAGGCTCTTTATTTAGAAGTCAGCCTGGAACAGCAGTCCGTTTTACGAGTTAAAAAAAATCAAGAAGTTCGTGTTTCATTTGAAAGTTTACGTTCTGAAAAAATGCAGGGAATTGTGACACAGGTCTATCCCAGAGATAAACAATTTATAGTCCGAGTTGAAATGCAAAGCTGGCCAGAAGGAGTTCTGCCGGGGATGACAGCGGATCTAGCTATTCAAGTGGGAGTTCGCAATGACAGTTTATTGATTCCTATTAATTCGATTCGTGGGGGATATGTGACAAGGGTTCGAGGTCGCCACAAAGAAAAAATGAATATCAAAGTCGGAATCGTTAACGAGAACTGGGCTGAGGTTTTATCGGGGGATTTAACTGAAGGAGATCTTGTGCTTGTGCGGGGGCAATAATGTTTTCCTTAGCTATTCGACAACTGATCAGTCGTAAAAATCAAACATTGTTAACGTTGATGGGAATCATTTTAGGAAGTGCTGCTTATGTGGCTATTTCAGCCATGATGTTGGGATTTCAAAGTTTTATCGTCGATCAGTTAGTCAATAATGATGCCCATATTCGAATCAGTGCCCGTGAAGAAATTCTGACCGCTGCGAATGTTAGAGATTTTTTCTATGACTCTGATCAAAATGTCCATTGGTTGCAGCCTCCGTCTGGTCGAAAAGACAATGCGTCTATTGTTTCACCCCAGTCATGGATTGCGCGATTAGATAAGGACCCGGAAGTTTTTGCTTATTCACCACAAATTGTGACACAAGCGATCGTCAATTTGGGGCATATCAATACGACTGTCCGAATTGTCGGATCAGATCCTGAAAAACAAAGGAATGTCTCAAATATTGAAAAATATATGTTAGCTGGGAAATGGACAGATATTGGATCTTCGGGAAATAAAATAATAATGGGCGAAGATCTGATGATAAAAATAGGTGCTCACCAAAGTGAAACAGTGATGTTGTCAGTCGGAAAGCAAAATCCTCAGCCCTTTAAAATTGTGGGAGTTTTTAAGTTAGGGGTAAAATCCATAGACGAGTCGACTCTTTTTGGATCCTTGTCAGACATCCAGAATTTGAATCAGACGCCTGGGCAGATTACAGATATCGCCATTCGTTTGCATGACGTTACAAAAGCGGGTGAGGTTGCCACAACCTGGAATATGTTCAGTCAGGACAAAGTTCAAAGTTGGGATCAGGCCAATGAAGGTATCATGTCCGTTTTTAAAACTCAGGATATTGTACGTAATTCGATGACCATATCGATTTTGATTGTGGCCGGATTTGGAATCTATAATATTTTAAGTTTAGCCGTAACTCATAAAAAAAGAGAAATTGCCATCTTAAGATCTATTGGATTTGAACCCAGCGATATTTTGCAATTATTTTTCATTCAGGGATTGATTTTAGGATTGATTGGGGGAATTGCCGGAGCTGGTTTGGGTTATATTTTAAGTATCATTATGTCGAATATCGAAGTTTCTTCTCAGAGAGGATTGGGGTCGAATCACATGATGGTTTCTTTTGATTGGATGATTTATGTCAAAGCTGTTTTTCTGTCTGTCTTTGCGGCAAGTATTTCTGGATATTTACCAGCGCGATCCGCAGGGAAAATGGAGCCCATCGATATCATCCGAAGCGAGGTTTCGTAATGAGTTTAATTACAAAAGACGTTACAAAGAAATTCGGCGAAATGAATACTTTGATTTTGAAGGGTATTTCATTAGAAATAAAGTCAGGTGAAATGGTTTCGATAACAGGTCGATCGGGCTCAGGGAAAAGTACCTTATTATATATACTCAGCTCTCTCGACTCTCCGACCGCGGGACAAGTATTTATTGATGGAGTCAATATTCACCAATTGGGAATCCGAGAATTACATCATTTTAGAAATCAAAATATGGGATTTGTATTTCAATTTCATCATTTGTTGCCTGAATTAAGTGCTTTGGAAAATATATTAATGCCGGCTGTGAAAGCGGGACAATCCCAAGAGAAAAAACAAAAAGCTTTGGAAATCATGAGTGAGTTTTCGATTTTAGATAAAGCCAATCATCGTCCGGCCCAGTTGTCGGGTGGCGAGCAGCAACGTGTAGCTATCGCAAGAGCTCTAGTTATGAATCCGCGTTATATATTTGCCGATGAGCCTACTGGAAATTTAGATACAGCCAATGGGTTGGCTGTAATCAATTTTTTCAAAAAAATCAACTCGCAGTTTGGAACAACGATCGTTTACGTTACACATGATAAAGAGTTCGCACAAATGGGACATCGACAAATTCAATTGGTGGATGGTCAGCTGGCTTAGATATGACTGAGGAAATGCTTCAAGCCGTTCAAGTAAGGAAGTGGATGCTTTCCTACATTTTCAACAATAAAATTTTTAATGACTTGTTCGCGATTGGATGGAGATTTCAAAATTTCGCGATCCAGCGCATTCGCAGTGCTGACTAGGATAGCTAAAGGATCTTGGTCTTTTTCTCTTAACCCGATCGGCCCTTGTCCATTAATCAATTCCTCGTGCTGATTGATAATATTGATAACACTTTGATCAAAATGTTTAAGGCCTTGAACTTTTTCGGCTCCCATTTTGGGATGTTTCCAATAAATTTCCTGATCTGAAGGGCTCATGTCTTTGACAGATTTGCTGATATCCAGAGTTGTATTATAATGACCAAAATCGTGTAATAAAGCTCCTAGTGTCATCAATTGTTTTTGCTTATCATCAAACAGACCCAATTGGTTGGCCAAAGTAACAGATAGCGTAGCGACATTGAGACCGTGATGACTGATACTTGAGTCTGTGTTTTGAATAGATAAAATATTTTCTGCAGCCTTTTCGTTTTCGATCAGAAACTGAATATATTTACTAGCGGTGTCTTTAGCTTGTGAATAGGAAATAGCACTTTGCGGATTTTCGAAAACTTCTTCGGTATGATATTGCTGGTCCCCTTGGACAATTTCTGCGCGCAGTTGCAAATCTTTGTTTTTATTATTGTAAGCAGCATCAATATTTCGCTCGATATAATTTCGATACAAGTTTTCAGCATCGAATTTAATGTACATCTTTTTTAGCTTTTTAGATTTTAATCTTTCAAGACGCTGGCCTTCAAAGCTGTCGCCTTGTCTAAGATAGTGAACATACTTGCCATCAATAAGTATATAAACATCAAAATCAATTTTTTGATCGCCTCTAAGTGTGTTGACGCGAATTGAAACATATTCCATTGCCGTAAGTTCCTTGCCGAGATACTGTTATATTATGTCGACAGATCAAGATTTAGTAAAAGATTTTATTGATGAGTCTAAGAAATTAATTGATGAGTGTATGAATTTGCTCGAGGAACTTGAGCAATCCCCACAGCAATATAAAAGTCTGGACATTTATGGAAATAAAATGGATCGAATTATGGGAACTTCGGATAATATCAAATTTCTATTTCCAGAAAAGACAGCCTTTTCACTTATTACGGATTATACCAAAATTTGCAAAACAGTGGCTTACAATACGACGATGATCAATAACAACGTTTCGTTTGTGACGACTGTCATCAGTTTTTTAATGGATGCTACCGAGACTTTAGCCTTGTTGATTCGTAAATGCGAAACGACGGCTGAAGAAGCGAAGGCGCAATTCAATCCCGCATTTATCGAAAGATTAAAATGGCTATCGGGAAAATTCAAAGAGGATTACAAAGGATCTGTTGGGCTAGGCCGAGATGCGATGAATCAAGATAGCATTAATGATTTATTAAAAAAAATGGGACTTTAGTCGAAATCAATCTATTTAAGTTTATTTAAAATCAGTCGATAACAACTTACACGTATTTTTGTTTAAAAGGTGTAGAGGTTTGTTTGGCAATCGATCAAAATTTTGAAAATTCAATTCGCCTAGAAAAGACATTTACAAAATTTCTTTTACCAGTATTTACTCTGGGGCCGGCATTTGCGGGTATTTATTTTTTATTAGGCGCAAAAAACTTAGCTGTTCATATGGTTCTATCGTTAGGAGTGCTATTCGTTCCAGCCCTGTTTTTGTTTTATAAAAAAATGTGGTCTTGGTTGTCAGCTGTTGTTATCTGTAATTTAAGTTATACAGTTTTGGCGATGTCGATGGGACTTCATTACGAAGGCAAAGCTCAGTTTCATTTGTTTACAATTATTTTAATGGTCGATTTTTTAAGTCAAATTTTGAAATCGAAAAAATTTTTATTTATGATTACAGTCCCAGTATGTACCTGGATATTTTTAGATTTAAAATTACCATTAGAACACCCTGAATTTTTAGTCGACACCTATGTTTATCCCAAAGTCATTGAGGTCTTTGAAAGTTTTACTGTAGTCTTAGTTTTTTCGATCTATACCTATTTACATAATTTTTATTTAGACACCAGCCGCAGACGACAAATCATTCAAAATGAACAAATTCAACAAGAACTATCAAAAGCATTAAACGAAGCTGATCAATTTTTTCAAATGTCTTTGGGCTTTATGGTGATTTCAGATGGGAAGGGTCCCGTAGTCAAAGCCAATCATTCATTTTGTGAAGCGATCGGGTATTCTCAGATGGAACTGCAAAAAATGCATATTTTTGATATTATTCGCGTAGAAGATCATGAAAAATCCAGACTGGCTATTTCACAATTAATGGAAAGTCGTGAGCTGATCGGTTTTGAAAATCGTTTTTTAACTCGCAGTGGAAAAGAGCTCAATGTGTTGTGGTCCGCAGCCAAAGATATAAAAACGGGCTTGGTTTACAGTGCTGGTAAAGATCTGACTCATTTAAAAAAGCAAATGCAAGATTATGAGCAATTATTAAATGCCATGAATATCAGTGCTATTTTGACGGTCTCGGATGTGAATGGAGCAATCACTTCGGTGAATCAGCATTTTCTAGATTTAAGCGGATATCGCCAAGATGAATTGGTGGGAAGATCGCACGAGCTTTTGTATTTTGACGAATTCGATCGGGATAAATTTAAAACAATTATGCAACACGTACAGAATGGAGAAGTTTGGTCAGGTGAAATTGTGTCCCGTTCCAAAGAAGGAAATTTGTATTTTACAAATACTGTGATTACTCCAGTTAAAAATCACGAAGGTCAAATTGAAAAATATTTAGGAATAAGAATTGATCAAACAAAAGAAAGACAATTGCAAGCAGTCGCTGAACAGCAAAAAAATCGTGCCATTCAGTCATCTAAATTGGCTTCACTGGGTGAAATGTCAGCGGGTGTTGCCCATGAAATTAATAATCCATTGGCCATTATACAAGGTTGCACTGAAATCATCCGTCGCAGACACCAAGAGCCACAATTAATAATTAAACAAATAGATACAATTGAAAAATCGGCTCACCGTATTGCTCGAATTGTGATGAGTTTAAAGAAGTTTTCAAGAACACATAATAAGTCAGATTATAAAACGGAATCTTTAAAATCTATTTTAGAAGAATCGTTATTTTTGACGCATGCGAAATCAACGATCCATCAAACCACAATTGAAATGAGTATTGATACAAATGCAGAAATCTTGGGTGACGCTGTCGAATTGGAACAAGTTTTCATTAATTTAATTCATAATGCGATCGACGTTGCGAAAGATTCTGCGCAAAAATGGGTTCGGATTTATGCGTTCGACGAAGGTTCTGAGGTCGTCGTACAAATTGTAGATCCAGGCTTTGGTATCGAGCCCCAAATTGCAGAGCGTTTGTTAGAGCCGTTTTATACCACTAAGCTGAATGGAGAGGGGACTGGTTTAGGGCTGTCTATTACCAAAGGCATTCTAGACGAGCACGGAGCTGAACTGAGAATCAAGAAAAGAGAAGAGCACACTTGTTTTGAGGTTCGATTTTCAAGAACAAATGAATTCGCATCAGTGGCTTAATTAGATACTGGACAGAGATCACTATTTTTTCTAGTCTTAAAATATGTCAAATAAAAATAAGTCTATTATTCTCGAGCTCGGAAATTCCAATACACAAGAGACTTTAAGCCTGAATTACCATGTTCGTCAAAACGCCGCCAGTGAAATTTGGCTGAATTGCTTACAACAAGCAATTCCTACGGGTTTTTCAGAAAATGATCGTTTTTGTAATTTACCGAATCACCCCAGAAGCGACATCAGCTATTTAATTGAAAATCTTAAAAAAATAATTCAGAAAATCAATCAGCTGGAACCCGAAAGAAAAATTCCAAATTTAGATGAATCAGATTTAAAGAACTCATTGAATTATTTGCATTTAAATTTTGCTCACAGCCATTTAGTCGAAAAAAGTATTCACTCTGGAAATTTAAATTTAATGCGTGATTTTAATAGTACGATCCATGCCATCGAAGACAATATGGGGTCTCGGTCGCAATTTTTTCAAGATTTAAAAATTTTACCTGCGCGATTGGTGATGACATTTAATAATTCATTTAAAGTAGATATTCCCGACGACTGTTACAAAGATTATGCGATCATGTATTCTTTTGGAACTGCATATATTAATTATTCGCAGGTCGGCAAACAAATATTTGAAATGTATCTGAATCAAGACGATCAACTTGCCGATGAGCATATTCAGCCAGCTCGTTATTTCTCGGCAGATACGTTTTTCTGGTTTGGACCGAACTTGGGACATTCTTTTGAAACGACGATTAAAAAAAATCTGCATACTTGGTTCAAACAACGAGAAAATCGTTTTGATTCCATCGGATTAAAGTGGGCAGATCCTAAGTTGTCATTAGGTCAAGTGGCTGTCGCAGATCTGACAGAAAAATTTGATCAAACCTATAAGATAATCGAATTTCAAAATAAACTATCTATGTTTGATCGAATTAAAAGTGTCGGCATTGATTCATAATCTATTTATGAATTTAATGGTTAAATTCTGGGCAGCGACCTGAAATGTCACTCAAATTGTAATAAATGAGAGGCCTTGATTAATTTGCATGACAACGGGCTTAATTAGGACTTTGATAGTCACAAGGACTTATTATCAAACTTGAAGGAGTATGGTTATGTCGATTATTCGATTTTTGATTTTATCAATCCTTATGTTTACAACCAGTTTGTCAAATGCACTGCCAGTCACAGGCAAATATTTTGATCGAGCCATTTTTGTTATATTTGAAAATACAAACTACGAAGATGCTTTAAAACAACCCTTCTTTAAACAGCTGGCGAATGACGGCGCTTTGCTGACAAACATGAATGCCGTTTTGCATCCTTCACAAGGAAACTATATTGCGCTTACTTCTGGTGATACGAATGGTATTACCAGTGACAATTCTAAGGATATTGATGTTAAAAATATTATTGATTTACTTGAATCTAAGGGATTGACTTGGAAAGTTTACGCCGAAGATTACCCAGGAAATTGTTTTACCGGTAAATCAGCTGGAAATTATGTCCGCAAGCATAATCCATTCATTAGTTACAAAGATATTCAAACACGTAAGGATCGTTGTGCCAATATCGTGAATGCACAATATTTTATGGATGATGCCCAATCAGGAAATTTGCCAAACTATGTCTTTTATGTTCCGAATTTAAAAAACGATGCACACGATACGAATATCACCTACGCTGATAAATGGTACTCAAAAAATTTTGCATCGATAGTAAATGATCAGCGTGTGATGGCGAACTCAATTTTGATTACAACTTTTGACGAGAGTGGTTCGAGTCCACGAAATCAAATTTATACCAGTATTGTCGGTCCCAGAGTGCGCTCGGGTAAGTATAATGACTTACTTTCAATTCCTAGTTTACTTAAACTGTTGGAAGAAAACTGGGATTTGGGAAGCTTGGGCAAGAAAGATGCGTTAGCTAAGTCGATTCCAGCTATTTGGAATTAAAGAATGCAAGGACATCTTTTAGCCGACATAGGTAAAGCGATTATTGCGGCCAGTGCTTTGAGTTTACCGGCCCATTTTTTAGGAATACCGCTGATTCTGGCTTACTTAATTGCGGGCGCTGTTTTAGGTCCCCATTTAGGATTTGGTTTTATTCAGGATTCTGCAAGTATTGCCAACATTTCTGAAATTGGCTTAGTCCTATTGATGTTTATCTTGGGATTGGAAATTAATTTAAAAAAATTAATACAACTAGGTAAACCCGTCTTACTCAGCAGTGCTGTTCAAATCAGTGGATCTATTTTTCTGGGATATGGTGTTTTTTACGTAATTGGCATGGGTCTTTCGAATTTAGAAATGATTTATTTAGCTGTGGCATGTTCTTTGTCGTCGACTTTAATCGTCATTAAAATTTTATCAGACAAAATGGACTTGGACTCAGTGCCTTCAAAAATTACTCTGGGTATTCTAGTGATCCAAGATTTCATAGCGATTGGTTTTCTGGCTTTACAGCCGAACTTGTCTCATTTGCAGTATTCAAGTTTATTTATTTCTTTGGGTAAAGTGGGAATTTTAGTTTTAATCAGTTGGTTATTGGCCCGCTTTGTATTGCCACGTTTGTTTAAAAAAGCCGGTGAACAGCCCGAGTTGATGTTAATTCTGGCTATGGCCTGGTGTTTTGGAATTTGTGGCGTGGCGGATTATTTAAACTTGTCTTTGGAAATGGGAGCCTTGGTGGCGGGCGTATCTATAGCGTCTTTTCCGTATCATCTGGATGTCGCAGCTAAAATTTCAAGTTTACGAGATTTTTTTATTACATTATTTTTCGTTAGCTTGGGTTTGCAAATACCCATGCCGACCGGAAATGTTTTACAAATTGCCAGTGTGATGGTGGTGTTGGCATTAGTAACAAGATTTCTGACGATATTTCCAACACTGCACAAGTTGGGATATGCGAATCGAGCCAGTTTAATTCCAGCCATTAATCTAAGTCAGTTATCAGAATTTTCATTAGTCTTGGCGACGTTGGGAGTTTCTTACCGACATATTTCTAGTGATATTTTATCAGCTTTTATTATTGCAGCTGTTGTGACGGCTTTAATATCTGCGTTTTTAATTCCAGCGGCACACGATATTTACAAAGCTGTTAATACGACGCTAGAGAAAATCGGATTCAAAGATGTCGTCGTTATTCAAGGTCTGGATCTTGAAAATCAAGAAACGATTCATCCAACGGTGATTGTTTTAGGATTTCATCGGCAAGCCAGTTCATTATTATATGAAATTCAAACGAAATATTCTGGGATGTATTTAAAACAAGTTTTGGTTGTAGATTTTAATCCTGAAGCTCATCGTGAATTAAAAAAACAAAACATTAAATGTGTATACGGTGATATCAGTCACGTAGATACTCTGAGAAGCTTGCGTTTATCGACAGCCAAAATGATTATTTGTTCGATTCCTGATAAAATTTTGAAGGGGACGACGAATCTAAAAATGTTACAACAATTAAAGAATTTAGCCCCACAAGCCGAATTAATTATGACCGCTGAAAACATTGAAAACGCCAGACAACTCTATGAGGCGGGAGCCGGTTATGTATTTATTCCTCGGATCGTCAGCTCTGCGAATTTGTTAGAAGTTTTAGAGCGCATACAAATGGAAGGAACAGAGGCTATTCGTCGTCGTGAAATGAAATTGCTGGCAGAAAGAAATGAAATTATTTCTTAGTCTCTGACGGAAGAGGAACGTATCCCGTTTCGCCTGGAACTTTGGGAAATAATTGTTGCTTCCAATCAGACTTGGCTTTTTCAAGTCGCTCTTTACTGCTGGATACAAAATTCCAAAACATATAGCGTTCTTCGGCAAAGGTGGTGCCACCGAAAAGAACGGCACGTGTTTTTTTCAAAGCTTTGATTTTAATTTCAGAATTTTCTTTGAAAACAATCAATTCTGGCTGTTCGATGATTTGTTGATCGATTTCGACAGAGCCATCTACCAGATAAAAAGCGGCTTCTTGATTTAAAAAATGTCCGCCGTATTCAGATCCTGATTCCATATTCAGATCCAGATAAAATAAATCCGAGCTCACTTCGACGGGAGATTCTAAGCCGTGAGCTTTTCCTGCAATCAAAGAAATTTGAACACCGTTGTTATTTGTTTGAGGGATTTGAGCCGATGCATAATGTTTAAAAAAAGGAGAAGTCTCTTCAAGATGTTTCGGTAAAGCAATCCAAGCTTGCAATCCATGCAAGATTCCATTTTCTGGGTTGTCTTTTGAAATACGCTCGGAATGCGCAATCCCACTGCCAGCCGTCATCCAATTCACGTCTCCGGGGTGGATGGTTTGCAGGGCACCGGTGCTATCCCTGTGGTCAATATGACCTTCAAATAAATAAGTTAAAGTTGAAATACCAATATGCGGATGAACCAAGACATCTTCGCTGGGATCGCCATGTAAAGTGTGTGGTCCCATATGATCGATAAAACAGAAAGGGCCCATGCTTCTTTTGCTGCGATAAGGTAAAATTCTTCGCACAGAAAAATTTTCTGATATTTTTGCAGTACGAGTTGGAATTCGCAGAGAAATGCTGTTTGAATCCATGTTCAATTCCTTTTTTAAAAGTATCTAACAGGAATTGTGATCATATCAAATAAAATAAATTCAGTTCCGGCACTGGCCTGCAATTCAAAAAAATCCGTTTGAGAGATGGCGGCACCATCTCCGGCAGTCAGTGTTTGTCCCATTATGTTCACTTGGCCATGAATCATTTGAATCCACAAACTGCGTCCAGGTTTTGTTTGATAGTTCAGAGCGCCAGCATCCTTAAAGCGTCCCAGATAAATATCCGCATCTTGATTGAGCGTGATGGATCCTTCACGACCATCCTTGGATGCCATTAGTGCGAATGATTTATTTTCTAAAAGTGATTCGTAATTGATTTGTCCATAAGATGGGTTGTGACCAGCTTTGTCTGGCAAAATCCAAATTTGTAAAAAATGAGTTTGTTGATCAAGAACAGCATTGTATTCCGAATGAACGACCCCTGTTCCTGCACTCATGCGTTGAATTTCGCCAGGTCGGATGGTTGTTTTATTTCCCATCGAGTCTTGATGTTCTAAGGCACCTTTAATTACAAATGAAATGATTTCCATATCACGATGGGGGTGGGATGGAAACCCAGTTCCCCCAGCAATTCGGTCTTCATTGATGACTCGAAGCACGCTGTGTCCCATGTGCTGACGATCAAAATAATCAGCAAAAGAAAAACTGTGTTGCGATTTCAACCAGCCGTGATCGGCTTGACCACGTTCATTGGATTTGCGTACTTGAATCATAAAAAATTCCTTTACCTAAAAAACAAATTAAGCTTGTTTAACAAATTGGATGTCTAAAGTAATTTTAACATCATCACCCACTAAAACGCCACCGGCTTCTAAAGCGGCATTCCAAGTTAAACCAAAGTCTTTACGTTTAATTTGTGTTGTTGCAGAGGCTCCGATTTTTACATTCCCCCACGGATCTTTCATTTCAGCAGAAGGTCCATCGACTTCGAGGGTGACTGAATGTGTAACTCCATGGATTGTTAAATCACCAACGACTTTTAAAGTCTCGCCAGCAGGGATCACTTTGGTCGATTTGAAAATGATTTGTGGGTATTTTTCAACATCAAAAAAATCAGCGCTTTTTAAATGATTATCACGCTGAGGTTCGCGAGTATTGATGCTGGCTGTTTCGATTTTGACATCGACAACTGATTTTTCAATCTGAGACGGGTCGAATTCCAATGAACCACTGATTTTCTCAAAAGCTCCGTGAACTTTGGCGATCATCATATGTTTAATGCTAAAGCTGGCTGTCGAGTGGGAAGGGTCAATTTGATATTTTGCCATAAAGGCCTCCTAGTAAGTTTTAAAGTTCGTTATTGAACATGACTTACTTTACGGCCTTTTTTTATATTTTATTAGATAGTAAAATATAGAAATATATTTCATTGTATTGTATAATCAAAATATGGATTTAAATCAAATTTCAGTCTTTATCAAAGTGGTCCAAGAAGGCAGCTTTTCTGCAGCCGCCAAATCCCTGGGAATGCCCAATTCCACAGTTAGTGCCAAGGTATCTGCTTTGGAAGCTGATTTGGGGGTGACATTAATCCAAAGAACGACTCGACGTTTAAGTATTACTCCAGCGGGGAAGGCGTTTTTTCAGAAATGCTTACAGGGGCTTGAAGAAATTCAAGGAGCCAAAGAGGAAATTGCAGCCCTGCAAGCAACACCGAAAGGTTTGTTGCGGATCACAGCGCCGGTTGAGCTTGGCCAAGAGGTTTTGCCTTCTGTGGTTATTGAATATCAAAAAAAATTTCCCGAAGTTCAGGTCGAATTACTTTTGTCAGATCAAAGAGTTGAATTATTAGCTGAAAATGTGGATTTAGCATTGAGAGCCGGCCAACTAAAAGATTCCACTTTGATTGCGCGCAAAGTGGGGGAAATATTTTTTGCGCCCTATGCTTCGCCCAAATATATCAAAACACAAGGTCGGCTGTCTCATCCCCGTGAATTGCGCCAACATCGTTGTTTGCAATTTACACCCTTAGGGCATGAATCCTGGAGCCTGGTGGGTTCAAATGGTCGATTGGATATTCCTGTATCGGGAGCAATTATTGTGAACGATTTAAAAATTATTCGATCCATGGTGACAGAGTCGTTAGGCATTGCCATGTTGCCAAATTATTTATGCGCCAGTGATTTAGAAAAAGGTAAGATTGAACGGGTTTTGAACTCATGGAAGTCAGACCCCATACCAGTTCATTTTGTTTATCCTGCTCAAAAATTTGCGACTCCGAAATTAACTGAGTTTTTAAAGATCGCGATCGATAAAGTGGCACAAAGATTAAGATAATGTGAAGTTTTTGTTTTCATTTGATGTTTATGAAGGCAAAATTTGCATTTTTTGAGCCCCATCGCTGGAATTTAATTGATTGGATAAAAACGAATCGATTAATTTAGATTCACTTTTTACAAAAGGGGAATTTATGAAGTCTTTTGCTTTTTTATCAGTTGTTTTATTTGTAACACAAGTGTTTGCGGGTTGGGCTGAAGATTTCGAAATTCTGAAAAATCGTCCACGTGATTACGAAGATGCGGGTTCGATCTGCGAAGAAATTGCTAAAATTCAATTCGAAAAAAAATATGATTTGAATCAATACTTGGTCGAAGTCGGTATCGCCTATAATGATTCGCAAAGAACGATTGGTGAATTAGATATTGTTGTTTTCGAACGCAACACCAATCAAGTGATTCATGTGGCCGAGGTCAAATGTTGGAAAGACGCCGGTGGCGGTTTACAAAAAGCCAAAGAACAGCGTCAGCGTTTTTTAAATAATATTCGCTCGAATAAGTCTCTGACTTTCAGATCCACATCAACCGATCAACAGTATTCTTCGGAGCAATTTAAAAAAGTCGTCACTTTTTCGACTATCGGCCAAAAAGGCAGTTTAAACAGTGGTTACGAAGAAGAACTTGAATATGATTTACGTGAATTACACAAAATGCGCGTCGAAATGTTACGCTGCCAAGACAGTGGCGTTTGCACCAAGCCGTAGTTGCGGATTAAACAATACGTTGGACTTTTGTTTTTAATTCGGGGCGACTTAAAATCTGAATGATTTGAGGTCGCATGACTTTGTCAATTTTTTTCACAGTTCTATAAGATTTTATAAAATGCGCCCACTGTAATTCGCTACTGTGGGCGGGCAGTTCCTGTCGCTTGAACCCGAACAAGATTTTGAGCCATCTTAAGGATAAAAATAAATAGATCTTCCAAACAGGGTAGTCACAAAAAACAATCGTATCGGCTTTTTCAAAACTTTGAATCAAAATATCCAGCGGTCCGTGGCCGTCGATCAGCCACGAATCCTGATTTTGAAATTCTTGGATCTGGCGAATCGTTTGTGGATGAGGTTGAATATTTAATTGGGGATCAAATTGAATTCGATCGACGTGCAAAATGGGGATGTTTAAAAACTGATGGATTTGGCGGGCTAATCGAGTTTTTCCGCAGGCAATATTTCCGATGATCAGTATTTTTTTTGAATCTTTAAGCCCGTTTAAATCCATTTATTTATGATATGGCGACCTTGCTTTTTGGGCACGGGTATTTGGCAACTATGACCAAGGTCTAGGTATCTGCCAAAGGTCGTGCTTTTTGGTTTGAATCTGAATGAAATAGAATTCAGAGGTTCATATGAAATTTTTAATTTTAGTATTTTTGAGTCATAACGTTTTAGCCAATTTAAATATTTTGGCAGTCGGCGATACAGGTAAAGCAAATGAAATGCAGTACAAAGTGGGTGAAGCAATGAATCGTCATTGTCGTAAAACGAATTGTGAATTGGCTTTGCTTTTAGGGGACAATATTTACGACGAGGGAATTTCTTCGCCGCAAGATCCTCAGATGATTGAAAAATTTGAAAAGCCTTATGCGGGATTTCCAGTTCCGTTTTATGTAGCCTTGGGAAATCACGATTATGGGAAATTAGCCAATGATTGGAAAAGGGGACAAAATCAAATAGCTTATTCGCAGTTGAATCCGCAATTTAAATTACCAGCTCCTTATTATACTTTTGTCAAAAAAGATGTTCGATTTATTGTTTTAGATACGAGTCAATTATTTCATGACACCAATACAGATGAACAAAAAAAATTCATTCAAG
>DALYIB010000011.1:0-25646 GCA_031970595.1 Pseudobdellovibrio sp.
CCATTTTTTTGTGATTGTAGTCCAATTTAAACGTTCTGGACGAGAAAGTCTTTCCGCAGTGTTTGCATTGAAAGCGCCTGACTTTTTGATTCGTTCGCTGGATTCTAAAGAAGCTCTTTTTGATAAAGCGACCGCCTGATTTTTTGTAGAAAAAGCAATCGGGGTTAGGACATTGATGAGGAACATAGGCCATAGGAATCAGAGCTTTTGCAAGAGTGATTCAGAGTGGATATGCGTTCAGAGGGCTTATGAAGAATATTGAATCCGGAATTACGAACACAAATTAAGGACTTAGATGTATAAAAAAATCCCCCAGGGACAACCTAGGGGATCAGTTTCGTAACGTTAGGCCACTTCTTTACGCTTGAGATGAATATCAATTTCACTTACAAGCTCTGCAAGATAAACTTCAGAGCTCTTGTATATTTTTTCAGCTTGGTCAAATTTATTATCTTTTGCCAAAAGCTCTACTTCCTTTAATTGCGAGCATAGCTGAGCACAACCAAATACAGCTATAGATCCTTTAAGCGCATGAACGGCCTTCCCGAAATCATAACTGGTATCGGGTTTCTTTAAATTTTCTATTTTGGATTTATGTTGAGGCAGTTCCGTTAAAAATAAACCCATGAGTTGTGATCCCAATTCCGGATCGACTAGGTCTAAATTATTAAGTACTTCTAAAGATAAATGCTTGTACATTTAGGCGACCTTCACTTTACTTTCATTTTGTTTTTTATTTAAAAATGCTAACTGTATGACTTTCTCAATATCTTCGGGATGAAATGGTTTTGCTAGAAAATGATTCATACCTACGTCAAAACAATTTTTTTGATCTTCAGCAGTTGAATTACCCGTCACGGCAACAATAAAGACGGGATTTAAATGACTTTTACTTTCAAGATCTCTGATTTCTTTTGTTGCTTTAAACCCATCCATCAAGGGCATCTGACAGTCCATAAAAATCAAATCAAAACCGATCGTTTCATGTCTTTCAAGAACTTCGATTCCATTAGAAGCCAATTCAACTTTGTACCCAAGTTTATTCAAAGTTTTGGATAAAACGACCTGATTAACCATAACGTCATCAGCAACTAGTACTTTAAGGTCATAAAAAGTTTTTTTCTCTAACTTTTGCTCAACCAAAAATTGTGGCTTTCTTATTTGTTTTTTTAAACCTGCCTGAATAGTAAAAACAAATGTCGTACCATAATTGGGTTTGCTTTGAAAATAAAGTTCACCATCCATCATTTCTATCAGATTTTTACAGATCACAAGACCCAGACCTGTTCCGCCAAATTTTCTTGTTATAGTTGCGTCTGCCTGCGAGAAAGCTTTAAATAAACGCTTTTCTTGTTCGAGACTAAATCCTACACCTGTATCACTCACTTTAAATTGAAGAATTGATTTGCTTTCACCAACTGACAATAGTTTTACCGAAAGCTTAATTTTTCCAAAAACTGTAAATTTATATGCATTCGATATAAAATTGATAAGAACTTGCCTTAATCTCAGCTCGTCCGTAAGAAAAACATACTCATTCAGCTGATCATCAATTTCAATATCAAACTTAAGCCCTTTATGAAACATTTGCTTAGAAAATAAAATTCGAATATTGGTAACCGTATCTACTAAATTAAACTCTTTCTTTTCCAAAGACATTTGGCCAGATTCGATTTTGGACAAATCCAAGACATCTCCAACAATATCAGTTAAAACATGCGTGCATTGTCGAATGATACGCATGTTTTCAAGATCATTGGGATTGAGCTTTTCAAACTCAATTAAATTAAGAGCTCCTGTCATACCATTCAGCGGAGTTCTCAGTTCATGGGAAACAGTCGCAACGAACTGTTTTTGAAATTTTAAACTTTCTTCGTTCTTCTTTAACGATTCCTCTAATGACTTATAGAACAATTTTGAAGAGTACTGATTGTACAAATAAGACATCCACGTTAAATAAAATGCAATCAAAAGCAAACTGAAAATGAGGTCTTCAAAGACTGCTTCTAGAATCAGTTTTTGAGCATCAAAATCAACACCCACAACGGCATCAAACTGTCCTTTTTTATCAAATATAGGATAAAATCCACTAATAAATGTGCCCCATTTATCTGTGTAAATCACGTCATCAAAAGCTGGCTGATATGTTGAAAAGACTTTTTCTAGCGCGGGAAGTTCTTTCTCATAAACCTCACCGATTCGAGTTCTTTGCTCTCTCTCTTCGTCAAATCGACCATCTTGGTTATAGTCAGTTTCCGAATCTACTATTAAAATGTTTTGGCCTGTAGCGTTTTTTCTGATTGTATATATGTCTAAATAAAAATTTTTTTCTTTATCGATCCATTTTTTTTCAGAATTAATTAATTGAATATATATTTTAGAGTCAGCATCCTCAGGTCCTTGGATTGCGGGATGGTACTTGTTTTGAAAAATTTCGGCGATATAATCTAAGTCTTGAAATGTTTTTTGCTTGAGTCCAGTAATTTTATTTGCTTGGTATAGACCAGCTAATGCAAAACCACTGACCCATATAAAAGCGGCAGTGGCAATGCTTTTAAATTTATGAGCTTTAAAATAGCCATTTTTATCCATTTTATAAAGAGCCCATGATGAACCCATCATCAGCAGGCTCATCATTGTAAAAGATAAAATATGGCTCAGGTAAAGCAAGCTCAACTAAAAACTCCGACTAAAAGTTTTCGACTTTTTTAATTTCCGAAGATTGCGGTTCTGGGCCTAAATCTAAGCTTGACTTGAATGTCTTAGGAGTTTTTTTCAGTTGCACCACTTTTTTTGATTCAGAAAATGAAGGTGCATTTTTAACTTTAGTTTCCTCAATGTGCTGATTTACACCAAAGATAAATGCATTTAAATCTTGAACCACTTCGCTCATATAGTTCGACTGGTGATTGGCTTCATTCGAAGAAGCCGAAAGACTTTCCGCAGTTTTCGCATTTTCTTGTGCTGCTGTATCTAGCTGAATCATTGCCTGGTTAATTTGCTTTAAACCCGATGATTGCTCTGCACTGGCTTGAGCAATTTGTCCTGATAAATCATTTACGTTTTTAATACTGTTAAAAATTGTTTTTAACGATTGATTACAATTTTCAGCCAATTGAGTTCCGCGCTCGATTTTATTCACGCTTTCCTTGATCATTTGGTGAATTTCTTTAGCAGAAGTTGAACTTCTTTGTGCTAATGAACGAACGGCATCGGCAACAACAGCAAAACCTTTGCCTTGTTCACCCGCTCGAGCCGCTTCAACGGCCGCATTTAATGCCAATAAATTCGTTTGAAATGAAATATCATCGATAACATTGACAATGTCTTCCATTTTCTTAGAATCACTCTTAATTTGTGACATCGCGTTTGCCAATTCCTGAATTTGGTGATCGCCCTTTTCCGCTTGGGTTTTCGCATCTTCAGAAACTTCGAAAGCTTTTTTAGAATTTTCAGTATTCAAATTAATCATGCTTGATAATTCTTCAAGCGAAGCCACTGTTTCTTCGAGAGAGCTGGCTGATTCTGTTGAACTTGAAGATAACTGAACGTTCGCAGCTGCTAATTGTTCGGAAACTGATTTAACCTTATTTGAGGAAGAATCCAGATCATTGATATATTTTTCCAGATTACTTGTTAATTTACGGATTGTGTAAAAACCAATACCAAATACTAATGTTAATACTGTCAATGAAGCCACTAACATCATTGTTAGGATAAAACCTGCATTATCCGATTCCATTTGAGCATCAGCCTCGACTGATTCGCCCAGCTTTTTTAAGTCTTTTTCCAATTCGCTAAAAGCTTTATTAAAATCTTCGACAAGAGTATTTGCTGAATTAAAATCTTTTTCAGCTAATTTTTGAATGATAAAATTCGATGTTCCCACATAGGCTTCTACTTTGGCATCAGCTTCTTGAGCCGTTTTGACTGTTTTTTCTGACAGCTTCAACTTGCTGATTTTATCCATATTTTGTTTAATCGTCTCAGCAGCTTCTTTATTTTCTTTTAAAATATTTTCTATCTCGCCATAGTTTTTTTGACTGTTGAAATAAAAAGCAGAATATACATTGGCACGAATCGTATCATGAACCATATCTGTACTGTCCATAGCACGCGCCGCAGGCATAAATTTATTTGAGACTTTATCAAGCTTGCTGAATAAATAGCTGGCTTCTACATAACCAAATCCGGATATACCAACGATTGCAAAGCACATAAATGTAACTAACAACCAAATCTGTTTTGTTAAATGGATCTTTTTCATAAATTAAGCGGCCTTTCCTTCTGGGTTTTCGTTATTTGTATTTAAATCTAAATTTGAAATGGATTCATAAAGCTTTACAGGGCTCAGCTTGAAATGAATTTGTTCTTTGATTTTTAAAATTTGATCTATATAGACAGATGTGTTTGCCGCCATGGCTTCTGATGTCTGAACCAATTCTTGAGCGCTGACTTCAATCACATCGCAAACAGCATCGACGATGCAACCCAAACGACCGGCTTCAGTTTCTACGAAAATATAGCATTGCTCTTTGGCTTCAATTTTTTCGAAATTAAATAGCTTGCGCATATCGATAACTGGGATAATTTGACCACGCAGATTAATAACCCCTTCAACATGCTTGGGTGATAATGGAATTTCAGTAACATGAGTCTTTTGATCGATACTCACGACTGAATTCACCTCGAAGCAATATAGTTCTGCGTTCACTCGGAACGTTAAAATTTTCTTCATTCAAGATTCTCCTGTTTGGTATGGTTCGAATATCGGCAGAAACTAAACAGAAAATAAGTTGTGTTAAAAAAAATTAGACTCGACCATGGTCTGGGTGATTTTTTTGATCAGCTCGACTTATATTTAAACAAATATTTGCCGATATCTTGGCTTATGAATAATGAATTTTTAAAAGAAATCCAAGAAGAGTTTTTAAAGGAATCACTTTCGCTTGTTGAACGTTTTGAAAGCGTCCTTTTGAACAATGAAAATTTAAACAAAGATCTTGTCGACGAATTGTTTCGAATTGCTCATTCCATCAAAGGTGGTGCTGCCGCCGTTGAGCTGTTTGAAGTTTCAAAGCTAACCCATAAATTTGAAGATTACTTATCCCCTTTTCGAAGCAACGGAAAGCAGTTATCTAAATCGGATGTATCACTATTATTAGAATTCAGCGACACGCTTAGAAATGATTTTTTGCAAAGAATGATGGGCCAAGAACCTTCGTGGAATCCAGATTCTCTACTGAATAAATTAGCGCAAGTGACTTCTGCTTCTTCTGCTCCAGTTCCTGCTGCTGAAGAGGAAGAACAACCAACAATAGCAACTAAACAAGTTGAAAGCGCTCAAAGTATCCAAAAGAATGAAGGCAAAAAAACAGTCCAACACGTAAAGGTTGACTTAACCCGTTTGGAATCCATTTTTGATACTATTGGTGAAGTCGTTATATTTAAAAATCGAATTAAAAGTTTGATGAAAAGAAAAGAAGCTGACCATACTGATAACGAAGTCTTTGATCAGCTTGAATTCTTAGTCAAAGATCTTTATGACAAAGCTCTGGGGCTTCGAATGACGACGCTACAGCCCTTATTTCAACGAATGCAAAGAACGCTGCGTGATTTATCAATTCAGCTTGAAAAGGACGTTTTGATTAAAACATACGGCGAGGACACTGAAATTGATCGTAATCTTTTTGAGCAGCTTCCTGATCCTTTGATCCATTTAATTCGTAATGCGATCGATCACGGAATTGAAACAAAACAAGAACGTGCACAAACAAACAAACCGGCTCGCGCGACGATTGAAATCAATTCGTATTATGAATCTGGTCAAGTTGTCATTGATATCAAAGATGATGGTCGCGGAATAGACAAAGAAAAAGTCTTTTCCAAAGCTTTACAAAATGGCCTTATTCCAAGCCACAGTAAAATCGTGGATTATTCAGACGAACAAATTTTTCAGTTTATATTTTTACCTGGATTTTCAACGGCTGCTAAAGTCAGTGATTTATCTGGCCGCGGTGTCGGTTTAGATGTCGTTAAAACAACCATCGAAAAATTCCATGGCAAAATTTCAATTACCAGTCAAAAAGGTGCTGGTTCTTGTTTCAAACTGTGCTTGCCTCTGACAACGTCTTTAATTGATGGCATCAGCTTTCAGTTGGGAAGTTCCAAGTTTATTGTTCCAAACACTGCGATTGTATCTATTGATACTGTCAAAAAAAATCAAATCAGCTTTTCAGGCGAAGGTAAAGCTTACGTCAACTGCTTTAATGAGCCTTATTATGCTTTGAATGTTTCTGATTTTTTTGAAACTTCGGGTACTACAGAATGGAATGAAAAAATTTGCGTTCGATCAATTGTGAACGAAAAAACAATATGTTTCCTTTTTGATAAGGTCCTTGATCAGTGCCAAGTTGTGGTTAAACCACTTCCTAGCGGTCAAAAAAGTTCACACTTTATCGGAGCTGCGATCAGTGATGACGGAAATGCACAATTGATATTAGATCTTTCGTCTATTTATAAAAACTTTTTACAAAAAGAACAGGCTGCCTAATGTCGACAGCAAAAAATTTATTTACAGCCATTGAAATTCCTGACATTCACAGAGGCGATTTTGATTTTATAGCCAATGCCATTTTCCATTTGGCAGGAATTCATTTGCCATATAATGAAAAAAATATTGCCTTGGTACAAAATCGCATGGCCAAGCTTATGCGAAAACATCATCTGGGTGATTTTCATGAACTGACGCAGTTTTTGGACAAAAATTTAAAAAACACCAATGTTAAAAATGATTTTATCAGTTGTTTAACAACGAATAAAACAGATTTTTATCGAGAGGCAGTTCACTTTGATATTCTTTTAAAAGAAGTCAAAAAAGCTCTTGCTGAAAAAGCCGAAGCTTTTATTTGGTCCTCCGCCTGCAGCATCGGCGCTGAGCCATACACAATGGCTATACATTTAAAAGAAAACTTAACACCCGTCGAATTCGAGAGAGTTAAAATTCTAGCGACAGACATCGATATCACGTGCTTGAACGCTGCGACTGAGGGTTTTTTTACTGAGGCCCAAATGGAAGGCTTGCCACCACATATTCTGTCAAAATATTTTAATGAATTAGCAGGACTATATTATGTCCACGATGACTTAAAAAAGAAAATTCATTTTTCACAACTGAATTTATTCAACTATCCCTACTCGATCAGCCGAAAATTTGATGTGATTTTTTGTCGCAATGTCTTGATTTATTTTACTCCCGAAGACCGAAATACAATTTGCCATAATCTGGCCTACTATTTAAAGCCGGATGGCGCGCTGATACTGGGGTTGTCAGAAACTGGCAGTATCTCAGTTCCGCATCTGAAGCTGATTTCAAATGCTACTTATCAAAGGACTCAATCATGAGTAAAAAACGTATTCTGATTGTTGACGACTCTGTCGTCATTCAAAAATTGCTTTTTACGGTATTAAATTCCGAATCGGATTTCGAAGTCGTTGGAATTTGTTCGGATCCATTCGAAGCCAAAGAATATTTAGTCACCGGGCAAGTTGATTGCATGATTTTGGATTTAGAAATGCCCAAGATGGATGGATTGACTTTTCTGAAAAAAATTATGCAAGCCCAGCCTACTCCAATCGTTATTTTATCAGGCGCTCTTGATAAAAATCCAAGCTTATACCAGTCTCTTTTAGATGCCGGCGCTCACTCGGCTTTTTCTAAACCTTATGGCTTTGATCAGGCGTTTTTCACAAGTCTTAAAGAAGCGATTCGATCCACTCGTAAAATCGAATCGCAGAAAACCGAGGCCTTTAGTGAATTTATTTTTATTGCTTCTTCGACTGGAGGAACAGAGGGTGTCAAACGAATTCTAAAAAACTTACCTCAGAGCGCAACAGCACCCGTCATCGTTATCCAGCACATGGCCGAACAGTTTACGAAAACATTTGCTGATACTTTAAATAAAGCCAGCTACTACAATGTCAAAGAAGCTGCCAATGGTGATATTGTGGAAGGCAAAGCTGCTTATGTGGCCCCAGGAAATTTCCATGTCGAAGTGAAGCGATCTGCTCCAAACAAGTACTTTATCGAAGTCAACCAAAAGCCACACATGCACAGTGTTCGCCCTGCAGCCGATATCACGTTTTTAAATCTATCTGCGGATATCGCTTCCCGATCCACTGTTATTATCCTGAGTGGGATGGGACGCGATGGAGCCGATGGGGCTGCACATATGAAAAAGATGGGTGCAAAGGTGATTGCCGAATCTGAAGAATCTTGTATCGTTTTTGGTATGCCCAAAGCAGCCATTGCGACTGGAGCTGTTGATAAGGTTTTATCGCTCGATCAAATTTGTTCCTATTTACAAAATAAGTATCAAAACGAGAATGCTGCATAAAGACATTTTAAAAAATAATTTTTTTAAACTTATAAATACATTTAACCGAAATAGATTACAGGAGAATTACAAATGTTTAGTCCAAATACAAAATTTTTAGTTGTCGATGACTTTGCGACCATGAGAAAAATCGTCAAAAAAGTTTTAGACGAATTAGGTTACAAAAATGTGGTGGAAGCAGTTGATGGTAAAAATGCTCTTGATTTAATGAACGAGCATCACTCTAAAAATGAACCCATTCAATTTGTAATTTCCGATTGGAATATGCCAAATATGTTAGGAATCGATTTACTTAAAAATTGTCGAGCTGACGATAAATTTAAAACGATTCCATTCATGCTAGTCACTGCAGAGAGTGAGCAAACTCAGATTATCGATGCTGCAAAAGCTGGAGTTTCTGAGTATGTCATCAAGCCCTTTAATGCTGCAACTTTAAAGACGAAGATCGAAAGGGTTTACCAAAAAGTCAGTGCCGCTGCTCCAACGGCAAAGGCAGGATAAGATGGGAGCTCCCAAAATCAACCAAAATCATCCATTCATGAACCGTGAAGTCATCATTAACCTTTCGAATGAAATGTCGAATGTGTTAAAAATGATGGCTGAACTGGAAGCAGATTTCCAAAAGCCTTTTGTTTCATTGGATTGGAGATCACCAAAAGAAATTTCAGTTTTACTCAGTTTAGATACTCCGAACTATAAGGGAACAGTGTGTTTTCATTTCGACAAAAAAGTCGCTCAGAAAATTATTGAAAATATGACTGGTTCTGCCGTAGATGAAAATTCGCCGGATATTTTAGATGGCGTTGGCGAAGTCTCGAATATGTTTTATGGAGCCGCAAAAACAAAACTGAACGACATTGGTTTTGACCTTAAAATTTCAATGCCGAAGCCGCTTTGGACTAAGGATTTACCAGAAGTTGTTGAAAGCCATATATCTATGGTCGTTCCATTACAAATTGATGGTAAAGACTGTTTCGTCGAGATTATCGTCTTTTAAAGGCGCTAATCTCGTCCATTTTTGTCATTTCTGGTAGGAATTACCTGTCAGAATCCTAACACTTTAAAATTCAAGCCATTCAAGTATAACTACCCCCAACAACCAATCAATGGGGGAAATATGAATACATTAAATATCTCTTTAACTTTAGTTTTAGTGGCTTTAGTTATTACTCATATCGCAGTGGTTTAATCGCCATGTTCAAATCGGTATTGCTTTTTATTGCTGTATTACTGGTGGGACAAAGAGTCTTTGTTTCCACCGCTATGGCAGGGCGTGCCGATGATACTTCGTATTTATGTGAATCCGACAGAAATCAATTGTCCTATGGACAAAATCCCTTCGCTTCAGATAAAAAGGTGATTTCTGTAGTCACGTGGAATGCCCACAAATTTGATGATCCACAATACTTTCTAGATCTTAAAAAAATATCTTCTCAGACAGATATTCTATTTATTCAAGAAGCGATGCATTCTTCGGGTTGGCAATTGGCTTTTAATTCCCATATGCCAGGCTTTGACTGGAGCTTTCATAAAAGCTTTTGTACAAATAATAAAGCCACTGGGGTTCTGACTGGTACACGCTATCCACAAGTTTCACCTAGAACAATTGTGTCCACAGGTAAAGAACCTGTCAGTTTCACCCCTAAAGTTTCAAGTGTTAGTATTATTTCAATTCAAAATGTCAAAGTTCTTCTTATTAATACGCACGCACTTAACTTTAATTTAGGAACTGATTTCGAAGATCAAATTGATCAATTGGTTCAATTGATCTCTCAGACTCAAATCCCAGTTATCTGGGCCGGAGATTTTAATACCTGGAGTTCTGGACGTCGTTCCTATTTATTCAATATGGCTATGTCGGTTGGATTAGATCCTTTAATTCCAAATAATGATGAACGATTTTTAAAATTGGACCACATATTGATTCGTGGGTTCAAAGCTCACACTATACAAGTATTAGGACAATTTAAATCTTCTGACCATGTGCCTGTTTTGACAACTCTTGAATTGAACTAAGCCGATTTCTTTCGGCCTGTATTTTCCGTTGAACTCGATAAAATTTGAATGGCTTTCTGAGCGATATCATCAAGTGGCAAAACATGATCGACAGCCCCTAAACGAATCGCTTCGCGAGGCATCCCAAAAACAACACATGTTTCTTCGTTCTGCGCAATGGTCTGAACACCTTTGTCATGAAGCTTTTTCATAAAGGCTGCGCCATCAGCGCCCATCCCCGTCAACATAATAGCAACTGTATTTTCAGAATTTAACGCAGAACACTCATAGGCTGATTTAAATAAATAATCGACGGACGGTTTGTGACGATTCATCGGCGGATCATCCGTAAGCTTGAGAACCAGATTGCGCGTATTTGATTCTGTTATTTTCAATTGCTTGCCGCCGCGTGCGATAAAAACTTTATTTGGTGTGAGTTGGTCTCCATCTTTAGCCTCTTTGACTTCGAAAGGCACAAGATCATTAATATGGCTAGCTAAACTTTCCGAGAATGACTCGGGAATATGTTGAACAATAACTATCGGCGGAACTTGCGGCGGAAGCTTTTGTAAAAACATCCGAATAGCTTCGGTGCCACCTGTTGATGATCCTACCAGAATCAACTTTTTTTGTAAAAATTGAGTTGTGAGAAATGAATTAGAAGTCGTAGCTTTTGATTTTTTTAGAGAGCTCTCTGCAGCGGCTAATAGTCTTTCACAGGTCACCGTGCGAGATTCTTCGAATTGCAACAATGTTGGCTTTTGTATAAAATCTTTGGCCCCCATCCCCATTGCTTTCATAACCAGACTGCCGTCCTCTTTGTTCATCGAGCTAATCATAACGGTGGGAATTTGATATTTGTTTTGAATGATTTCTAAAGCTTGCAAGCCGTCTATATGAGGCATGTGAATATCGAGAGTTATGACATCAGGCTTATGCTTTTCAATTTCAGATTCTAATTTTCTTGAATCATCAATCTTAGAAACAACGACTAATTTTTTTTCAGAGCTGATCATTTTATCGAGCAAACTCAGAACTGTTTGTGAATCATCCAAAATCAGCACTTTAAATGGCTTTCCTTGAAAAGAGGCTGGAGAGACAGTCAGCACAGGCTGATTAATTTTTTGAATTTTGTGTTCTGGCGGTCGTGATAAAGACGGCTGTGGTACTTTGGCTGAAGAAGTCACTGATTGCGCCGCTAAAATCATTTTAATTTTACTTCGAATCTGATTTCCCGACTGATCGATATCGTTCAAGCTAGGCTTTTCTACATAGTCTTTGGCACCTAATCGCAACGCTTCTTGGGCCAAGCTCATATCTTCTCGATTGATCGAAGAAATAACTAAAACAGGTGCAGATCCTTTGTATTTTTTTAAAAAACCCACACCATCAAGCACAGGCATATTCAAATCCAAAGTAACTAAATCAAATTCTTGGGTTTGCAATAAAGAGAGTGCTTCTTGTCCATCTTTTGCGACCGCTGTGACTTTATAATTTTTTTCAACAGACAATACCTTTTTCAACAAAGAAGTCACTGTCGGTGAATCATCTATACATAAAATTCGTACTGTTTGGTTGGTCTCGACCAGTGGTTGTAATTTCTGTACTTTTAATGTCTGTGCCGATTTACTTTGATAAACACACGTAGCTACCGATTTAATTTCTAAATCTAATCTGGTCAAAGATTCAGAAACCCCTGTGACCAAATATCCAAACGGAGACAGCTTGCTCATTAATATCTTAGAAATTTTTTTAACATCGTCTTGCTTAAAATAAATAAAAACGTTTCGACAAAAAATTAAATCGAACTGCAGGCTGGGCTGATAATCAGCTGCATGAAATAGATTCAAAACACCAAAGTGAACCTTACTTTTAATTTCTTTTTTGACTTTTGAAAAGCCATTAGCAGTCCCAGTTCCTTTTACGATTTTGTTATCAATATACATATTGGGTGACTGATTAATATCTTCGTTCTTGTATACTCCGTTTTGGGCTTTTTGCACTGAAATCGGATCAATATCTGTGGCGTAAACAACATAATCCATCTGTGGGGCTATTTGCTTTAAATGATAATCTAAAAACAAAGCTAAGGAGTAAGCCTCTTCGCCCGTGCTACTAGCGGCGCACCAAACTTTGAGTAATTTTTCGTTTTTGGCCTTCAGTTGTTCAACAACTTGAGCCAAGCCTTCGCGAATTAAAAACTCAAAATGATTAAATTCGCGAAAAAAATATGTATGGTGTGTTGTCATCAAAGAAACAAGATAGTCTTTTTCCTGAGCAGAATTTTTTTCTAAATGTGACAAATAATCCTCTAAACTGACTAACCCCAACTGAGAAATGCGGATCTTCAGACGCGATTCAACCATTTGATAATGACTGGGCTTGAATTCAATCCCAGTCAGTTGCGTGCCCAAAGCACAAATTTTTTTGATCCCGTCTAAATTCAGTTTCATTTTTATTCTTTGAATCCTTCGTCGTCAGCTGATGGGATAAAATCACCCGTACCAGTTTTCTTAAAGCTTGTCGCTGAAGCTGCTTTGAATTCTTTGTTGGACTTAGGCAAAGGAATCACCTGTGCCTGAGTCGATTTCTTGATTGTAGGCTGCACTTCGCCGCCCTGGCCGTGGATAATTCCGTTGATATCGACAACAACTTGATTCAGTCCTTCGGCTTGCGCTCTTAGTTCTTCTGCAGCTGCGGCTGCACTTTCAGCGGCACTCGAATTCTGTAAAGTCATTTGCTCAAGCTCAGAAATCGCACTTGAAATTTCTTTGACTCCTGTTGCTTGCTCTTGTGAAGCCACTGAAATCTCGTGGACCATTTGATCGACTTCTTGGACATTATTTAAAATCGTATCTAAGGCTTCATTGCACTTCATAGCCGTTTCCATACCAACTTTAATTTTTGTTTTGGATACTGACATCATATTGTCAATTTTAAGCTTAGATTCAGATACAATATCGTTCACTTTGTGAACTGATTCTTCTAATAAAGTCGATATTTCCTTTGAAGCTTCCCCTGACATTTTAGCTAAATTACCCACTTCTTCGGCTACAACAGCAAAGCCTTTTCCGTACTCACCCGCTCTAGCTGCTTCAACAGAGGCATTAAAAGATAATAGCTTTGTTTGGAATACAATTTCATTGATCACTTTTGTTTTCGAACTAATATCATTAAACAATTTGGTAATTTCTGTCAGTTGCTTATTGGCTTCGATCATTTGATTCGATGATGTTGTATTCGTTTCTTCGATATCAGCAATAGCAGACATCATATTTTCAACAATACGTTTACCATTTTCGCAGGCCTCTTTCGAATATCCCGATACTTCTTTGGATTTAACTGCCATTTCAGTATTTTTTTGCACAGTCGCATTGATCTCATCGACGGCGGTTACAGTTTCCTGTAAGGCTGAACTTTGCTCTCGTGCAGCAACAGATAACTCTGTAGATGCCACAGCAATTTTTTCTGAGGCAATTTTCACTTCGTTTGAATTCGTCTCTAGAGGCTCGCTTGAATGGATAAGCGCATTTGAGATCCATTTTCCAACAAAATAGGCCATTAATGTCCCCAGTGCTAAACCGACAGCTAATAAAATATAAAAAGCTTTAATCGCTGCATTCGCATTTTTATAAGCATCATCTCGGTTATCGTGAACAAACACTGTCCAACCCATTGAGGCTATTGATTTGTTATCGTCAATATGACTAAACCCGACCAAGTCCGTTTCTGTTTCGCCATCATATTTGGAATTGACGTATCCTGCATCTGACTTTTTAAGTTCGGGCCCGACAATAGCATGTTTTTGAACAAAATTTTCAGCTAATATTTTTTGGGGATCATTCACAGAAAACATTTTAGAAGGGTCTTTTTCATCCGTACCTACAAATGAAATCATATAGCCATCTTTATTAGTTACCGTTAATTCAGCATCTACGTATCCCAAATCATGCAAAGTGCTCCAAAAATTGGTCAATTCAGATTCAAACCAACGCTTACCAGCACGATTAGAAACGACACCCACAATTTGTCCGTTTTCATCTTTGATCGGAGCTGAAAAAGAGGTCCCAAATTGAGCTTCGCCAAAAGCCGGTTTCATCAATGGATCCGAAATAAAATCTTCGATAAATGTCCCGTTGTAATTATTTTTCTTATCCGTCGTATATTGTTCGGATAAAGCAGCCTTAAACCACGGTTCAGCTGAAAAGTTATACTTTTTTAATTCGTCGATATTCACTTGTTTACCTTGCGGATCTTTTGAATTCGCAGTCACAAATCGACCATTTTTATCAACGACAACTATTAAATCGTAAATTCCATATAATGAAACATATTGATCTAATTTTTTTTGAATATTTTTAGAGTTCAGAGAAGGCATTACACTATTCACTGCAAAAGCCTGAACGTCGCCGTATCTCTCATATAGCTGAGAAGAAATTTTTTCACTCAAACTTTCAGCGTAGTGCTCAAAACTGACATTGACTTCTTCTTTGTACTTTAAGGCTAGATTTTCAACGTTGTAAAATGAAAAAGCCGCTTGTATCAGTAAAACAGCTAATCCAAAACCAATTATTTTTTGTGACAGTGATGTATTTTCTTTAATTTTTTTCCACATATATATTCCTTTTATTTTATTAATTAAAAAGTTAAGCAGCTATTCCCATTTGCATCAGCTCTTCGACAGAAAGTGCTTTTGCAATATCCAAAACAAGAATTAATTTTTCGTCTTTACGAAAAACCGAAACAACCGATTGACTGGCGGCTCCTGCCAAAGTCATTGGCCGTTCTTGCATTTCATTTTCTCTGACTGTTTGAACAAAATTGACCGAATCGACCACCACGCCCAGAACATTTTTACCAAAGTTTAAAATCATAATTGCGGTCTCGCTGGTTTGAGCGGTGGGTAAATTTAATTTTTTTCTCAAGTCCATAACTGTAATGACTTGGCCGCGCAGATTAAAAATCCCCATAATGTGATGAGGCATTTGCGGAACAGGTGTTACTTCTTGCAATTTAATCACTTCTTTTACGGCTAAAAGAGGAATTGCAAACTGCTCCTCGGATAAATTAAAACAAATATACTTTTCTTCCATCAAGCCACCTTTATATTTACATCTTTTTGCGGGATGTACCCTGGACTCAGTTTTCTTTTAATCAAATCAATTGGCTCTATGATCAAAGCCGGTTTGCCATCGCCTAAAATTGTTGTGCCACTGATACCTTTGACGCCTTGAATTTCTTGTCCCAATTGCTTGGTCACAATTTGTGATTGATACAAAATATCATCGACTAAAATACAAAATGGTTCTCTCGAGGTACGTATGACTAAACAAATTAATTCGCTGGTAGGAATATGACTGCGAAATCCAAAGAAATCACCTAATCTAAAAATGGGTAAATTTTCATTTCGCAGTATCAGTGTTTCACCCAAGTTTTTATTACTTTGTATTTGTGTCGCTTTAGGTTTTAATGTCTCGTGAACGTGGTTCAATGGAATTGCGAACTTATGTTCACTATATGTCACAATCAGCGAATCTATAATCGCCATGGTTAAAGGTAAAATAATTCGAAAGGTTGTCCCAACGCCGACTTGTGATTCAATTTTAATTTCACCATTCAATTCTGTGATGTTCGTTTTAACGACATCCATTCCAACGCCTCGACCAGAAACGTCAGTGACTTGCTCTTTAGTAGAAAATCCTGGGGCAAAAATAAGCTGCTGGCATTCTTGATCAGTCAGTTGTGCATCCGGCTTGATAACACCTTTTTGGATCGCTATTTTTCTTAACTTTTCAGGGTTTAAACCACCGCCGTCGTCTTTAATTTCAATAACTAAGGATCCTGATTTATGAAAAGCCGAAAGCTCAACTTTACCTTGTGCCGGCTTCCCATTTGACAATCGAACGTCGCTGCTTTCAATTCCATGATCGACGGAATTTCTGATCAGATGCACAAGTGGGTCTCCGATTCGATCTAAAACTGTTTTATCAATCTCGGTTTCTTCGCCAGTTAAAACCAATTGAACATCTTTACTTAATGCCAATGCCGTATCACGCACGATTCTTTGCATTTTTTGAAATACCGGCTTAATAGCCGTCATGCGCAGACTCATCGAGCTGTCTTGAATTTCTTTAGAAATTTTTGATATTTGATGAACAATTTTTTTCAATTCTTCGTTTTGTACAGATTCCATCTGCTGCTGCAAAACGCTCTGTAAAATAACCATTTCTCCTACGTTATTTAATAAGTGTTCGACCTTGGTTAAAGCGACTCGCAACGTTTCATCCGCCGTCGCTTTCGGTGCAGCTACGGTGTTTGTCTTGTTGGCTTTATCTAAAACTTGGTTGCTTAACATAGCTTCTTGAGCCGCCTGTTGAGCTAAAATTTCGTCGATGGATGGTTCTACTCGCACAGCCTGATTAGGCTCAGCAGGTGCTGATACCACCGCAGTCCCAGTTCCAGGGTTAAAGTTTTTCATTTGCGCTAATAACTGCGTTGAATCAAACTGGGCATTCAAATCTGTTTTCAGCCCCTCGATCATGACTTTCACGTGATCATTAGCAGCTAAAAGAATATTTACAACATCAGGTGTACATCTGAACTGACCATTTTTAATTTTTAAAATAAAAGTTTCAAATTCATGAGTAAAAGCCCCAAAATCACTAAATCCGACAGCCTTTGAGGATCCTTTTAAATTATGTGCTAGACGAAAAATTTTATTAATTGTTTCAACGTTCGAAGGATCTTTTTCTAAATCCAGAAAACATTCCTCAACATCGCTGATCGATTGCGCGGCTTCTTCTAAAAAACCTAATTTCAGTTCACTCTCAAAATCCATGA
The DNA here is from genome assembly GCA_031970595.1 of Pseudobdellovibrio sp. Lineage (GTDB taxonomy): Bacteria > Bdellovibrionota > Bdellovibrionia > Bdellovibrionales > Bdellovibrionaceae > Pseudobdellovibrio. Next base: position 17,232 of record DALYIB010000011.1, read on the forward strand.
AACGTTTCCTTTATACCAGGATTCATTTCGGAATTTTAAAAGCCAAAAATAAGGCCTTTTTAAGAACTAATATTAAATACTATTTCATTTATAAACACTGGCAGCTAGATTTTAGGCTGTCCAATCCCGAACAGCTGACCGTTTTGCTGCCTTTCGACAACGAAATGGATTCGATTTTACCATTGCGTTCTATAATGACCAGCTCTTCGCCTTCTTGATAGTAAGCACGACCACCTTTTTCTTCTAAAAACGTCGAAGCGCCTGCAGATAATGTATCAATATAAGAATCATCCGGATTCACTGACTTTTCGGGATCCAGGCTTTGTAATTCCGGATTGTTTTGTGCATTTAGTTTATATAACTGAACACGTTTCACAGGACGACCTGTCGCATTTTGATAATCTGTTTCGGTACGGATGCGAATCAACTCCCCATCCGCAGATCGCAAGTCTCTTTGTGTCCAATCATCCATCTGTACAACGACCTCCCCCAGGGCGGGCCGTAAACTGACAATCAAATTATCAAACGTCGGATCAATTTTTTCACTATCAACCGCATTTTTAAACTGCAAGCACTGACCGATTTCTTTTAAGTGTTCCGAGAATTTTTTTTGAACTTGCTCAATGCCTTCAGGGTTTTGAGGTACAGCTTGTGTTTTGTCCGCAGAAACAACATTACTCGCTGTCCCCGTTGAATCAATCGACTGAGTGACCGAATTGATCAATGGAGCATTTCTTTCTTGATCCGTCGTTTCTTTTTGAACTTTTTGCGTCGTTGCCGAAGGCTTTCGGTCTAGGTAATAAAACACAGCCATAGCAATTCCAGTCACAACTATGGCCGTCAAAAAATCTTTTCTCATGAATTACTTTGTTAATCCAATTTCACGAAGTCTTTGCATTAAAAACTCGTGAGCCGTGATATCTGGGTATTTAGCGCCAGCACCACGACAAGATGGCAAACATGACAACATCGATTCCGGATGTGGATGCATAAAAAACGGCATCGAATAACGTGATACATTGGTTCCATCCTGTGGATTGATCACTCGGTGAGTCGTTGACGGAATCACTTCGTTCGTTAAACGTGATAACATATCGCCCGCATCGACAATCAAAGATCCAAAATCAGATTCAATATCTAACCAGGCTCCATCGCGATCTTTTAATTGTAAACCGGATTGTGTGGCTGCCGGTAAAATCGTAATAAAGTTGATATCTTCATGAGCGGCTGCACGAATGCAACGGGGATCAACGCCTTCAGGAATCGGTGGGTAATGCAATAAGCGTAAAATAGAATTTCCTTCTTGAACCATATCGCGGAAAAAATGTTTTTCGACTTCAAGTGGAAACGTCAATGCTTCCATCATTTGAATTCCAGCGGTTTCAAGCTGTGAAAATAATTTTTGAAACAACGGTTTAAATTCAGGAACAGAATCATCTGGCCAAATATTTTTTGGATAGTATTTTTCAAACTGATGACCGGCAGGAACTTCGCGACCCACATGCCAAAATTCTTTTAAATCTTTTACCGGAGAATCCTTAGCGTGCTCAGTACCAAAAGCCGTATAGCCACGTTGGCCTCCACCCGATTCTGAAATATAAGATTTTTTTGTTTCAACAGGTAATGCATAAAATTTTTCAAGAACTTGATACGCTTGTTTTAATTTTTCAGGATTCACATCATGATCTTTTAAAATAATAAAACCATAGTCTTTGATCCCCGAGAAAAGCTGGTCGATAAATTTGACTTTATCGGACTCCATCCCCTTGGTGTAGCTTCCCAGACTGAGCGTAGGAACTTTACGAAGCGTGCTTGGTGATGTGTTTTGTGTTTGCATACCTGACCTCACTTGAAAAATTGGTGTCTTATCTTTTGTTTGTAGTTTAAATAATTAGCAGATTTAGAATTTGATTTCAATCACGCATGCATTATTTGCAGAGGTGAACTCAAAATGGATATCTCCGTCATACAAACGCATCGCATGTTTGTTTCTGTAAGGCGATTCTTGGGACTCATATCCTCTATAAACGACAGGACGCGGATCTTGCTGAATAAGGGCTGCAACAACGTCTTTGAGCTCGGGCCTTCCCAGGCGCTGACTCCAAGCCTGAATTTGTTCCTTCGCTTCCGCGGTAAAATCAACTTGAATTGATTTTAAAGCCTTATCCGAAGACCATCCACCGCGAGCCTGTGGCTTGGATTCATATTCAGGTAAATAGGGCTTAATATCTAATATGGGTGTTCCATCGACCAGATCAGCACCCGCTAATATCAGACGATCTTTTTTAACTTCAACAATTTCAACCAAGGACAACCCCATGGGATTCGGCCGATGCGGAGAACGTGTCGCAAAAACCCCCATGGTTTGACCTTCCAAGCGTGGCGGATGAACTTTAGCATGATAACGAGCTGATTTATTTAAATGGAATATAAAAACCAACCATAAATGTGAATAGCCTTCTAAGCCCTGCAAAGCGAGTTCAGGTTGCCATTCACTGTCGATCACTAATTCTGAGTAAGTCAAAGGAACAACCCCAGACTGTCTGGGGACGCCAAACTTGTCTGGGAAACACGATTTTAAGTATCCAATCGGTTTTAAATTGTAATTAGAAATTTCCTGATTTTGCAGCCAAGCCCTCTCGGTTTTTAATGATAATTTCCTTACCATTAATATCGATCAAGCCTTCATTTTTAAATTCAGTCAAGTGACGTGATAATGATTCGTTAATTGTACTTGCTAATTGAGCAAATTCATTTCGAGTCAGCTTTAAATTTAACGACAAACCTTTTGCCGTTTGAACACCAAAACGATCTGCCAATGTTACGATTTGATAAGCAATACGCTCTTGAACTGAAGCCAAATAATGAAGTTGGCTGATTTTTTCATAGTTCTGAATATCCATGATTGCTTGCTGTAACAATGTTCTGATGATCGGATGAGTTTGTGATAACAAATTCATCACGTCTTTAGCGGCATACATCCACACCGTCGATGTTCTGACCGCTTTAGCGAAAGCCTTATTCTGACCTTCTGAGGCTAAAGATTTGTAACCAAACATTTCCCCCGGAGAAACCAATTTCGTGACGTATTCCGGAGTTGTCGTGCGACCACGCGAAGCCTCGCGGTGAACAAAGATTTTCACACAGCCTGACTTTAAAATATAAAGCCCTTTTGACATTTCGCCCTCATTAAAGACGTCTTGTCCCTCTTCGAAAGTCATCACGTCATAAGGAATATCTAATAAATTAGAAATTCCGTTGTGAAAGTTTGAAGGCAGTTCTCTTTGTATTTGCGCTGCGGATGAACCTGTAAGGCCATTGGCGACATTCGAGTAACCAGCCATGAGTTGAACTGTATCTGAACCAAATTGTGAGCTGAACTTAGTCATTTTTGACTCCTTCAAGTATGTTTAATTTTTTTTAAACATACTTTGAGTTTAAATGAAATTGAACGAATGTCTATTGCTAAATTTGTGACTCTACAGTTCAACCGGTACAAATTTGTATTTACATAGGGAAATCAATACCTTAAGCTGTCGATCGAGTCTTAGATTTTATCAATAGGAGTCATCAATGAAATCAATCATGGGTATTATTTTGTCATTTGTCAGCATTCAGGCATGGGCTTGGGGAGGCCGAGGTCACGCTTCGATTTGCGAAGCCGCCGTCTTTTTAGTCCAAAGCGAAAATTTGAAAGAATATCTTTTGAATAAACCTCACATGATGGGACATCTGTGCAATGTTCCTGACATCTATTGGAAAGGTCTATCCGGCGAACAAACTCAACACGGAAATCCAACCCACTATATCAATCCCGAAGCCATCGGACTTGCCGCCAAAGATGTTCCTTTGGATATGACATTATTAATTACAAAATACACAGGTCAGGAAAACATGACTCGCGCCGGATCCAAATTATCATCTGTGCCGATGGATATGGGTTCAAATTGGTGGAGAGCCGATCAGTTTTTCAGACGAGCTGTTGAATCAGCCAAAGAAATTAAAAAATCAGCGGCCCCTACTAATTACAAAGAAGAACAAGACGACACCTTAGCATTCAATAAAAATTTTTACGAGATGGTTGTGGCGATGGGATTGATGGGTCATTTCGTTGGGGACAACGGTCAGCCTTTTCATGTGACGTCCGATCATGATGGCTACGCTGCTGGACACGGTGGTATTCATTCCTATTACGAGGACACCAGTGTGGCCTATTTTGGTCCAGATCTACAGGCGCAAATTGTTTCGTCTGCAAAAAAACTCAAGAAAACACCTTTCTTAAACGGAAGCCCATTAGAAAAAATGCGAGCTCTGGGAGAAATTTCAATTTCAGAAGTCAAAGACGTTCTGAAAGTGGATCCTGTGACGAAGCCATCGACATTAAAAATTGAACGTGGCATGAGCTTAAAAACGGCCGCCGAAAGAAAACCAGGTAAAGTCGGTCACGAGAAATTTAAAAAATTAATTGTCACTCAAATGGCTCGATCCGCTTTGCTATTAGCTAACATGTGGGATGATATTTACAAACAAGCGGGTCAACCCGAAATTAAGGCTTACAAAAGTTATCGTTATCCATTAACGCCTGACTTTGTTTATCCAGATTATTACGAAATCAAAGAAACTAAAAAAGATAAGTAACAGATACTTGCGAAAGCAATTGATTGCCGTCGATCTTTTGATTGGCGGCTGTCCCAGTCAATCCCTGCAAAACTGAATCAATGGCAACACGATCATTTTCATAACTTAAACCCACTGCGATATTAGTATTATCTTCAGCGGCTGACATGTCTTGGTTGTTGTTAAGCAGCAATGTTTGCTTCAAAGAACCACGAACTTTAAAAAAATCTGAAATACTATTTTCAAAACCAAAACTAATCGGCAATTGATTGCTGCGCTCGCGCACCGTAGATAAATTATATTTTAAATTATTAATCAATAAATCGATTTTATAGAAAAAAAGTTTTGTTTGAAACAAACTGTTATCAGAAAAAGAAAATGTATAGCTTTGATCATCGAAAGACTGAGACTCTAGACCCGAGTTCTCCTGACGTCCACTCAGGTAATTCAATTGCGCGGATAAAGTCAAATTATCGACTTCATACAAAGCTGCCAGCATTAAATTATTTTTAATATTGATATATTTAAATGATGGAATTTGTTGTTGATTCTTGAACGCGTATTCGGTGCTGAAAGACCAATGTCCAAAACGCAAACCGGCCATGATTGCCTCTGCATTCTCGTATTCATCGGCTATTTGATCTTTTCGGCCTGAATAGGAAGCACCCAAGGAATATCCTATCCCTGCTATTTTTTGACTTCGAATGATTTGCACTGAATTATTCGCGAGTTCCAAGTTTTCAGAAGTAATTGCCTGATATCTTTCACGGGACTGCTGAACGGTTTTATTTTGACGACCTAAAGAATATAACCAATTCACGTCTGAATTTTGCTGCCACAAACCAGCGACATAGGCATTCGTCTGCGCACTGGCCGCAGAAGTTAAGCCCGATTCGAAAGTCACCATCGGAAAAAGATCAAAAGATTTAGTCGGAAATAAAAAAGCATTTTCCAAATCTGGAAAATGCTGATTGTTTTGCAATGAGTTCATTTTAGCTCGGCTAGCGAAAGCGGCCGAGCTTGCAAATAGAACTAAAATGACTAGATTAAAAAATCGAATCACTTTTAGTATTTATAAACTACGCCCACTTGAGCCAACAAGTTAGTGCCATCTACTTTTTGATTAGCAGTTGAACCACTTAAACCTGACAAAGTGGCATCGATTTGAACTTTGTTCAATTTTAAACCAAGACCAACGTTGACTGCTGTGTTATTTGCTTCCGCTGCGAATTCACCGTCAACAGTTCCTGTCGCACCAGTAACAGCTGCCGCTGGATAACCCACTTCATCTTTTGATTGTGCGATCAATACAGTTTGTACAACTGAACCACGAACAATTAACCAATCATTGGCATGCGTTTCAGCACCGATTAAAACTGGAGCTGTTAAACGTGTAAATTTTTTGTCTGCAATTTTGTCTTTGAAAGTAGATTGATCTAAAGTAACACCATAAAAGTATTCCGTTTTATCTACTTTTTGTACGTCAGTTACACGAACGTTCATACCTTGAAATTGATGTTCTTGATTAGCCGTAGTTGCACCATTCAAAGTTTGCTTCACTGTCCAACCTGTGTAATCAAAACCGAAACGGATTGTATTCATTTGATATCTAAGACCTAAATTGTAATAAGGTTGATTATCAAATGTATCACCAGCTGTATTAGTCGCTTTGTTAACTAAACCTGTATTTAATTTCCATTTGAAGTCACCATAAGAAGCAGCCACACGCACGCCTGTTGATGTTTCTGCTTCATTTGTTACTTTGTTTTTATAATCAGAATAATTCAAGCCAAGACCCCAAGTCGTACCATCTGCTTTCCAAGCGTAAATAGCTTCGATTGGATTTTGCTGTGCCTTGTAAGCAGTCACACCCGCAAGTGCATTTAGAAATCTTCTTTGTGTTTGAACTGATTCGTCCAAGTGACCAATTGACATGAATAAACGAGAATTTTCATTCACGTTAAACATTCCAGAACCTTCAGCACCATTATCAACCGTTGTCGAAGTCGTTAAGCCTGCTTCGACTGATACAAAGTTATCAATTGAAAACAAGTGATACGGACTTGTATAAACAGTCTGTGTACCTGATAAGTGAAATGAGTTTCCTAAAGACTTTTGACGAGCCTTTGTTGCAAATGCTGTTGATGAAGCTAGGACTAATGCCGTAGCCAAGATGTGTTTTTTCATAGTTACCCCTTTTGTACTTTAACTTAAGTCTAGGATTGTTTTTGTAAATTATTGCAATAAAACAAGTCTTAGCCAACATTTATATAAATAATATTAAGTTTTTCAAAACAAGTCCGAAAGGACTAACAAAAAAGGAGTCACCATGAAGTTCGCAATTCTATTTACGGCCTTGATATCTCAATATGCTTTTTCTGCAGAGAAATGCATTATCACAACAAATCGTACAGCTTGCCCTGGTAAAGAAAAGCTGATGTTAACACCTTACAAAGGCGTTAATCCAACAGTTGACGAAAAAGATGCTAAAGATGCAGCTGATTGCAAAAAAATGTCCGAAGAAAGTTCAAAAATTATTCGCAAAGGGACACTTGCTGGGAAAAAAGTAACTGCTAAATATGGTAAAGATTCTTTTGGGCCTTTTGAAGATAAAGCTGAATGTAAATAATCTTGTTCACATTCAAATAAAAAAAAGCCGATGTTTCCATCGGCTTTTTTTATTTAACTGTTTCTAATCAAATTAGAAAGCGTAAGTTAAACCAACAGTACCTAATAAATTAGCGCTGTTGATAACTTGGCTACCAGCAGCTAGGATTGAACCGTCAACAGTTAATTTGTTGAATTTCAAACCAGCACCTGCAGCCAATTTAGTGCTGTTAGCACCTGGAGCAGTTTCTACTGCAGTTGTAGCAGCAGTAGTTGTTTTATCGCTATCAACTAACAATAAATTTTGTGTAACAGAACCGCGGATAACTAACCAAGAGTTAGCTTCTGCTTCTAAACCGATGATCAAAGGCATTTTCAAAGATGTTACTTTTGTATCAGAAGTTTTTTCTTTAGCAGATGCAGATAATAAACCAGCACCGTAGAAAAATTCTGTACCATCTTTTTTGATGCTTTCAGTAACACCAGCAGTGATGTTTGTGTATTCAACGTCAGCAACTTCAGCAGAGTTGTCTTCCATTTTGAAACCACCAGACATGAATCCAGCGTTTACATATAATGAATCAGTTACGTTGTAACCACCTGTTAAAGCGATCGCAGATTTACCTTTGAATGAATCGCCTGGAGAAGCATTTGTTGCTCCAGTTTTCCATTCGTCAGTTAAACCTAAATCTAAAGCAACGTCCCATTTAGATGTAGAAGCATCTAAAGTTAAACCCATTGAAGATTCTTTTTCGTCACCTTTTTTATCATCAAAGTTAGAGTAACGTAAACCAGCACCTACGTTCATATCACCCATTTTCGTAGCGTAAGCTAAGAAAAGTGGATTTTGTTGTGATCTGATAGCGTAAGTTAAAGATGAGTTAACTTTGATCGCGTTAGCCATACCACGGTTCATGAAAGAAGTTGCATCATCATGACCTAAACCGATAGCAAATTTAGCATCGCCCATAGAGCGGATCAACAAACCTTCAGCACCCAGGTTAGCATCTGATGAATCAGTTGCATCTGGAGCAACACCAGTTGTTGTGAAACCATTCGCAGTTACGCCTGATTCCAAAGTTAAAGAATCACCTAAAGAAACCATGTCTGACGGAGTTCCGTAAACACCAGATACATCTGTTAAGTGAGCTGAATTTCCTAAAGCTGTTACTCTTGCGCGTGTTGCGAAAG
>DALYIB010000012.1:0-3862 GCA_031970595.1 Pseudobdellovibrio sp.
ATGATTTAATCTAACAAAGGCCAGGGTGAAGGTCTAGGTCTGGATTGCAAAGACTGACTGCTTCTATAGAATTTAATCAATGGGGCACTTTTTAGACTGGTTCACTCACAATAATACGCTTTTTATTCAAATTCTTTTCGGAGTAGTGGGCTTGCTGCTGTGCTTTTTAATTTATAAGTTGTTTTTTGGCACGCAGACCGTCGAGGCCGAAGGCGCTCCTTCGATGAAAGTCATCGAAGAAAAATTGACTCAGATGCTGGAAGTGCAAAAACAAAAAACTTCGGGTGCGGTGACAGCAGATAGCAACGAAGAAGTCGAAAAGTTACGAACTGAAATTTATTCTTTACGCCAATCCCTCAAAGAAAAAGAAGCGCAAGTCGAGCAGTCCGCGCAAAATGCGACGAGTGGTTCTGCCGAATCTGCTGCGGCGACAGCTGCTGTCGATGAAGCCGCGATCGCTGAATATAAAAAGAAAATCGAAGAACTCGAAACGCGACTGAGCGATTACGAAGTGATTGCGGAAGACATCGCCGATTTACATCGTTTACGAGAAGAAAATGATAAATTAAAAGCTCAAGTGAGTGGTGGTTTACCAACAGCTGCAGAGACAGCATCAGCCGCGCCGACAGAAACTGAAGCTTCAGTTGTTGAACCTGTGGCCGAAATTGAGCCTGAGCCAGCACCTGTTGACGAACCGAAAGCTGTTGTTGCAGAAAACGAAGCCCCTGTTGAAGCAGCTCCTACCGAAGAAAATAAAGCTCCCACCGAACAAGAGTTGGCCATTTCTGAATTAGAAAAACAACTGATCAGTGATTTTGAAAAAGCAAAAGGATAGTATATGTAAAAAATGCATTACAAATGTTTTTAGGAATGATCTTGTTATCATCTGTGTCCTTTGCAGCAGTGCCAGAGCAAATGCCTGAAAGCTTTGATGCCCAATACAAAATCGCATCGACAACGACTCTGCCGATGGCAGCTCGTTGGAAAGCTTTATTGTCCGCCGCTGAATTGGCCAACGCCACACAGATTCAAAAAATTTTAGCTTTTTCCAAAGACAAAGAATGGTACATGCGCAATGCGACTTTGGTGGCTTTGGATAAAATTGAATCAGATTTGGTTTACGATAAAGCCCGTGAATTGATTAGTGATAAAGCCCTCGTAGTTCGCTCTGCGGCTGTCGATGTTTTAGGTCGCTTGAAAGATCCATCTATTCGCCGAGTTTTGTCGAAAGAAATGATGCAAAAATATAATTTCAACGGAAAAACCAGTTTATGGATTCGTCCACAAATTATGAAATATTTGGTGCAAAATCCAACCGAAGAAGACAAGGCTTATTTTGCTCAGTTTTTATATGACTCGGATAAAGCTGTGACTGCTTACAGTATCCAAGCCTTGGAAAAATTAACACAAGTTCGTTTTTCTGGAAAAAACTCTGCTGAAGTGATTGATCAGTGGAGACAATTTGCTCGCAAAAATAAATGGTAAAACAATATGATCTGCGGCCAGCTGTCAATTACAGAGCTGGCTCGTTTGAATTCGATTCGGCCGCACGCTTCAGTGCAGATGCAATCACTAGTTCGCGCTCCATCCGGTAAAATATAATACGTTCTTCTAATCCATCGCTGGGGAGTGTTTGAACATCCGAGATCACATTTTTAAAAACTTCAATTTTCTTTTCGATTGTGACCCGAGTCGACTCGCGACCATTTGTTTGGCCTTTGGCAAAATTCATTACTAATTTGTAACGCGATCCTGGAATTTCAGGCTTTGTTTGATAAGGCGGAACATAGCCATCCACCGCCTTGATGTAATCTGTTTCGATGACACCATAATCCTGATTTTCGCTGGCGATTGTGTATTTCAAGGTCGCATGAGCGGCTTTCCAAACCTGATCATAGGAAGCAAAAAATATTTTTTGGTTCGAGGCTTTTTGCAAAATCTCGCTGGTGGAATCGGGGCGGCCTTGAAAAAGGCCGCAGCTTGAAAAAATCAAAGGTGCAAAAATCAAGATGTATTTAATCATAATTAGAAATCAGTCGACGAGTGAGTCACGTGCGTAGCTGCTTTTAAGAGTTCTTCGCCTAAGTTTAAATTTTGGTCTTTGTTGCCAGCTACATAATTCACTTCTAGACGACGTTTGCCTTGTGTAGCGGCTAAAGGCCACTGTGGTAACTCAATATTTTCTGGCCACTCAGTTCCTAAAATTTCCCACTGGCGAATCAAGTGAGTAATTGTCTTGTCGCCTTCAGTGACAGTTTGGATATCAGAAACAGCTGCTGAAATTGCCAATGGATAAATGCCGGTATTGACTTCAACAGGAGGCATTTGAATTTGGTAAGCATTGTTTTGAAAACTGATCGCTGGATCTGCAATCAGCGGAATCAATGTTGTTTTTTGACCTGCTTTGTAAGGTAATAACGAAGCCGTCAAACGATCCGATCCAGGAGCTTGTGACATGAATTCACTTTGTTTTTTAAGAACGCTGACAACATAAGAAGGCTGAGACGCCAAAGTGTTTAAAGTCGCAGTTGTATTCGAAGGCATTTTTTTAAGACCTGTTGGAATTAAAAAACCACCCAGTTCGCTGGCCGCTAATGCCACGTAAACTTCGTCAGCTTCGATTGTGGGGCTGGTGATTTGAATCGCTTGATTGAATGTTAATTCATTTCCTGGAATGTCGACTTGTGTTTGTTGACCATTCAAAGTCACATCACGAATGCCGCCCGATTTTAGATCAAAATAATTAATGACTTCGTAAAACGGTTTACCACCACGTAACTCATCCACCACGGCTTTGAATGGAAAACGTCCGCCGGCTGCGTACATACGGCGTTGACCCAGTGTCGATGAAAAATAACGGTACTGTGGTTTTGAAACAGTTAAGTTAAAAATGTAACTTTCTTTTTGCGTCGGCAGTGAAACATTTGATGGAACCGGGGCATTGTATCCTGCGACTGTTAACACATCATTAAATGGGCTGATCACAAGGCCAAAATCAAAATTAAGCAAATCAGCGCGAGTCAGAGCTGACATCACCAAACCGAAATCGATCATTTTGTCGCCGTTTACAACAGGTAACTGAGTCACTTGTCCAGTCACTAACGCTTTATTAGCCAAATAGGCGGGATTCATTTTCACAACGATTTGTCCGGGCTTTTGATTTAAAAGTGTCTGACGAATATAACCAGCGGCTTGAACAGTAACATGAGCGGGTTGAGTCCATTCTTTGGGAATTGTAACGACGCCGTTTTTATCCGTTTTTAAAAAATTATTTTTAAAAGGTGATCCTTGCGCACGACCGATTAAAACTTCGGCCTGAGCCAGTGGTTCATTTTGTGTATTAACGACGACGATTTGGGCTTGCGCTTGCGGTTCTGCTAAATCAGACCAGCTTGAAATCGCAGACAATTGTGCGACTGGCGAATTGTAAATAGAAAATTCTTTCTGTTCATTTTGCTTGGAACAAGAAAATAAAAAGGCAAGGGCTAACGTGATTGAAACTAACTTCATAAGTCCTCCGTTCAACTATTCTCGTCGAATATCAGAGGACAGGTCATCTAATAGTGCGCTTAGTTATTTCTTTTTAAATTCAGAATACAGTGTCAAAAAGGCTCTTTTTTGCGAGCTCAAAAGACGATCGACAGTCGTCAAATCACGACGAGCTGTATATTGATTTATACTGGCTTGATAGATGACCAAATCGTCACCAGCTCGTTCGATGATGGCCACATGTCCATAATTACCTGGGCGTGTCCACTGTGCGATGAACGGTGTTCTTTCTGGGTACGACCAAATATATTTTTTCAATTCAGCCTTATCAGTTCCGTTTTTATCAATTTTAAAATCAATAGCTTTGTATGAA
>DALYIB010000012.1:3872-24814 GCA_031970595.1 Pseudobdellovibrio sp.
TTAGAGTACTTGTAGAATTAGTATTACATGCTTTGTATGAAATAAAATTCTTTTTAGCATAAACATCAAAATCATTCGCTAAAAAACCTTCGTCTTTGTATCCAGCGCGCATCAACACTCTGCGAACATAAAAGTTGCACGGAGTTCCGATTTTTTTACCTTCTTTGACCATGACTTCATGGGCGATTTTAATAAATTCGGAAGGTTCTGATTTGATGACCACCGGTGGTTTGATCGGTTCAGGTTTTGTTGCTGGCTGCACCGGCTGAGCAGGACGAGTCGGTTGTGTGGGTTTTGGCGGTTGTATTGGTTGTACTGGCTGCGATGGTTGTGTCGGTGTTGAAGGTTGCGGCTTTACTGGAGTGACAACTTCAGGTTTTTCTGTGACGGTGGGTTCACTGACTTCAGGTGCAGAATCGTTATTTAAAACAGGTTGTGTTGTTTCTGTCTCTGGATTGACTTCAGGCAATTCCAGGGTGTCTGGCAACTGCGTAATATCCAACGCAGGACCGCTTTGATCTGGTGCTAATCCAACTTTGCTATTCGGTGGCTGACAACCTGAAAACGCCAACGTTGTGGATAATAATAAGACTGCGAATTGAATTTTTTGATGACTTTTTTTCCCCATAAAATCGCCCCCGCGACAACCGTGTTTTACCAAAATCAAACGGGTATTCACAGAGGGAAATTACAAGCTTATAGAAGCTATAGGACTGTACGCAAAATTGACACCTATGAACGTTTATAGGCGTTTTAAAGCGTAGGGAATGGGGTCGTGGGCATTATCAAAGTAAATGAAATCGGGTTGAAATGTGACGGATAATTCTGTTTTTTCGCCGGCGGATAACTGTTGAAAGTCATCACATTTTTTACCAGTCACATCCTGACTTTGATTCATAGTCCAAGTGCGCAGGCCACAGTATTTAATTAAATTCATGGCCCGTGCCACTTCGATGGAAAGCGGAGTGTACATCGATTTTAAATGAACGAGTGAAACGACTTGGTTTTGATTTTCTGGTGTTTCATAAACACGATCAAAAATCAGATAGGGTTTTTGGCAATTTTCTTCTTCAAATGCAGTCACTCGGTGTAATAAATTTTCTGTGTTCAGTTCAACAGTCATTTGAACAACATCGTCCTCGCCCATAATTTTGCAGTTTTGTTCGAAAGTATCAGCTTGCAAGTTGGCTGTTGTAAACACGGTTGCAATCAATAATAAAAATTTCAAGATCGCTGTTAAATTCATTGTGGACGTCCTTCCAGTTCCTGCCAACGATCGTACAATTTTTTAATATCCGTTTCTAGTTTCGAAATTTCGTTGGTTAACTCAGTTAATTTGGAATAATTGCTGACCACTTCAGGTAGACTGACTTCTTGTTGCAATTGTCCTAAACGATTTTCTTTTTCGCCAATGACTTGTTCCATCGATTGCAGTTCGCGAACCTCTTTATAGGACAACTTGGGTCCTTTGGCGGCATTGGATCCAGCGGCTTTGTTGGCTGCTGCGGTTTCTTTTTTATTCGAGTTTTTGTTTTTCAGGGAATCTGTGTACCAATCATTCCATTGGTTGTAATCGGCGAATTTAATAATTTCGCCGGTTTCATTTTCGGTAAACGCCCATAATTCGTTCGTGTTTTGATCCAAGAAAAAACGATCATGCGAAACTAAAATCAAAGCGCCTTCGAAATCCGCTAAACATTCTGTCAATACATCCAATGTTTCAACATCCAGATCGTTTGTGGGTTCATCCAAAATTAAAACATGCGCTGGATTCAGCATCAGCTTGGCAATCAATAAACGACTTTGTTCGCCGCCCGATAACTGGGCAACGGGCATATCCATTTGTTGGTTGTTAAAATAGAAACGGCTTAAATAACTGCGGGCAAAAATCGGTTTTCCATGCAAATGAACATAGTCCCCTTCGGGGCAGATGACTCGTAGGACGCTTTGGTTCAAATTCAAATCCTGTTTTCCTTGTTCGAAATAGCAAATTTGAATATCGGGATTCACAAAAACGTCGCCGGCATTGACGGATTCTTGCCCCATTAATACTTTGATCAAAGTCGACTTGCCACAACCATTTTTACCCAGTAAACCAATACGCGCTTTCGGCGAGATCATACCTGATAAATTCGAAAACAAAATGCGATCGCCGAACTGTTTTGTGACAGCTTCTAGATGAATCAATTTTTTAGGGCTTTTTTGATTTTGACCGAAATCAAAATCCACTTTACGAATCATGTTTTTATTTTCTAAATTATCAACTTCATCAATTAATTCATGGGCTCGATTAATACGTGCTTTTTGTTTGGTTAATCGGGCCTGTGGACCACGTGCCAGCCAGTCTTTTTCAATCAGCATTGTATTACGACGTTTTTCTTCAAGGCGCTTTTGACCTTCCATCAGCATCGATTTGGTTTCTAAAAATTGGACATAACTTCCTTCGGATTTAATCAGTCCATCGGGGTTCCTTGGATCTAAATCAAAAATCATATTGCTGGTGTTTTGTAAAAAAGCACGATCATGCGTGATAATTAAAAACGCCATTTCGTTTTGACGAGCGATAAATTCCTCGAGCCATAAAATACTGTGAACATCCAAATGATTCGTAGGCTCATCCATTAGAAACAAGTTGGGTTTTTTCATTAATTCGCGAGCGACAGCGACACGCTTTTTCCAACCGCCGGACAAATTGTCAATCGGAGCAAATTCCTTTTCAGGTAAAATATCTAATTGCAATTTCGTAATCAGTTCGTAACACAGGGCAATCGTTTCACCATCGTATTCATCATCGACAACTGACATCAGGGCTTCATATATATTTTGCCCTTCAGGAAATTCAGGTTTTTGTTGTAAAAAGCCTAATCGTAAACTGTTCGAAAAAGAAATTTGTCCATGATCGGGTGAAATCTGTTTCGCCAGAATTTTTAACAGTGTGGATTTACCAGCCCCATTAGGGCCGATCAGACCGATCCGCTGACCTTCATCAATCGCAAAAGAAATTTTCTTAAATAAATCCTTAGAAGCAAAAGACTTTGAAATTTGATACGCAGAAATAAGTGTCATTTGATAACTAGCTCCTTATAGCCTGTTTGTGGATCCTGCTGTCGATGAAATTGATGTTCAGTTAAATCAAGGATCACAAGTTCGCATGTTGTTAAAATCCTATTTTCATCTAATAAATGACCGCCCCAGCAATGGCCATTTTCATCGGCTACCGAAATATGTAAATGAACGCCATCGGCACACAAAGTTCCGTTCAGCGATAAAATTTCAAAAGATTGTTTCAGATTTAAATTTTTTGAAGTGTTAGCTAATCGAATATTCAGCGCACTGAGTGATCCCACTGATGAAGCAATAACACCCGCATGAATCGAATTTACTTTTACAAATTCGATCAGGGATTTTTTTAAATCTTGTCCTGGTAACAATCGCAGAGCGTACGTTTTTAACATTCAATGATCTTAGTCTACGTCGGAAAGCTTTGTCACTGTATCAGCCACTTGAACCATTAATTTATGTCTAAATTAATAGCAAAGCATCTTTATTTCATTAAAAAGTCATTTGAAGGCCAGCAGCAATTGTCTGTGGTTTTCCCGGGCGGTAGCCAAAAGGTTTAGCACTGACGAGGTATCGTTTATTTAAAATGTTATCCACTTTTGCAAAAACTTCTGTTTGTGAATTCAGTTGATATCCCAACGAATAATCAATCAGACCATATGCTGGAATTTCAATACGGTTGCTATGGACCGATTGATCATAAGCTAATCCTTGATAGTGAATGGCCAGATTATTTTTTATTTTTTTGTATTCGACACCAATAACTGCTGTCACCAAATACCGAGGAACATAGGGGAGTGGATCTCCTTCTTGCACTTGTCCGATTCCCCATTCTTGGCTGGTGGAATTAAATGAATTTTTAAAACGTGTATTCAGCACAGTCGTATTTATTTGGATAGGAAACCAAAACTGATTCCAATTAAAACCCTGAGCGATACGGGCTTCAATACCTTCGATTTCCGCAGCACCGCCATTGAATTGCTGATCTAATTGATTATTCGCACAGCCCGTGGACGAGGTGCAAGTACCCGTTAAATTTTTATAATCATTTTTAAAATACAAAATTTCAAATTGCTGGTAATCATTGGGTGATTGCCACTGTAAACCGGTTTCAAAGTTAAAACTTTCTTCGCGCTTTTCTTTGCCGGTGGAATCCAACCCGGACAAAGTCGCGGCCTGGTTGCCGGAAATTCGTAATCCAAAATTTTCCGTGAATGCGATATTTAAACCTGCGCCCGGAATAAAAACTTGGTCACTGCGACTGCTTTTAGTTTTATTCAAATCATCTTGAAATTTAAAATCTACATTTTCATAACGTGCCTGTAATAAAAATTGATACTTTTTATAGCCAAATTGTTGATGAAGCGCGATTGATGCTGCTTGCGCCGAATCTTGATTCAGTGTCGTATTTAGCACAGCATCTTGAGTTCGGATCATTTGACCATCGGTCATACTGTAGTAATTGGCAGTGTGATCGCGTTGAATGGAATCCTGATGTAACAAAAGCTTCATTTTTGTTTGCGAAAGGACGTTTTCAGTGATGTCAGTCTTTTTTTCCCAAATAGATTGAAATCCCTGGCTCAGATAATGACGTTCATTGCCCGCAACATTTAAATCGGCGCTGGCACCCACATCGGCCGAGTTACTCTGACCGGTCAGGACGTTGTAAAATAATTCTTGTGTGCCTGTGGGGTCGCGCACAACTGATAAAATTGTTTTGGTTGAGTCACGAAAACTATCCAGTCTGTACCAAGTTCGATTGAATTGATGCGAGTAAAGCTGATTTTTAATAGTCAAACCTTCGTTATTATCCATCCAGTGTTCCAACTGAATTTTTTGGTGTGTCCATTTCATTTGATCCAGTTCAGAGGCATTGTAGCGACGATAGGGTGAATTCCAAAAGTCATCTTCGGTCAGTCCTAAATAGGTTTCATCTGATTTTTCATTTGAATAACCTAATTTCAGTTCCAGAACATGAGCCCAGCTGTCCATTTGAAACGGATATTGCATTTTTAAACCAAAAATATTTTGTTCCAGTTTATTTTCGCGACCGTTATCAATTTTTTTGAAACCATTCGCCTGAGTGCGGGCACCTTGGAACAGGACATTGACTTCGCCCAGTCTTTTTTGAATGTCCGCATTCAACAGGTCTGATTCAAAAGACCCTAGGGACAATTTTATTTTTTGATAGTCACGGCTTTGCATCGATTTTGTTTTATAGTTAACAGCCCCTCCGACAGAGTTCGGTCCATAAATTAATGCACTAAACCCTTTGTACACTTCAAGGCTTTCCGTCGAAATCATCGAAGGAGTGTAATAGGCCGCTGGCGCCGAGTAGGGCGCGGGTCCAATGAGGATTTCATCTTCAAGGAGGACTACTTTTTTACTGCGATCAGGATTTGTTCCTCGAAGTCCTATATTCGGACGCAGTCCAAGGCCATCTTCTTCGCGGCTGTAAACACCCGGTGTTTCTTTTAATGCACGCAGCACGTCCTGAGTTTGACTGCTTTCAAGTCTTTGTTTGGAAATTTGTTTCGGAGCAAATGAATTTGTAAAATCATCCACTAAAATATCACTGACCTCCATTTTTTTTAAAACAGTTTCGTCAGCAAAGGTTTGTTGGATTAAAAGCAACAGTCCAAACAACAGGACAACAGAGGGAAATCGATCCATTAGTCATTGTCTCCTTGATATACAGGAGGAGACTTTAAAGACAAGGCAATTAAGACTTCGGTTTTCAGTGTGGATGAAATTTGACGAATGTCTTCATAAAATTGACAGATGGTTTCGTTGCCGCCAGCCACACATTGTTCTGAGTTCATATCCGCCACCAATTGATTCAAAGAATTGGTTGGTAATTGCAGGATCCTCTGCTGAGCGATTTCAATTTGGTTTTTCATTTTTAAAACAATCGCCTGGTGGCCGGATTGATTCAGGTAATCATCAAATCCATGATGTTTGCTGGCGTCTAAATCACCACCAAAAAAGCCTTCCGTAAAACCGTCTAGGCGAGCCTGAATCGCAATAAGCCCTGTGTCCGAGTAAATATGTTCGACAAGGTTTGGGCATTTTGTTTCTGTGCAGTTTTTTTTATTTTTCCCTAAAGGTCCCCCCAGGCGAATATCTTTGATGGTTTCTAAACTATAAAGTGCATCTGAATAATCATTGATAGCCGATTTTAAATCGCTGTAGCGCGAACCATCTGTTAGCGTCTTAGAAAAGTTAGCTTGATTGCGATTCCATTGGTCAGATAATTTTTTAACACTATTTTCAAGCTGCTGAGTTAATTGAACAGCTAGTTGACAGCGACTTAAGTTTTTTGTTTCAGTATCCAAAGCCAACCAGTTATTTAAATATGCATGAGCTTTCAAAGAGCATTTAACTTGGTCGTTGGGTGCAAACAGTAAGTATTCAATCGTATCTAAGCTTTTAGAGTTATATGGAAGTTTCAGCTCTGATTGGGGATCGAATTTTTGATAATACACTTGGCGGTCAGCCAGGCAGTGATTGGAATAAGGCCAGCTATAGATTTCAGTTCGTGGTGCCAGCTGTGTCGATGCATTTTTATCCGCAATAGGGCCAAAGGACTGACTGTCCATTTTGTGAAAAGCATAAACAAGTTTTTTCCACTCAGGAAGTATTTGTTCAGATTTAAATACTTTGCCTACTTGGCAGCTTTGATTCAGTTTTAATTTAAAATATTGATAGTCTAATAAAAACTGATCTGTATTCGTCGATATGACATTTAAACCAATATTGAGTAAAAAGTTTTTCTCGCTGAAATCAGCTGTACGAGGCTCTGTAAAACTGCTGTCGAAGGGATTATTTGTATTTAATTCCTGGCGCACATCAGTGTTGTTGTTTTTTTCACGCACGGGTTGATTTAAAAAATCTTGGCAGCTCCAGATAAATACCAGCATGATGGCTAGGGTTAGTTGATTCGATTTTTTCATAAATCCTCACTGTAGTTTATATTCAATAGGTAAAACAAACGTCCATTCCGACTTTTTAATTTCTGTAGGGAATGGATCAAACTTTTTAATGGATTTTAAAATTTGCAAAGCAGCTTGATTCAAGGAATCGAAATCGGTGCTTTGGGCAATTTCTGAATTTTTAATTTCACCGTTTGTGGACACGGTAAATTTAATTTGTACGGTTCCAAAATGACCTTGTTTTTTTGCTAATAGCGGAAATTTTTTATTTTTTTCTAATTGCCAGCGTACATGCGCTATGTAGGATTGTTCGGTCGTAGTGGCTACAGTTCCAATCTGTGTCGAAGTATTTTGGGTATTGGCTGATGCTGCGGTTTGCGCCGACGGCTCACTTGGTACTGAATCCGGACCAGAATCCATTTTTTTTGTCGTACTTGTGCGGGTAGGATTAGAAGCAGATTTTATATTTGTATTGGTTTGTTGGAAGGATGTTAAAATAAAATCGACTGTGGAATCAGACAATTGGATGTTTTGGGGTTTTAGGCCAAAAACAACTAGCGCCGCCATCAAAAGATGCAGCGCTAGAGAAGTTAAAAAATGTGAATAGGAATTATTTGTAACCGATTTCATTGATCAAAGTTAGGCTTTGGTTAAAGTAAAGGCCTAAGTTTTCCCAAGCGACAGAGTCAGTTTTAAAAGTTCCCCAATCACGAATCAGCGACGAAGGGATTAAATTTGTTTTTGCAGGGTAATCATAATGAGCAGCAGAAAATTCCAACTGAATTTTATCAGTTAACATAAACTCAACAAATTTTTGAGCAGCAGCCGCGTTTTTTGAATTTTTATAAATTCCGATACCTGTGCCATTCACATGTGTTCCTGTTGAGTTTTGATTGACGAATAAGGCTTTGACTGGAAAAGCAGGATTGGCTTCAACTAAAGGGGCCAAATAGTAATGATTCACGATACCCACATCACATTGACCATTTGCAATCGCATTTAATACAGCCGTATCCCCTGAAATGGGAGCTGTTGCTAAATTTTCAATGATCGAAGATAAGAAAGTTTTTGTTTGTTCATAGCCATAGTTATGAATAAATGACGAAACCAAAGCTTGATTGTATGGATGAGTTCCAGAACGAACACAGATGCGTCCAGCCCATTCTGGCTTTGCAAGATCTGCATAATCCTGGATATCTGCTGGGTTCACAGTGTTGGTATTATAAACGACTGTGCGCGCGCGATATGAAATAACTGCCCAGTCATTTTGTGAATGCACAAAGTGATTAGGTAACAATGAACGGATTTGTTCAGTTTGAAGTGGTTTGAACCATTTTAATTGGCTCATTTCGTTCAAGTAAATTAAATCTTTAACAAAAATCAGATCCGCAGGGCTTTGATCGCCTTCGGCTTCAATGCGAGCTTTGATTTGTGGATAAGCCATTTCAACGATTTGAACTTTTTCGCCAGTTTCAGCTGTAAACTGATCGGCTATTGGCTGTAATCGTGCTGTTGGGCGATCCGTATATAATACGATATCAGCTAAAGCAGCTTGCGTTGTTAATAAAAATAATACGAAAAATTTTTTCATTGATAAGTCTCCTTGTTTGTTCGAAGTGGAAAGTATTTTTGAAAGTATAAAAAAACAAGCAAGGTGTTTTTTTTATTAAAAGATGTTAATCAACTGAAAATGAAGTGAAAGCCAAATGATAATTACAATCCAAAGCGTAGTTTTTTACTGTTTGAAATATCTTTACTATATAAACAACAGCCAAATAGCTGATCCCAAATAGATAATGAAACTCCGAAATTAGAATCAAAATGTTCAGGATTTGTGGAATGATGAATCTGATGTTGAAGTGGGCTAATAAATATTTTTTCTATTTTTCCAAATGAAATGGGAATGTGTGAGTGTCGAAGGTTACTGCCTAGGAAATTAAATAGAAACCCCATAAAGTGGACGCCCAGAATCGTTAAAAAACTGATTTGGGATTGAAATAGATACACAAATACACCCGTACTGATTCCAATAGACAGACTGTTTCGAATGGTTGCAATAGCCGATTCAACGGGGTGTGTTCGGTAAAGCGTAATAGGTGTTAAAATCTTTGCTGAATGATGTGTTTGGTGAATAGACCATAAAAATGGAATTTTATGCATCAAATAATGATGTATAAAACGTAAAAAATCGTCGAACACAAAAAAGAACACAGAAAAAAAAAGAATATTCAAATTGTTTTTCGCTAGTGGATTGATTGGTAATTCCAAGCTATTCATCAGTTGGACAAATCTCAATGCCATTTGAAAGCTGAAATCCAAAAAAGGAATAAACAAGGCCATTTTTAAAACAGAATTCAAAATATAAAGACTGTAATCTTTGCGCGTAGATCGATTCCACCAGTATTTTTTTTGCAAAAATATTTTTCTCAAAAAATGAATACTTATATTTTGACGTGTATAGATTGCCCATGCGATCACAAAAATGAAGACAAATACAAAATTCAGATAAAATATCCTTGAGGTCGGATCATCAATCGGTGTTAAAAATCGATCCACCCAAGTTTGAATTTGTCGGTTCACATAAAGCCAGTCCATGGGCAGGTTCTAAGATTAAAAGCAAGCAGATGCAATTATTACACAATTCATTATTAATTGGTTTTCAATTGCTAGGAATATGTAAAAAAAATTCATCATTACTCCTAATTTGACTTATATCCATCCCCAAGGAGTCCTTTATGAAATTGTTATTATCCAGTTTGCTATTATTTATTGCCACACAAGCTTTTTCAGAAACATTAGTATTTTCTTTTCAGAAACAAAAAAATCTCGAAGACCTCAAGAAATCGACAGCTGTTATTGCCGAAAAATTATCAACAGAAATTCAGCAGAAAATCGAAGTATTAGTTCCCACTTCGTATGGCGCAACAGCGCAAGGTTTGATTTCCAATAAAGTCCATGTCGCTTATATGGATTCATTACCCTATATTTTAGCCAGCCAAGAAGCCGATTTGGATATTATTGCGGTTGAAAAACGAAACGGCGAAACACAATATAATTCTGTTTTTGTTGTTAAAAAAGATTCACCCTTGAAAACTCTGAAAGATCTGAAGGGACAGCGTATTGCTTTTTCATCACAAACTTCGACTTCGGGATATTTATTCCCTTTCAAACGT
Organism: Pseudobdellovibrio sp.; assembly: GCA_031970595.1. Classification (GTDB taxonomy): domain Bacteria; phylum Bdellovibrionota; class Bdellovibrionia; order Bdellovibrionales; family Bdellovibrionaceae; genus Pseudobdellovibrio. The sequence goes on from DALYIB010000012.1 coordinate 14,038, forward strand.
TTATTAGACGAAAAATTAATTAAGCAACCTTCGGATTTAAAAACATTTTTCAGCCAGACGATCTATGCCGGTGGCTATGACAAGGCATTATTAGCAGTTCTAAATGGCCAAGCCGATGTGGCGGCCGTCAGTGATTATGCGATTGAAGGAGCCAAAGCCGATCTTTATTTAACTGCAGAACAAAGATCGCAGTTGCAAATTTTAACGCGCACACCAGGCGTACCAACACATTTAATAGCGATTTCCAAAAAGGTTCCTCAAGCGACGCGTGAAAAAATTCGTGCGGCCTTGTTGAAAATAGCCAAAGATCAGCCGGATTTATTATCCAGCGTTTACGGTGCGGCCGAACTTGTTGTTCCAACAGGAAAACACACCCAAAAAACGCTCGAAGCTTTGAATCAAACCGGCTTGAATGTGAAAGAATTCGTTAAATAGTCTTTGATTATGAATTCAGAACTGGTTTTTCAATCCTTAAAGATTGATTTTAAATTTAATCAATCACAAGAATCCTTATTTCAACTAGACGGTCTTCAGATATTTTCTAAAGACCGTATTTTGCTATCGGGACCTTCGGGGGCTGGCAAAACCACTTTGCTCAGATGGATTGAAGGTTCGGTAACGAATTCTGATGCAGTTGTTCAAAAGCGTTCTGTGACGGCTTTAATTTATCAAGATTTTCGTTTGATCGAGGAAAAAACAGTTTTAGAAAATATTCTTGTGGGTTCCCTCTATCAATTAAAATCCTTACAAACTCAATTTACGGATGAGCAGATCCAATGGGCCCGTCAGTTGATTCATGAAATGCATCTGGATGCTTATTCAGATTTTCCTGTTTCGCAGTTGTCTGGTGGGCAAAAACAGCGTGTGGCCATCGCCAGAGCTTTAATGCGAAAACCACAAATTTTGCTGGCGGACGAATGTTTTAATCAAATCGACAAAGACACCGCATTGCAGATCTTTGAAACCATCTTGGCCTTACAAAATAAGTACGGTTTTGCATTGGTTTTGACTCAGCATGATCAAAAAATTCCTGCACAGAAATTCAATCGTACGATTGAATTAAAGCAAATACAAAAAAATCCGACGTCCCATCGTCCTGTCGTCACACCCTGGCTTTTTGTAATTGGTATTTTAGGTCTTGTTTCGACTGTTTTTATTTCTTGGAGCGGTTTTTCAGCAGATCAATTTTTGGTTCAGGCCTTGCAGGCTTTTTGGGGATTTGTTCCAAAGAATATCGAAGTTTGGTTAAACTATGATTGGAAATTCTTAGCTCAAGTTTTGCTCGAGACCTTTGCGATGGCTTTTTGGGGAACGTGTATTGGTTTAATTTTGTCTTTGCCACTTGCGGTATTGTCTTCGCGAAATTTATTTCCAGCCGCCATTTATAGACCGATTCGATTTTTGATGATGTTTGTCCGAACAATTCCTTCTGTGATTTGGGGATTGATTTTTGTGGCGGCTATGGGGTTAGGTGCGGCCAGTGGTATTGCAGCCTTGGCTGTGTATACAGTCGGATACCTAACAAAACTGATTTATGAAAGTCTTGAGGAAGTCGACAGTAAATCATTTATGGCTTTAAGACAATTAGGGGCGTCCCGATGGCAAGCTTTTTGGTTTGCGATCAAACCCGCGTCTTATGGTCTGTTAGTCTCGAATTCGTTATTTATGCTTGAGTACAATTTTAGAAGTGCTAGCCTATTAGGATTGGTGGGAGCAGGCGGATTAGGACAGTCATTGATGTATTTTATTGAATGGCGCCAATTTGAAAAAGCAGGAGTCATGATTTTGTTGATGTTTGTGTGTGTTGTTCTTTTTGATTATTTTTCTGAATTCATTCGTAAAAGATTATTCCTCAGGAAAAGTCAATAAACATGAATTTTGAAAAGAAGGATTTCTTTTTTTTCAATATATTCACATTTCTGATTATTTTATTAGTTCCTTACAGTTTAATTTTAAATGGGTCGGGTTTCATGGCCGAAGCCGTGACGACGAAGGTTTATTCTTTTCGATTTCTGGTCATAGCAGCCTCTTTTTTAGTTCTGTTTTCACTTTTATTTTCCATTTGGAAAAACAGAACACTAAACATAGTCATGCAGTTCAAGCATCCCATTTTTACAGTATATATATTATTTTTACTGACGATGCTGGTCTCAAATCTTTTATCGCCAAGGCCGGAATTAAGTTTTTGGTCCAAATATTCACGCATGGATGGATATTGGCAGTCGATTTTTTTGTTTCAGTTTTTAGGTATTTTATTAGCGGTATGCAAATCTGAAAAGCATTGGCTTTATTTAGTGTGCTCATTTTTAAGTGCTAGTTGGATTTTATTTTTTGTATTATTGGCTCAGCAATCAGGATTGTTGGCAACAGCAGAACCACAGCGTTTTGCAGCCACCATGGGAAATCCCATTTATTTTGGTTATATTATGGCCGCTTCATATGTTTTACACACGGCGATTATGTTTGTCTGGCGCAACAAGAAATGTTCGTGGGCATTTTTTGCAGGTTCAGTAGCTTGTCTGTATTCTGTTTATTGGTCGCAATCACGGAGTGATGTTTTAGCTTTGTTCACATCTCTTATTTTAGTTATTGCTATCGCAATATTTATTTTAAAAAAGCAGATCAAAAAAAATATTTTAGTTTTATCAGCTCAGCTAATCTGCACGGCTATTTTTGTCTACTTAGCAAAATTTTATTTTGAATTAAATATATCGGATCGTATTTTAAGCTATGCTCCCACAGATGATTCTATTCTGACAAGATGGCAATTGTGGCATCAGGCTTGGCATTCTTTTTTACAAAAGCCTTGGTTGGGGTGGGGACAGGAAAATTTTTCTTTAGCCACCGATGTTTTATCAGGACTGACCAACGAACCTTGGCACGATCGAGTTCATAATTTAGTACTAGAGATCTTATATAGTTTCGGACTTTTGGGATTGTCGGTATATGCATTTTTTCAATTTTTAATTCTAAAAACTATTCAACGAATGATTCGAAATAAACAAAACGAAAATAAGGGCTTACTACTATTGGCTTTGTATGTTTTCAATATGACTTTCAGTTTGTTTGTCTTTGATTTTCTAACCAGTTCAGTTGTGATGTCAGTTTTTTTAGGATATTTAATTTATACAGATTCCTCGTCTGAAAATAAAAATCTTAACTTTCAATTGGATTATATTAAATGGGGTGGGATATTGATTTTCTTTTTAGGTCTTACTTTTCAATCCTATAACCTAATCAAAGACATCAGTGACAATCGAAAATTACATGCGGCTTTGACTCAGCCCCAGTTATTCATTTTAGATGAAAATCAACAGCCGAAAATGTTGTTGCAAGATTTGGTTGATAAGAATCCGACAGATTTACAAACAACAATCGAAGTTCTGATGGCTGTTGGATCCCAGGCGGCCCATGAACAAACTGATCCCATTTTTCGTCAGTTGATATATGAAACAGTGGATAAAAATTTACAGCGACAAATACTGCAGTATCCGCAGGATGCTAAATTTTATATGTATGCGGGACGGTTTTATTCAGCTTTTCAACAAACGGTCATTGCACGCAAAATGTTCCAACAGTCTTTGCAATTGTATCCCCACAATCTTGAAGTGAAGCAATTGCTGTCTCAGATTGATAAAAATCTTTAAAAACCATCTAGTTTTTCATTAAACACCCGATAAAGAACTATCCAAAAGTCCGAGGGGGGAATGTGGTGCGCTTTTCTTTTTTAAAGCCATTGATCTTATTACTTGCTGCTTCTCCAATTTTATTTTTCTTTCAAAATTGTTCCCAATTAAAATCAGAATTATCTGTTTTAGAATCGAATCTGTCCTCAACTGCCGACGATGCAAAAATATATCTTTCAACTATATCAATGACTGATGTCGGCGGCATTTCGATCAAAAATAAATTTGGTTATATTGATGGTCCCGTTCATGGTGGTGGCTTGGATGACTCTAATCACTTAGCTCGCTATCAAAAACTGGATCAAGAAGTCGCTCCTGGTCTTCGAATTTATAATTTTTGGTGGGCCAGTGTCGAACCTACGATTGCTTCAGCAGGAGCCACTCCGCAATATGTGGCTGCGAAAACTCCGCATGAATGTCCAGCGGGGGCAGAATTGTATCCCAAGCAAAATCAGTCTTTAGGATCGTTTCATTTTTATCGCTGTGTTAATAAAGGCGAGCTGGCTAAGTTCAAAAAAATATTTCAATACGACCAATCTGAACGTGTGATTCCTATTGTTACCTTATACGGTACGCCCTTGCAGTATCGTGGTACTGACTGTCAGCAGGGAAACGATGGATTTTTAAATATTCAAGGTGTGATGGTGCATCCTTGGGGTTGTCCGCCAGTTGATTTGCGACACTTCGAAGATTACGTACGAATTATGGCCAAAGAATTTGGCTTTATAAAACATTGGAATATTTGGAATGAAAATAATTCAGACACTTGGTTTCATATGTCACCAGAAATCACTTCGTCACGGGCTCAGCATTTAGGAAATATGATGAATATCGTCAATCGTATTTTCAAAGAAGAATCTCTTTCAAATTTTAGATTGTACATGTCTTTGGATTTACATTGGCAGTCTGCGCCGAATCCCCAAAGTGTTGGTTCAATGGAATTATTGGATGGCCTTTGGAATGTGGTCAGCAGCGATGTTCCTTGGAGCTTAAACCTGCATCCTTATACAGACGAGCATGCTGTTAATCCGGCTGGGTTTCCGATTGATGATCGTTATCACAGTGCTAGTTATTACGGTTTTGGAAATTTGGATAAAGTGATTCAGTTCCAAAGAACGAAACTGCAACAAAAAGGTATTTCAAATAATACAGCTCCGCAGTTGTATGCCCTTTTAGGCGAGCAGGGTTGGTACATGACTAACGCAAACAAACGCAGCATTGCGATTGAAATTTGTAAAGCTCAGGACATCATGAATAAAAATCCATTTATTTTGGGTGCGACTTACAACACTTTATTTGTTCAAGGAACGGGTGATCAAGATGGCCTGGGTCTGTTGCCGCAAAATATTTTAAATTCAATCGGGCAGGCTAACGCCGAGCCGACTTATCAGGCGATGCTATCAACTCATCCAAATCGTTGGGGAAAAACAGCTGATCATTTTTGTTGTACTCAAGCACAGGTTGGTTGTGGAACGTCGACGCCGAAAATCACTTATTCATGGTCGACAGGACAATTTGGTTCTTGTTCGGCAAACCCAAGCTATTCCTATTCGGCGTGGTCGGCTTGTACGAATGGATCCCAAACTCGCACAGCCAGCTGCGTGAATACATCTGGAACAAAAACGCGCGCAGTTTCTTGTGTGGGATCTGACGGACAAACAGTTGCTGATAGTTTTTGTTCTGGATCAAAGCCTGCTGCTTCTGAATCTTGTACAGCCACTTGTTCCGGACAAATGCTGACCCAGCAAAGTTGTACTAATCAAAATTCTTATTCATGGTCAACAGGACAATTTGGTTCTTGTTCGGCAAGCCCAAGCTATTCCTATTCGGCGTGGTCGGCTTGTACGAATGGATCCCAAACTCGCACAGCCAGCTGCGTGAATACGGCCGGCACTAAAACTAGAACTGTCACTTGTACAAATGGCAGTGGACAAACTGTCGCAGATAGTTTTTGTACAATGTCGAAACCGACCGTTTCTGAATTTTGTGTATCGTCTTGTACGGGCTCTGCTGTGACGACACAATCGTGTACAAGCACTCCAGCCCCATCGCCGACGCCGACTCCAGGACCAATATCGAATTCGAATATTCAATCCGTACGTGCCAGTGTTGGTGGAGTTTCCGGCCAAACAGGCCGCTGGTGGTGTCAAAGCCATTTTGGCAGAAACTTGGGTGGCGGTTGGATTTGTATCAGCGGCAATTGTGATACAGATGCCTATTACAACCAAGAATTCACTTGTGAAAAACGCTATGCAGTCGCAGACCGAGTCACCGCTGTTGTTGGCGGTGTTTCGGGACAAACGGGATCGTGGTGGTGTCAAAATCATTTCGGAAACAACTTAGGTGGAGCATGGGATTGCATTGGTTCACGTTGTTCTCAGGACGCAGTTCGCGGAGAGTTTTTTGATTGTGGTCGTCGCTAATTCTAAAAAAGTATTTTTTGTTTTTAGTTTTTTTATCGCTTTGGTTTTTCCATTCAGGCTGAAGCGAAAATTCAAAAATGTTTAAAGCTTTCTCAAACGGGAAGTGAGTCGGGGCCTCCGAGCCAAAGAAAAAATATCAAAGATTGTTGTAGTGGACTGAAAAAAATTGAATCCAAAGAAACCTGTGGTAAAGCCATCGGCGGAGCCTACCAATTCGTGTGTGCCGAATGCGGTGACCAAAAGTGTGATTCTCAGTTTGAAAATTCCTGCAATTGTCCTGCAGATTGCGACTAGTTGCTATCTTGTTTTTGAAGTAAATCCAGCCAATGTAAAACTTCTTGGTGATTTAAAATCATTTTTTCAAATAAGTCCATTGAGCTGTTATTGTTGAACCGAAGTGGGCGATCCGTGTGCGGTACGGAGACCCCAGCCTTTAATTCTTCGTAGGTTAAAATCGTATCCACTTTAAAAAGGCTGTGACTCAGTTTCGGCATCAAGACACATTTATAATAGGCACCTAAAAACTGAGGATAGCTAATGACTTGGGGGTGCGGTGTGGATTCGCGCTTTGGATGAAATCCAGCGCTCAGTGCAGTCAGAAAACTTTTGATGCGATCGATTTCGTTTTTCCGACAAATAGAATAAGTATAAAAATCATGACTTTTGAAATATTCAATAATCTGAGGATTGTGGACGATGTGTTCGAAAAATATTTTAATTGTAAATGATTCTTTGCTCAGGATATTTTTTTGCAAATGATCCCAATACCTCTGCGCCCATTCAGTTTTCCAAAGCTCTGGAAAAGTCTGATCGGGGTGCAATAAGTCTTCGGATAACTCAAAGCTGTCCGGATGAACCCGTTGTAAATCAAAGACCTCTCCTAGTGAATCACTAAAGCCACTCAGTAAATAGGTCGATCCCGAACGGGGATGGGCGATTATTATTTTGCGCATAAGGATAGTTTTCGATTAATCTAACTGAGCGTCAATCAATATATTTCAAGGATATCAATGGCCAAACATCAATTAGATCAATTAACTGAAAACCAAATTTCAAAATACAAATCTGAAATAGCGGCTTTTTCTAATTCAGGTCAGTACAAAAAAGCTTATCAGCTAGTTCAAAAGCTCAATCAAAAATATCCAGCAATATTACATTTTGAATATCTAGAAGCGGTTTTTGCTGCCGAAGATCCTCGGGGATTGAGTGAGATTGAACTTAATCGCAGGTACAAAATTGCATCACAAAAATTGCTCAAGTTAACCCGAAAACTGCGTGGTTCTGATCCCTTATTAGCTAAATCAGTTCGAAATGAATATTATTGGTTTTCCAAACAGCCCTATAAGCAGTACCGACTGGGCGTAGAAATGGTAAAAAAAGGGATCCATAAATCCTATTACTCTCAAGGTGTTGGATCTTGTGAATTATCTTATAATTACGCACTTAAAGGTCATGCTAAATCAGCCTATAAATGGGCTCGTATTTCGATTCAATCTTGGAAAAAATATTTCAAAATAGTACCCAATTGGTATAATTCATATTTATTTTTTGCAAAAGCTAACGGAATTTTAGGAAATGAAAAAGAAATGATGAAAGCTCTGAAGACGGCTTCAAAAATTTCTAAAATGCCGCTGACGGATGATATTTTTGCCGAGATCGTCGAACAGGTTCAAAAAGCTCGAAAATATTTGCAGCGCTAGCCAATTTTTTCTTTAATAACAGTATCAATCCAAAATGAATTCGCCACCGGAATGCGAATCGGTTCTGAGCCTTTGAAAAAGGGTTCTAATGAATTTATGTATTTTTTGAATATTTCGTCATTTTGAATAGGTGGAGGATTTTGAGGTCGTTCACTTTCAAAGTGGTAGTAGGAAATTAAATAAACAGACCCACCTAGTTCGGTGACAAACGAAACGTCGCCTAAGACTCTGAGATCTTTCATTCGTTGCAAATATTTTTCTCCAATTAAATTTTCACCAGCTTTCAATGCCTGTCTTAATTCTTCTACTAGAGTCCCTGATCGAGCTTTTACGATTTCTATTTCTTGATACATATTGTGACCTTACCTTAAAAACAATATCTTAAACTTGTTTGCAAGTCCAAAAAAGTAAGATCCGTTTTGTTACTGTAATCGGTGCCGCTGTCGATGCCCACGCGTGCTGCGGACAATGTCAGATCAATTGTCCATTCGGGATCAAATAAATAGCCAATTCCAGTTTGGAACCCGATACCATTTCGAGTTTGATAGGGCGTGGTGCTGCTGGGGTTACTGAAGTTGAAGAAATTATAATTCAGACCCGTGTAAATATATAATGAATCTGCCGAGTAACCAAAATCAAAATACGCTGTATGAATCTGATAGCTGTAAGGATTTGTGATGTCTAAAGCTAAATTAAGTCCATTTTCTCCGGTAAATTTGGCACTTTTAATCAAGCGGTAATTCATGCTGCGTGCGCCGATTTTAAAGATATAGGCTCGTTCATTTAATTTGCGATACTCGAGCCCATACAAAATTGAATTTTGGTATTCGCTAATAAGAACTCCTTTTTGCGTGACCGGTGGTACAGTGGCTGTCGTATTTTCTGATGAGGAATTATATAAACTCGAACCGACATACAGACTGAATTGTGATAGTTTAGGTGTTGGAGTTTTTGCGAAGACCTGGATTGAAATCAGTAAATTGATTAAAAGTAGGATATTGAAAATAGACATGCCTTAATACTACCGGGCTTAGTGAATTATTATAAACAAAAACCCAGTTATACAGACTTAGGGTTGTGTGGATCGATTGATTTTAATTCCAAGGAAGTAATTAGGATTCACAAAGTAAAAAACCCACATCTCTGCAGGTTTAATATTTCGACCAGAGGCTCATTTCTGTCGAAACTTTCCCCGAGCGCACCCGAAGAACAAATTTTAAATTTTATTCTGAAAATCTAAGAAAAATTTGGTAGTGAGAGGCGGACTTGAACCGCCGACCTACGGATTATGATTCCGTTGCTCTAACCAGCTGAGCTACCCCACCACACAGGTCGATAAAAACCGAAGTTAATTTTTAAGGGCGACAGCCTTAAAAGTCAAATCGAGCTTACAATATTTTTAAAATAATTCAGCACTTGCTTAAATTCAGGTCAAAACGGGTAGGATTCATACAGGACGACGCTGTCTATGAGTTGCTGTTTTTCTTGATGATATGAGCTTGCAGCATCCATAGGCGAATTTTTTTAAGGATGTCATCCCTAACGCCAAAAAACACAATTTGATGCGGATACAGCTTGTCAGCAGCAGGCTTTTCATCACTGAAATGAATTTTAGCTTTGATCGGCTTTAATTCATTTTCATCTTCCTGCGACAGTGCAAATTCCTGATAATTTCCTGGCGCGAGCGGCTTATCACGATTATAGACAAATCCGACTTCCGAGAAATCCTGAGCCGTAATGGTTTCTGACAACAAAGCTTCTTCAGGAACAGTGATCCACTGCGGGGGATTCGGGTCGCAATCCGGAATTCCAGGAAAATAACTGGTAATCATGTGACTTAAAATCACACGGTCGATCGGCTTGCTCAGTCGGACAGTTTCATAGGCTAATTGTTCTTCGGCATGATCACCGTTTCGAAACATTTCATTATTTATACAAAAATACAAAGTGTCTTTGCCAAAGCGCTTTTCATAATCCTTGGCTGTGTAGGGCGCTTCTGAAATCACCATCTGAAAAGCATTCAGTGTTTCTTTTAGCTGTGGATCAATTTTGACCAATTTAATATCTGGAAAATGGCGATTTAAAAAATCAACTAGTTTTTGGGATTCCTGAGGATCGTGCATTTCCAATCCCAATTTAATTTTTTTCAGATCTTTATTTTTTTGCAATCCTTTGATTTGGACATTTTTTAATTTTTCATTGGTTTGTTGAATTTGTTTACGAACATGATTCATGACATTCGGTTTGGGCGTGGCATATACGAATTCATATTCATCATTTTCAACATAGACAGGACGCGCCCAAAGGCTCAGTTTATTTTGGTCTTTGAATATAAAATGATAAAATTTATAAGTATGTCCAATTTCAAATCGCGATTTGGATTTAAATTTAAAACCAAAATCGGACAGAGCGGTAAAGACATGACGGCGAATTTTCTCCAAATGCAGGCTGTCTTTGTTGGTATGAACAGATTGCGTTTGAATTTTTTTTCCCGAGCTTAACGAGAAACGCAGATGTTCTTTGAGGATCGGCAGATCGAAAGGTTTATAAATAATATTTTCAGCCGGCCAGGTTTCGATATTTTTGAAAGGATGAGCCGGATCATGATAACCAGTGATAATTAAAGGAGCTTTGTACTTATTTTTAAATTCGGTGATTTTGTCTTTATTGATTTGTGGAATTTGATCGCTGTCGACAACCATCAAGGCAATCGGTGGAGCTTTGTTTTCTGCTAAATACTTGTCAAAATCAGCCAGACTGGCAAATGGCAGTGATAAATGATTTAACTCTTTGCAGGCAGGCTCGGCGGCCTCTTGAATCTGAGCCAATACTTTTGAGTCACTGTCTATTATTGCGATAAGTGCCATGCACGTTCCTTTGGTTCTTATCTATAAGTCTAAAGCGAACGTGCGGCAAAGCCAACAAACTGTTGGTTAATTTTCAGGACGGACTACCAGCCCTTACGAGC
>DALYIB010000013.1:0-10070 GCA_031970595.1 Pseudobdellovibrio sp.
GCGAAGGCGAAGACCCTAACGAAGCAGAACAAAACAAAGCTCTTCAAGATGCTATTCAGTATGCTTTAGATAAAAATGTTTTATTTATCGCTGCTGCAGCCAACTCAGGTCGTAACAACGATACAGATGCTAAAAAAGCATTCCCAGCAAGCTACCCACACGACAACATTATTTCAGTAGCAGCGATTGATTCAGCTAACAAAATTGCTTCTTTTTCAAATTACGGAGCAACAACTGTTGATATCGGAGCTCCTGGTGTAAAAATCTTTTCAACTGTTCCTGGAAACAAATACAGCGACACAGTGATTGATTTAATGGGCGCAACTTGGGATGGAACTTCAATGGCTTGTCCTCACGTTGCTGGTGCCGCTGCATTGTACTGGTCGGCTCACCCAGAAAAAACATGGCAAGAAGTGAAAGCAGCTATTTTAGCCTCTGCTAAAAAAATTCCTTCATTAACTGGAAAAACTTTAACTGGTGGAAAATTATCAGTTGAAGAATTAATGAAAAACTAATTGTTGCTAAACAAATTTATACAATTGAAACGGAGTTCCCCTGGAACTCCGTTTTTTTTTTAAATAAAATCCTGTTGTTTCATTTACACGCCATAAGTCTGGATCATTCTGAGACATTGCCATTAATGTTATGAAATGGTGTCGATGTTTTATATAATATAACTTGTATCGCAAAGGAGTGTGAGCATGAAAATCAACTTGATTTTATTCGTTTTTATTTTTTCTTTTACTGCTCTTAGCTTCGCCCAAAGAGGCGCAAGTGGCCCTAAATTTTCTGTGGGCGTGATGGCTTTGGTAGGCCAAGGAAAAATGGGGAATGGCTTAACTGGTAACGGCAACGCGCCTGACCGAGATATGCTATTTACACCCGTCGGACTTTTTTTAGGTTATAACTTTAAAAAATTCAGACTGGGCTTGAACTATGAATATATGATCGGCGGCCAAACCACAGAACCCGCCGAAGTGGGCGACACGAATTTATCTGGAACAGGAACCGCACCCGGTATTCGATTGGAATATTACGATGGCAAAAATGCATTTGGTGCTGTTTACCGATTATCTTCAGAATATAAACTGGACAAACAAACTTTCGCCGGAACGGCCGCAACCTATAAAGGCAGCGGCGGATTCAGTATTCAATACATGCGACAAATTAAAAACAAATTAGGTATTGTCGTTGATTACACTTCCGAGGAGTACAGCGAAAGTTTAACAACCGGTAACGTGAAATGGAATCGCGTTGGTGTTGGTATTGTGTTTTCAAATTTCGCTGGCGGCGGAGGCCGCAGGTAAGGAGAGACCGTGAGAAAATGGATTTTTCAAAACCCGTATAAAGTTTCATCATTACTCTTTCTTAGCTCGCTCATTTTAATTTCAACTCAGTGTAAAAAATTTGACGAAGGCAGCTTTGCCCCTTCGTCTCCGGCTATTATTAAAACAATTTCAGCCAATGGTGGCGGACTGGCTTATTGCAGTATTTCGGGTGGATGTCCACTGACAATTACCGGTGAAAATTTTGCAGCGACCTCAGTCCCCTACGTGGGACCATATAAATGCTTGAATGTCGTGATATCACCCGACTTTAAACAAATTGATTGCAAAGTCGGCCCCGCACAAAATGGTATTTACAAAATCACAGTTAAAAATTCAGATGTTCAAGACAGCGTGCTAGATCCATCGATGCCAGCATCTGCAAATGATTTTACTTATGCTTCTTTCCTGTATTTAGGTTCCCAAGAAAGCCCAGGTAAAGTTTATGGTTACGCTCAAAATCCAGAAACTGGCGCGTTGATTACAATCCCTGGCAGCCCATTTTCTATCAGCGGTAACAATTCCACTTACGGAGTCGCGATTCACCCCAACAATAAATTTTTATATGCGGCCAATGTCAGATCTGATACCATTTCAACATATTCAATTAACCCACTCACAGGCGTCCTTTCCGCAGTCGGATCTCCAACTTCTTCAGGAGCTATTGAACCGAACGGATTATATTTTCATCCATCTGGCAATTATTTGTACGTATCCAACTATAACGGCAACAGCATTTCAGCTTTCAGTGTTGCAAGTGACGGTACATTGACGGCAATTAGTGGCAGTCCTTTTAATACTGTCGGTGCTTCAATTATTAATGGAGTTGTCATCACATCAGATGGGTTATTCTTGTACGCAGATTCAATGGGTGGAAATGGTGGCGTTGTTGGATTTTCTATCGATCAAGGAACTGGCGCGCTCACAACGATTCCGGGCAGTCCTTTCCGAAATACTTTAGGTGGCACAACAACAAATCCAGGTGATGGCATTACCATCCACCCCAATCATCGTTGGTTGTATATGGGGCTGGTCGGACAAAGAAAAATGGCCGCCTGGTCAATCGATCAATCGACAGGAGTATTAACGCCGATCGAAGCTCCTATTTTAAATAATTCAACAACAGGTTATGTTGATAATGGCGGATCGGCTTCGACAGTTTCCGAAGATGGATTATTTTTATACGGAACAGCCTTTTCAAGAGATGTCAGCACAGATCCGAAAAAAATTATTGTATACGCGATTGATCAAACCACTGGTGGCCTGACTCGATCCTCAGAGGTCGACACGGGCGGCGCCCCAAATGATGTTCGATTGGATACGAATGGAAAATATGCCTACACCTGTAATTCGAAGTTTCCACCTTCAATAAGTGCATTTTCAGTCAATAAATCAAATGGTGAATTAACAGCACTTTCTCCTCGTGATTATTCTATTCCTGCACCTACATCCGGCCCCGGCATTATGGTCATGCAACGAAATACCGGTTTGTAAATTATTATCGATCTATAGTTCATAATCGATCTCGTATTCAACAAATCAAAATCAACCCACAGCCTTTAAACACTGTGGGTTTTTTATTTTCACTCACTCTATCTAACCCCAACGCTCTCTTTTCTCATTGATCCCTTTTCATTCTGACCCCTTTTCTGTCTGCTTGCTTTTGTGTCTGCGTTCATTCGCCGTTTTCGCTTTACTGTTTCGATTTCTTTATTCATTCTTTTTAAAGAGAATTTCCGATTTGCGAATTCTTTTTACACATATCCTATTTGACTTCATTTCGCCCGTGCTCCGTCCCTTGCTGTGTGCTTCTCTCAAGGAGCATTTCGGGTATGGGTCACCAAAAACAACGCACACAACAAATCAAAAATTACAATCAGCACAAACAGTTCGATTTCGTAAAACCAAACTGGCAATTTCGTTATAACCACGGCGGAACTTTGCGTAACAAACGCCGGGGCCGCACGGCGCGCCCGCTGTCGACAAAGGCACCTATTCATTTAGTCTTTAAAACCGATATTCAATGTTTGCGCCGAGGGCTTCGGTCACCATTAGGATTTAAAATTGTGAATCAGACAATACAAAAATACGCGCAAAGATTTTTTGTCAAAGTGGAACAGGTTTCCATTAACAATGATCATATTCATTTACTGGTTCGATTTTCGAAACGTACGCACGCCCAGTCGTTTTTGCGAACGGTTTCAGGGCAAATTGCCCAGCAATTTCAGAAAAATGGCTTTATGGTTACGACGTGCAAATCTGAAAACAGCCGTCATCCAAAGGTGCGCGTGACCGATACACTGAATCACCAGAAAAACGCAAGGCCAAAAGCAAACACAGATGGCGAACGAAGACGGATGCCCAAAATCAAGATGTGGAAGTATCGGCCATTTACCCGGGTCATTCAGGGGTGGAAACCCTATCAGATCGTCCGAAATTATATTCAACTGAATATCAAGGAAGCTGCGGGAGTGATTCGCTATCAAAAAGATCGACTCAAAGGGCTGTCGTCCAGCGAGTGGGAGATATTGTGGGCGTAGAACAAAGAATTGGAGATATTGTGGGCTAAGGAAAATAAATAGGATTTTTTTTGATTAAGGAAAATGGAAATCAATTAGAAATTCTAAAAGGGGATACAACGGAGCAGTCATGAAATAGAATATCCATGACTGCTGAAAGTATTTAATAATTAAGAGGCACCGGCTGGTTTGTATTTTACATCGACATATTGGTCAGCTGCAGGAATGGCTGTTCCATGGAATTTTAAAATATAAATTGTTTGACCCGATCCACCTTTTTCAGTTTCTAAAGTCCAACCATTTTGCGCATCTTCAGAAATCGCGCGCCCACCGACTGTGACTTGGATCGTAGCTTTGTTCGGCATATCCGGAAAACGATAAGCTGTCAGCTGATCCACGATGCGGGCTTTGATATTTGAAACGGCCGCAGATAAATCCGCATTACAAATAGATGACTTTGAACCATTTGACTCATCTACCAATTTAATAAATTGCGTTCCGATCGCCACATATCCACCCAAGTTATCACAACTTTGGTTTGTCAAAATACCAATATAGTTGGCAATCCAAGCACGCGCCCCTGAATCAAACTGAGGTTTCCGTGAATTTAAGTAATTGATAAAATCATTATTATTCGGATTTCCGAATTCACTGCTCATATCCACTTCGTCACTGATAAACACAACTGCAAACAAAGCATCTGCACGAATAAAATCCGAATTAATCGATGATAAATATTCAGGGGAAATCACATGTCTCATCGCATCTAAACCACGCTCTAAATCAGAACCCGATTCGCCAACGATGAGTCGTTCTGCCAAAGTATTAATATTAGCAGCTGTCAAATAGACTGGGCTTCCCACTAATTTTCGGCTGAGCGGATACGTCGATGTATTCGTTGACATCGTCGTTGTCGTTACGGCGACACGATAATCCATTTTTAATGAATTTAATGTACTGACCATATCGCTGACCTTGGCCGCTAGTCTTTGTTGATATTGCAACATCGATTTTGAATTATCGACAACGAACAAAACGTCGACTTTGTTGTTATAAAAAATTTGCCCCGAAAAACCAGTGTTTTCGCTAGGTAAATCGAAACTGGTGGCACGGTTCGAACACGAAGTCGCTAACAATCCAATTGTCAGCAAACCAGTTAAGGTGATTTTTTGAATCATAAAGCTACCCTGCTTTCTTGTTTGAAGAATTTTCAGCGTACTCCGCAATGAATTGTTTAGCGACGCCAGAAATTTTAATAAACTGAACACCAAAAACATTTCCACGTTGACTCATCACTTTGCAAATAGCATTAAAAGCCGGAACATTTTGCCCTGGCTTGAAATGTAAATAAATTTGCTGCCCGATTTCAAATTGGGCTCCTTCGATCACAAGTCCCGCACCACCCGCACTGACTTCGACGCCCACTGATTTATAAACTTTTTTCTGATCATGAACAATCGCCTGCGAATTGTATTTAGCTCTTGGATGACGACGTCGAAAGAAAACGCTGCGACCTGAATCATCCTTAGCTTGTGGATTGTTTTCAAAAATATTTTTCAACTCTGTCACAGAAAATTCTTGAACGTCGGCCAAGCGTTTCCACGCCCCCATGCCATTGTGCCAAATGAAATCATATTCGGTTAAAGTTTTACCCTGTAACATTTGAATCAATTCATGTTTTGAAAATGGTCCGTAGTTATTATTTTGCTTGAGCACATACCAAATACGACGCTTTAATGGATCCGATTCTGCACTGCCTTTGAGAGGACGATTTTGAATTGGATTTTGAAAGCTTTGATTGAACAATGTGGTTAATTGCGGAAATTCCATGAGCATGACCCAATCCTGAGATTTGTCATCATAGATGTAGTCATGCCAATTCAGTTTTTCAGAAGTCAGCTTCGTTTCAATTTCTGGAATTGAATACGGCCCAAGTTGTTGTCCATTTTGCGCGACGTAGTAAATTGACGATGACATACTTTCTCCCAATATCTTGACTTGATCAAAGGCTGCATCGGCCAAAAATGCGACGCTCTTAAATCAGGAAAAAAATGTCAAAAAAATAGACGAAAATATTTTATTTCAAAGCTTCTCGGATATAGGCAGAGGCTTGATCCATGATCCACACAACAGTCGCAATCACGATCACAATAGTCCCTACTTCTTTCCACATGGCTTGACCTTGGTACTGGTATAACATGGTACCAATTCCTCCGCCGCCCACAAAGCCCACGATCGTGGCCATTCGAATATTGATATCCCAACGATAAACTGTGAATGAAATAAACGGTAATGTCACCTGTGGCACAATCGCGTACCAAATAGCTTGTAATTTATTGGCTCCACACGAAAGCACACCTTCAATCGGCCCATCGCTCACAGTTTCAATCATTTCTGAATACTGCTTAGCTAGTGAAGCAATAGAGTGAATCATCAACGCCAGCATTCCTGCAAATGGACCTATGCCCACCCAAACAGAAAAAATAATCGCCCAAATGATCGCTTCAATTGAGCGCATGACATTAAAAAAGATACGCAAGAAAACATAAATCCAAAAACTCCATCGACCATTCATCAAATTTTTAGCCGATAGAAAACTGAGTACGAAGGCAAACGGAATGGCCAAGGCTGTCGCCATAAAGGCCATAAATATCGATTCAATAATGTTATAGACCGCTTTTGGTAAAATATCCCAATTCGGCGAAGACAAACCAATAAATAAATTTTTAGCCCCTTGAAATCCGTCCTTATTCAGTAAATCAATCACAGAAAAATCTGTTTTAAAATAACCCACTATAAATAAAAACATCAGGACTATCGCAAATTGCCAACCCCAGAAAGTTTTATACCAAGGACGAACTTCGGCAGCAGCCTGCAGACGAGACTGAAAAAGATATTCTCCCCAAGTCACAATTTTTTGATTTGTCAAAATATGACTAATCACTGCACCTAGGAAATAAGTAGACGCAAATATCAAAAAACTTTTGTGTAAATTCAACTGTTCTTCTTGGGTCGGTTGAAAAATCACAAACCCCAAAACTAAACTGAGGAAAGAAAAACAAAAACCATCCAGTAACGAACGACGAAAATCAGCGCTTTTAAATTGAAATGACTTCATCTCACACCTACTTAATTAATATTTCTTTGGCGCCTTCGCCATAAATTTTTTCAAACCAAGCTTCATTGATATCTGACGGAGAACCTTCGTAAACCAATTCGCCGCCCTTCAAAGCAATCACGCGTGTCGCATACTGACGAACCAACGATAAAAAGTGCAAATTGCAAATCACAGTAATGCCCAGCTCTTGATTCACTTTTTTCAAATAATCCATCACTGTATGACATGTCGCTGGATCTAAAGAAGCCACTGGTTCATCTGCGAGGAGGATTTTAGGATTTTGGGCCAGTGCTCTGGCGATAGCAACACGCTGTTGCTGACCTCCGGATAATTGATCGGCTCGAATATAAGCTTTGTCTTGAATCCCAACAAGTTTTAAATATTTCAAAGCTTCTTGCTTATCTTTTTCAGAGAACAAACCTAAAATACTTTTGATCGTTCCCATCCAAGCCAATCGTCCCATCAAAACATTTTTAATCACTGAATGGCGTGGTACTAAATTAAAATGTTGAAAAATCATTCCAATATTTTTTCGAATCGAGCGGATCGCAGAGGTTTCTTGGACTTGAGCAATATCTAATTTTTGTTCGCCCAGATTTAATAAAATTTCACCGGATGTCGGTTGATGTAAACGATTTAAACAGCGCAACAAAGTGGACTTTCCGGATCCACTGAGACCAATCACTACTAAAAATTCACCCGGCTGAACATCGAAAGAAACTCCCTTCAGAGCTTGAACTCCGTTGGGATAAGTTTTCTTTAAATTTCTAACTTGCAGAATAGGCTTTGACATAGGAACTCCTACTTCTTCATCAATTCTTCAGATGTTTTACCAACCGCTTTAAGCATATCACGAACCGAATCATAATCTGCATCCGTCGCCTTTTTAAGGCCCGTGGCACCATAGATCTCTCTGAAGGCCTCAATACCTTCTTTGGTCGAAACCAGTTTTAACATGGCGTCGATAATTTTAGTTTTCATTTCTTCAGGTATGTCTTTGCGAAAGATAAATGGATCATTAGGAACCGCTTCAGATAATCCGATAATCACAATTTTTTTCTCGACATCAGGGTATTGAGTCAGAACCAAACGACGCGCGTCTTCGATTTCCATTTCGCCTTTATCATTTTTATAAGGAGGTGAATAATAGGCCGCTCCCGCATCGACCTGTCCTTGGTAAACCATTGAAATCACATTATCGTGTTTCAGGGCAAATACAGTTTCTTTGGGATTGACCTTTTGATCCTGAAGCGCTTTCAAAGGTAAAATGTAACCAGTGGTCGAAGCCGGATCAACGTAGGCAATTTTTTTACCGTTTAAATCCTGAACCGATTTAATCGAGGATCCCGCTTTGGCTACAAACATCGACTGATAAGTATCCAAATCATGTCGCAAGACTCTCAGGCGAGCCTCTACGCCGTACTTGTCTCGTGCCAGCAAATAACCAAATGTATTCATAGCTGCAACATCGGCTTTTTTAGTTCCAAAGGCCTCAACAATCGCAATATATGATTGAGGGATCGTAATATCAAATTTGTATCCGGTTTCTTTTTCGAGAATTTGTTTGAAAACTTTTGAATTAGACTCGATGACTTTAGCGTCAACAGAAGGAACAAAGTGAAGTTTGATAGGATTTTTTTCAGTGCCTAATTCAGCTGTATTTTGAATACAAGAAACTAAACTCAAGGAGGCCACTAATTTTAATAAAGCTAGAAAAAATCGGTTTGGCTTAAAAAAACGGAATGTTCGCATGTGAACTCCTTTAATTTATTTGTTGTTGCGTGACCATAGCAAAAACAAATTGCTTTTCCAAATAGTTAGTTGAAAATAGCAGAGGTGTGACAATCTGAATCGAGACAACTATGGTTTTTAAACAATATATATTGGGTTAGTTTATGCAGAATATCGAAATTCTTAACAGAATCCTAAAAAACCAAGGTCTTTGTAATTCAACAGCTGCTAATAAATCCAACAGTATTTGTGTTTTTGATCTGGATTCGACTTTATTTAACGTTAGCCCTCGCACACAACAAATCGTGCACGAATTTTGTGAACAGCATCAAATACCTGAACTCAAACAAGTCCAAGTCCAGCCCCATCATTGGGGACTCAAAGAATCCCTGATGGATTCGGGGATTCACTTGAATATGCAGGATCCAGTACAATTGAAATTGTTTGAACAGCTGCGTGACTTTTGGAAAGAGAAATTTTTCTCGAACGAGTACTTACAGTACGATACTCCTTATTTAGGAGCTGTCGACTTTGTCCAAACTCTGGTCGAAAATAATATTCCAATTCATTATTTAACCGGTCGCGATGTTCACCGCATGGGGCGAGGAACCAAAGAAGTTTTATTAAAATGGGGATTCCCGATTCTGTCAGAAAAGGATTTGCATTTAAAACCCCACAAAGACATGGATGATCGTCTTTTTAAAATGGAATGGGCACTGAACCTGAAAAAAAACAATCCTCATTCGATGATTTATTTTTTTGAAAACGAGCCCGTCAATATTAATGCTATTGCGGAACAGGCTCCTGATATTGAAATTATTTATCTGGACACGACCCATTCGCGCCAGCAACAAGTTCAATACCCGGCGACGACCATTCAACATTTCGACCTTCATTTAACAGAGGAATTAATTTAATATGCTTTACCTAGTTGCAACACCGATTGGCGATATTCAAGAAATTACACTGCGAGCCTTAGAAGTATTAAAACAAGCCGACATTATTTTGTGCGAATCCACGAAAGAAACTTCGAAATTATTGAAAGCCCTGAATATCAAGGCACAGAAATACGAACTGTTGAACGAACATACGACCGCGGAAGAATTGCAACAAATCGTCGAACTGTGTGAACAAAAAACAGTTGCATTGGTTTCAGACTGTGGCACTCCGGCCTTTTGCGATCCGGGTAATGACCTGATACGCATCTGTCGACAAAAAAAAATTGAAATTAAATCCGTTTTAGGTCCGTCGTCTTTGATGGGACTGTTATCCCTCAGTTCGGTTCGGCTGAGCCAATTTGTTTTTCGTGGGTTCATTCCAGCAGAGACTGAAAAGCGAAATCAAGAGTGGAACGTTCTTAAAAAAGAAAACCGCGCG
>DALYIB010000013.1:10086-19591 GCA_031970595.1 Pseudobdellovibrio sp.
CACCGACAAATTCTATTGGCTATGAACTTATCCCAACCCGAAGAAATCATTCTGGAAGGACGCCCTGCCTTTGTGTCACAAAATCTGACTTTGGACAAAGCTGAATTTATGTTATTAGTTTATCCCGCATAAAATGAAAACTCATTTGCCGATTGATGAACATTTACATAAACTCGTAGACCTCGCGGCTCAAGAAAAGCCACTTGTGCTGACTGCAACCCCAGGATCCGGAAAAACGACACGTTTCCCGCCGGCTTTATTAAGACATTTACAGTCTGTTCAAAATACACAAAAAATTATTGTGATCGTTCCTAAACGATTAGCTGCTGTGGCTGCCTGCGATCGTATTTGCAGTGAAAACGATTGGACGATCGGCGAACAAGTCGGATATCAAGTTCGTTTTGAATCAGTCTATAAACCTTCGACACAATTAATTTTTATGACAGAAGGGACATTTTTAAAAAAAATTCAGAACAGTTCATTTATTGACGAAGTCGGTTACCTAATCCTAGATGAGTTTCACGAAAGAAGTGCCGCGATTGACATGATCCTTGGTTTGGGCTTTGAAAAGAAATTGCTCGAGCAAAATCTGCAAATTATTGTGATGTCTGCCACTTTGAATGTGGAACCACTGAAAAAATACTTTGGTGATTGCAACTGCTATGACGTTGAACAAAAACCCTATCCACTGCATTTATTTTATCAAAAGAAAAATCAAAACCTGAATTGCGATACAGCTTTTTTTGAACAATTAAAATTAACAGTCATCGAGGCCGTTAAAAAATCAAAAAAAGATATCCTCGTGTTTTTACCTGGTTTTCGCGAAATACAAAAAGCTAAAAATATATTACAACCACTGTTGTCACAGTTTCCGATTGAATGTATCTATGGTCAGTTGAATTTAACAGAACAAAAGCGCATTCTGAACAAAACAAATTCAAACAGAAGACTTGTGCTGGCTACAAACGTGGCTGAATCCTCACTGACTTTGCCTGATTTAGATTGTGTCATTGATAGTGGTCTGGAAAAAACTTTGGTCTTTGAACGCAAAATGGGTTTTTCACGTTTAGAAACAAAACGTATTTCACAATTTTCAGCTCAGCAAAGAGCCGGTCGTGCCGCCAGAACCCAAGAAGGTTTTTGTTTTCGGATGTGGCACGAGTCGGATCAGCTTTCCATGGCCGTTCAAAAAAAACCAGAAATTTTAAACAGTTCTTTAATCGAAGAAAATTTACTGCTGCTCAGTTTGGGATACAAAAATACGTTGCAATTCAGTTGGCTGGATTCTCCCCCTCAAAACAGTATAGAAAACAGTCTGAATAAATTAAAAAATTGGAATTTGATCACACCTGAATTGGAAATTACAGAAACAGGAAAGCGAATCAGTTCTTGGCCCTTAAATACTGAAATGGCTTTGTTGCTGAAATCCTTATCGGAAATGGGACATGCACAATCGGCTATTGAGCTGATCGTCGGCTTAGAATATTTAGATTTTTCTGCTTGGGCTGAAAAGAGCTCTCATCATCAAGAAACTGATTTAGACAAAATTTTTCAGCAACTCAGTGAGCTCGCAAAATTTCAAAACTCTGTTATTAAAACAATGGACCAATTACGACAAGTCTTGCAAAAAAATGGACTTGCTTCATTCTCGGAGCAGCCAAAATACTCTTTGACCACGAGTTTGCTAAAAATATATTTAAAATTGTTTTCTGAAAAATTGATTCAAACTCGCGGCTCGTCTCAATCCGGAGTTTCTTATTCTGGACGTGGCGTTGAATACAGCAAGGGATCTGCACTGACTTCTCAGGGCAGCATCAAAGATTATGTGATTGCGTTGGTCGGTCGCGACAAGTCAGATGCTGTTACAGAAATCCAAGCTGGAATTGGGTTTTCCAAAGATCAGTTGGCAGCCGAAGTCAGTCCTTATTTGCGTAAAGAAGAAGTCATTTCGTATATTCAAGAAAAAAATAAGTTTACCAAAAAAGTAATCACTCGATATGGGCAATTTATTTTCAGCGAAAGCACTGCCACCGAGCTCGGCCAAAAAGACGTCGCGTCTCATTGGAAAAAATTTTTTTCTGAGAACCCTGAAACTTTTTTGCAACAAAATATTTCTTACTCTGCGCTTCAAGAGAAGCTGGCTTTTCTAAAATCTAAAAACGCGGGATCCAGTTTTGATTTTATAGATTCATTCGCTGTCGATCTGCAAAAAAATTTGGTGGAACAATTGCAATCGTTCGAAGACTTAAAATCCTGCGAAGTAGATTATTATTTAAACGGCATCATTCCAAAAGATATTCTGGAATTACTGCGCGAATTACCTGACTATTTAAGTAATCCTGTTGGTAAAAAATTTAAAATTAACTACTCGGATCCAAAGGCACCTTTGATTTCAGCCAAGATTCAAGATTGTTTTTCTTGGAAAAAACATCCTTTCATTGGAAACGATTCGTTTCGTGTTACTATTGAATTATTGGCGCCAAATATGCGACCTGCACAGGTCACCAATCAAATTGATTTATTTTGGACTTCTAGCTATCCGGAAATACGCAAAGAACTCAAAGCCAGATATCCCAAACACAATTGGCCGGAAATACCTTAACCAAATAAACTGGCCTGTAGCCGAAAGATCCTGGTTAGATCTTAAATAATTTTTTAACAAATCCTACAAAACCACTATGGACTTTGTAGTCAGATATCGGATGAGTGACATAAAATGGATTCATCGCCGCCGCTTTCAGATAGGACTTTTGAGCCAGTTCTTTGCTGCCGGATAATAAATAATAGAGCGACAAGACATAATCATAATCCTGTCTAACCCAATCGCTGCTGCGCGAGGCTTTGAGACGCAAATCATAACCACGTAAATCTACTTGGTGATTTTGTGAAACTGCTTGCATCAAATATTGCCACATCGATAAAAAATCAAAAAACAAAGGATCATTAAAACCCGTTTTTTTCAAAGTTTGAATTTTCTTGGTCAGCTCGTAATAATTTTGCGACATAATTAATGCACGCGTCTGCTTTAAAAAATTTTCTAATGTGACTTGAGTTTGCTCGGGAGTTGTGGTGTTTCCCTGGCTATCTTCAAGCCATATATCTGCGTTTTCTAAAACCTGCTGTGCCATTTTAAATAAGTCATCGCGATAAGGCGATTTTGTATCCTTGGCCAGACTAAAAATCAGATTTACAAATTTTTTATAAACTAAACTCGGACTGTCGTAGGGAACCTTAACAATTTGAGCCATCGACTTGAGAAGCTGAATTTTTTCTTTTTTCTGCAAATCTGAATAAATAAAACGCAAGCTTTCAATTTCTTGTGCAGATCGAACGTCTTCGGGTTGAGTTTGATTTTGTCCAAAAACCAAAGCTCGCGACAGTATTGCAAAATGGAAATACATAAAAAACTTGGGAATATTGTCAGAATATTTTCGAATCAAATCAAATAAATTTTTAAATTTGATCGTACTAAAAATAACTTCTTTAAAAAAAACTTTATCAAAGCTGGGTAATTGCATCTGTTCTGAATCAAAAGACAAGCCAACGATATCTTTGTGCATCCATTCTAGATAAAATTTTTGAATACTTTGATAGTCTAATATTTTAGAAATCCAAACCCATGCAATTTGTAAAAAATCTGGATAACCAATCTGTGCACGTGTATGCACATTCATGACTTGATCATAGCGAACAAAGTTAATTTGATAAGAGTCTAAATGCAAATAATTTTCAAGACGCCTAACCATTTGTGTTCTAAGGACGATGATCAGTTTTTCTTCTGTGATTTTACCGTCTTTGATAAGCTTTTCGCCAATTTTCTTGAGCTGAGCCGATTCCATATCTTGTAGTTCCTGGGCCGTCAAATAGCCAAATTGAACGAGTAAGTTACCTAATAAATTTTCTTGATCTGGAAAATCGACTTTGACAATACTGCCTTCGGAAAAGCTGACACCCGTAATATTGTTTTCATTATCAATTATATTCAAGTACCCACTGACTTTGGATTCAAGAATCAACTGCAAGATAAACAAAATATCGAAACCGGATACAGATTCAACTTGGTCTAAAATTTTAAGTCCATCTTTACCACTTTGTTTGGAATCAACGATGAAACTGTAAATATTAGCCGTTTGATCTGATCTCATTTCATCATTCCTAGAAATTTAAAATAACGGGCTTCAACGACATCTAACTCCATCGGTAAATTATTTTCATCTAAAACCAAATCAGGATGTCTGAGCTCAGATCCTTTGAATTCTTTGCCAGATTCATACAAAACTTTCTTCTCTGCATCCGACGACTCATTAAAATACGGCACATAAAATGACTGAATGACCGAATTCTGAGGCAAAAAGCCTTTTACCATATTGACCTGGTCTATAAAAAACTTAGGACATCTACGAAAATGAAAACTGATATTAGGAAATTTTTGGTGAAAACGAATCCACTCGCGAATCCCCGTCGAGTTAATCGACTCAAGTCTATCCAGGTCGAAAATATGAGTAAAACCTTCTTCGATCAGTCCTTCAGGTAAGGAAAAAAACTCATCGATAACACCATGCAATTCAATCACTTTTGTTTGATCGCTGACGCTGGAAATCACTTGCATTCGCTTCATGCGCCTCCCCCTCGAAAATAACTAGACTCGGCATAATTTCTTCTTTTTGAATTTGCCGCAGATCCAATCTGAATAAGACAAATACTTCTGTTGAAATATTTTTATTTAATTTAAAAAAACTGCATATTGAATTCATATACACAAGCATCAATCCCAACCCGGCTCCCTTGCCTTCTTCGAGGTTCGGCTTGAGCATTTCTGGCAACTGCTGGATCAGGCTTTTTCGTATTGTGGCTGCATCTAAAATTCCGGCCTGGTCCTTTACACTAACCATCAAAAATGGCGCTTGATGCAAGACTTGAATCACAGAAGTCGCACATGCCTGCTGGGCATTCATAATAAGTTCTTCGACAACACATTTAATATGATAATATCTGGATTGATCCTTAATTTGAAAATGATTAAAAATATCATGAATGATTTCGGTTCGATCAGATTCTGGACTGATTTTGAAATGATATTGATGCGACTTAAACTCTTCTGATTCACCTTTGGCAATCAGACTGAATTTATGAAATTCTTGTTCAGAAAAATAATTAGATTGAAAATAAAATGAACTTTCTTGACGCTGTAATTGATCATTCAAAATTTCTAATTGATTTTCCTTGGTCATCTATTTTTTGTCAATTTCTACTGACATCGGTGCCACTACCGTGCGCCCTGGAGCCACGTCTTTCATGACGACGGCGTTAGCACCGATACGACTGTCATTCCCGATCAAAATAGGACCTAATATTTTAGCCCCAGTACCAATTAATACACGATCACCAATTGTCGGATGTCGTTTAACAGGATCAAATTTCAATCCCCCCAACGTCACCCCATGAAAGATAATGCAATCATCCCCAATTTCAGCCGTTTCGCCAATGACACAACCAACGCCATGATCAATCACCAAACGTCGACCTATTTTGGCTCCCGGGTGAATTTCAATTCCCGTCAATGTTCGTGAAATATCCGCCACCAGGCGAGCCATAAAAAATAATCCTGATTTGTACAGCGCATGCGCGATTCGGTGAAAAAACAAAGCCCGAGGCCCTGGGTATAATAAAAGAATCTCTAGATATGATTTCGCCGCTGGATCGTAATTTCTGTAAGCTTTCAAAAAATCGAGCATTATAACCACTTACCTTTCAGATCCTCTAAATAAAAGTATCTTTCAAAATGTTCATTAAAACGTGACCAAGAGTCCGCACCTTGACGTTCTGACTGCGTGAAATTGAATATTTGATTCATCTTGGAATCAAAATCATCAATCGCCGCTACGACATAGGCTTCAGCAAACATCGGAACTTTAGGAGAGCCATACTCCATTTTCCCATGATGACTGAGCACGATGTGCTTTAAAATGACTTTTAAATCATCTGGAAAACCTAAAATTTTAGAACACTTTTGTTCAATAAATTCACAAGATAAATACATGTGGCCCAACAGCTGACCTTTATAGGTATAAGAAATTTGACCATTTTTCTGAATTTCTAATTCCCATATTTTTCCTAAATCATGAAATAGTGCACCGAATAATAAAAGATCTCGGTTCAGTTGTTTGTAATGTGAAGCAATTCCTTGCATCAACTGACAAATCGATACCACATGATCCAGTAACCCACCTCGCTCGGCATGATGGATGGTCTTTGCTGCGGGACTAGCTAATAACAAGCCTTTGACGGACTCTTCGTGAATCGCCTCGACACACAGCTGTCGAATATACTGACTTTCAATCGTATTTAATATTTGGACAAGATCGGCAAACAGAGCATGGCTGTCGATTTTCTTTTCCTCGATGGCAAAATCTTTGCGATCTAATTCCAGATGACTGACATTTTCCAGTTTGTGAATAACGAGTTGTCTTTTGTTGTTATAAATCTGAATCGCGCCCTTTATTTTAATCAGATCGCCAATTTCAAAAATTGAATTTAAACTTTCAACTTGATCCCAAACTCGAGCATCTAAGTGTCCGGTCTTGTCTCCGACCAGCAGACTGAGAAACGGACGACCATTTTTACCCATACCATAAACTTTGTCTTTAACCAACAGCACGCGGTCCTGTAAAACTTCTTTGTCGGCTAGATTTTTTAAACTCGGATGAGTATCAACCATTTTTAGCAACCTCTTCTTCGGGACAAAATATTTTCTTTTGAGTCGAATCCATCACTTTAACATGGGTCAAATAAACTTGATTGCCTTTTCTGAAAACAAAAACATAAATCCCAGCGCTAGCATATAAATGCCGAAGTTCGGTTGTATTCAACTTTAAAAAATCAGGCTTTTGAAAATTTTTAAATTTTTTCTGCAAGTCGACCCATCGACCACAACCCAAACCAAAAGACTCATTTTCTATTTTCTGAACTGGGACGCTGGAAATATAATACAAATGAACAAGATCCGGCAAACTTTCGAACTGATCTTTGGGAAAAAACATAAAATAACTGCCTAAACCAGAAACTATTTTAGAAAGATCAACTGTTCCGCCACCGTTTGGAAACGTGATCTGAACAGGAGCTTTCATCACTTGATTGTTTTCTGATTGAAAAGCCACCTTCAAAGGTACAAACAGAAAAACTGGTTCCAACGAGGCATTCTCAGCTTTAATTTCTTCGGCTATTTTTTCAAAAATACTTTTAGGTATTTTGATGTCTGATGAAATTTCTTCCACTTTAATGTGTTGGGTATGATCGTCTGGAGCTGAATGAGGACAACCCAATAAGAGCAATAAAATGAATGAAATAAATAACGACTTAATCAAGGGAACTCTTCGCTTCTATAAATGGTAAAAAATCTTCGTAAGTACTTACATTTGAATCCAAAAATATTTTAAGTTGTTGTTTACTTTCTGAAGGAATATTCAAAAGCTCGGCCCATAAAGATATGACATTTTTTTCTTTTTTGAGGTAACTGACATGATTATCAGCCGTTCCATCGCCAATATTCAATTTGGCTTTTAACAGAAACAAATGGCTAGCCATATTGTATCCTAATTCTTGGTTGGCTTTATAAGCTGCAACTAACTTTGTATAATTTCGTTGAAAATAATCCAAAGCGATTTGAGCATTTGCACGATCATCTTTTGACCAGCTTGATTGATATTGATCTAAAATTCGTTGAGCAGATAACAAATCCATTACTTCCAATTTGGTATGCATTTCAAACAGCGCATAATCTTTGGCGTTGAAGTAATTTTTAATATCTGGAACTAAATCTAAGACATTTTTTTGATCATAGATTTTTTGATATAGAAAAGGAGCAATTTTAAATTCATATGACATTCGCGGTGGCACACTTAAAAAATCTTTTAAGTACATTTGAATGACACCCGTGTTATTTGTTTTGCCTGACAAATAGATCTGACCAATCAGTAATTCTTTTTTAAAATCAACACGAGTCGAAATATAACGATCAATTTTATCAATCAATTGAGCATCGGCGGTATTTGGAGATTTAAGATGATTTAAAAGCATGCCATATAAAAAACGTCCCTTAGCATCGGCTTTAAATAAGGACTCGAAAATTTCATATGATTTTTTATATTCTTTTTGCAGATAATATAACTGCGCTTCTGATTCTTGGGCATAGACAGAATTCGGATCTAAGTCCTTTGCTTGCAACAAAAATCTTTCGGCATTTTTAATATCCAGCATATTCAATGATTGCGTAAATTGGATCAAATCCAATTTTGATTTTTGCTCGACTGTCAGTTTGCCGGCTTTTCGCAATTTTTCAATTTCTACATTAGTTCGAACCAGACCTGCGGATTCCATTTGCGGAATCAAATGTAATAATTCGATCATGGCTTGATCGTGTAAATAATCTGGCAAACGTTGATAGGCTTCGATCGCTTTGCGATCGGCCCCCTGTATCGCGTATTTACGTATTTGAACTAATATATCTTTTTCGGCCTGCTCCGCATTCTTTTTTAAATAATATTGATATGAATAAAAGAATATAACAGACAAAACAAATAACACACCCACTGTGCGGATAATAAATTGACTATAACTTTTGGCTTCTTTTTTGACTGCTGGATCCACTGTGGAAACAAAAGTGGTTTTATTAAATTTTCGTTGAGGCTCTTTTTTATCCGTTTCCGTTTCAACAAAACTGACATCGACGGGCTCTTCAAATTGAACATCTGTTGGAACATGGGAAACGGTATCCATCGGAGGTGGTGTTGATGCTTCGATCGTCGCCGTTTGACTTTGATTCGTTGTTTCAAGCTGAGTCGCCGTTTGTAATGTTTTAGTAGCTTCCGATTTTGATTCTAATTGGTTACGAACAGATTCGACCATTTCTTGTAATTCGGGGATTTCTCGAATATACAGCCAACGTCGATCCATGTCGCGAACTTCGTCGATCAAAGCAATTTGACGACGCAATAATAATTCTTCCATTTGTTCGAAAGAATAAGGACCCATAATTTTTGAATCCGACTTAACTAGCCATTTTTTTTCAATATCGGGCATCCCTGACCTCAATGTCTAAAGTGGCGCACACCTGTCAGCACCATATTCATTCCATTTTGAGTGGCATAATCAATGACTTCTGAATCTTTGACTGAACCACCTGGCTGCACAATCCATTGCACACCATGCTTTGAAAATAATTCCAGTGAATCTGCAAAAGGAAAAAAAGCATCGCTCACGGCCACAACTTGTGTTTTGTCGATCGAATGAACTTTTGCAAATTCTTCCATTCGTTGTAACGCCAGCTGAACCGAATCCACGCGATTCACTTGCCCCATGCCTAAACCCACTGTTTGATTTTTATAAACAAGAGCAATTGCATTACTTTTTAAAAAGGCACAAACTTTTTCGCCAAATTCAATTGTTTCCATCATGGAATCAGAGGGCGTTTGTCCGATGGATGTCCATTTTTCTGCCCGAGCGAAGG
>DALYIB010000013.1:19601-24711 GCA_031970595.1 Pseudobdellovibrio sp.
TTGTAACAACACGGAACCAGCAATAGATTTAAACTGATTTTCTGCTGCATCAGGCTGCAATAATGGCATTTTCAGTACTCGCACATTTTTTTTCACAGCCACATGTTCTAACACTTCAGTGGAATAATCGGGGGCAACAAGGCATTCGACAAAAATATTTTTTAGCAAATTCAAAGTTTTCATATCCACTGTACGGTTGAAGGCGATAATTCCACCAAAGATACTTTTAGGATCTGCTTGAATGGTTTTCTCCATCGCCTCATTCAGTGTCGATGCCATCGCCGATCCACACGGATTGTTATGCTTGACGGCGACAACTCCGGGTTGATGATAGAGACTGACCAGGCGATACGCTGATTCGAGATCCAAAAGATTATTATAGGATAACTCTTTACCTTGAATAATTTCTGCCTTTGACCAATTGTTTGCAGCCAAAGGATTGTAATACCAATTTGCTTTTTGATGCGCATTTTCACCATAACGCAAAGTTTGTTTTTTACGTAAAGGCAAGTTCAAATAAGGCACTTCATCGGATTCAGTCGAAAGTTTTTGAACAATCATCGCATCATAATACGAAGTCAGACTGAAAACTTTCATAGCCAATTTTTTACGATCTGAATCGGCCAGCTTGTTTTCGAGAATCAATTTTTGCACCCAATTGTAATCCTGGGGATCGCTGACAACGATGACGTTTTTATAGTTTTTAGCGGATGATCGTAAAAAACTAGGACCACCAATATCAATATTTTCAATTAATTCTTCAAATTCGGCATGCGCTGCTGTGGCTACTTTTTCAAAAGGATACAGATTCCCGATCACCATATCAAAAAATTCTACTTGGTGTTCGTTCATTTGCTGAACATGTGATGGTAGCTCTTTACGACCTAATAACCCCATATGAACTCGGGGATGAAGCGTTTTAACTCGACCGTCTAAAACCTCGGGAAAGCCTGTCAGTTCCGAAATGTCTTGTGCTTGAATTTGGTTTTCACGTAAGTATTTAAGAGTTCCACCCGTCGATACGACTTGTAAACCTTTTTGCACAAAAGGTTGAATAAATTCCAACAATCCTGTTTTGTCAGAAACACTGACGAGAGCTCTTTTCAAGTTCATAAATTGTTCAATTCTTAAAATGGTGATCTAGTTAATAATAACTTTAAATCATCATTCGTTAAAAAGATACCCGCACCTGCAAAGACAGAACGTGCGTTATTTTTATCTAGCATGTCCGAATAACCAGCCATTGCATAAAAACCGTACGGAAGTCTGAAGTTGAGCTTGGCACGCAGCTGTAATTGTTCGAAATCATAGGCTTCGACACTGGCCACCATGCGATGTGAAAAGAAATTATAATCAACGCCAACACCACCGGTATTTTCGATCAAACCACCTTTTAGCGTTAAGTCATAAAAGTTTTTCGCATATAAGGCTGTAAACTTTGTTTTGCTTTTGAACGTTTTAACTTCGTCGACTTCTGTTGTGTTGCCACCGGTCGTTGTTTTCAAATTCGTTTTTTCAACGACGCCAGCCGGATCCGTAATCAAACCAATATAATAGTATCGATCCAGGCCTGGCTGAATTTGGATACCGATCGATGTTTGTGCTGCATTCACTTCATTTAAATAATATCCATGAAAATCAACTCCGGTCGTAACTCGGTTGGCTGTATCCACTAGACCACTGATTCCTTCGATCGCACTTGAAACGTCTTCGGCGGTTTTTTCGTCAGACACCAATTTACCAATTGTGCCTTCGCCATTATTAATTTTAGTCGTAATTTCTTCGATATTTTTAAGCGATTTATCAATGCGATCCAACGATTTCGCCCAGACCTTTTTTAAACCTTTATCACTATCATCATTCACCAATTCATCCACCGTGCTCGTGATGTTGTGAACTTGATCAATGATTTCATTGATTTGATCTTTGTTGGCGGAAGTCATTTCAGATAGATCACCCGTTAATTTTTCAATATTCAAAACAATGCGACCTAAAATATGCTGATTGGTTCCATTGTTAGTAACGGCTTCATTTAAATTTTTTGCGA
Source organism: Pseudobdellovibrio sp. (assembly GCA_031970595.1). Classification (GTDB taxonomy): domain Bacteria; phylum Bdellovibrionota; class Bdellovibrionia; order Bdellovibrionales; family Bdellovibrionaceae; genus Pseudobdellovibrio. The sequence goes on from DALYIB010000013.1 coordinate 21,649, forward strand.
CATCTTTTAAAGAGGAGGTAATGTCCGAAACTTGCGCCATAACATCATCAAGTGATCCACCCTTTTTGACGTTTACAATTTGGCCGCCATCTTCTAGTGCCGAATCCGTCGGAGACCCTGGATAAATTTCGATATACTTATCACCTAAAATACCATTGGCACGAATTTCAGCAGCTGCCGAGCGAGTTAATTCAATATCAGATTTAATTGTGATGTCTACGCGCGCTTGTCCGTCTTGAAGTTTGACGTCTTTGATCACACCGACTGGAATACCTGCAGAACGAATGGCCGAACCTTTCACCAATCCATTTGCATTCGGTAATAAAAACCATGCTTTTTTAGATCGCCCCATATAACTTGGATCATCACTGACCTGCATTGACATAAATGCAATAAGACCTGCAATCGAGATGACTAATGCGCCTACTTTAAATTCTGCCGTACTAAAAATTCCCATGCTGTCGTAAGTCCTTGTTAATGCTTCATTCCTTTACCAACAAACTTTTTAACCAGTTCAATATCTGATTTAAAAAAGTCCTCAGCAGTTCCGGACAACAATACTTTGCCGGCATCCAACATCACAATAAAATCGGCGATGCGGAACGCCGCGCCTAAATCGTGTGATACCATGACAGAAGTTGTCCCCTGATGAGCCTTGTGGGTCTCTAGTATTAAATTATCTACCATTTCAGTCAGAATGGGATCTAAACCTGTGGTTGGTTCATCATATATCAGGATTTCTGGATCAAGGGCGAGAGCCCGAGCCAGACCCGTTCGCTTTTGCATACCCCCCGATATTTGGCTAGGCAGCTTTTCATAATGCTTAGGATCCAGTCCCACCATTTTTAATTTTTCATAAGCTATCTGAGTCACTTGTTCTTTTTTTAAATGACGGCGATGTTCCTCCAAAGGGAAAGAAACATTTTCTAAAACAGTCATATCGTCAAACAGAGCCGCACTTTGAAACAGAACTCCGTAATTACATCTGAACTGAGTCAACTGATCTGAGTTAAATAAGGATAGATCTTGGCCTAAAATTTCAACTTTGCCAGATGTGGGTTTATATAAACCTAATATATGCTTCAACATCACTGATTTACCTGTTCCAGAAAAACCAATAATCGCCGTCAAAGATCCTTTGGGAATTTTCAAATCAATCCCTTTTAAAATAAAATCTTTGCCGCCATCGAAACTTTTTTTGATATCCGTCAATTGAATCGCAAATTCGCCTTTGTAATTCGTCGCCATATTACCTTCCAATTCCCGCCATCAAATAATAAATTCGAATCAAGTTCATCAAGAAATAATCGATGATAATAATACTAACCATACTGATCACGACACCGCGATTTGTAGCCTCGCCGACGCCTTTGGCACCGCCGGATGTGTTGAATCCTTTATACGTACAAATCACCGCGAACATCAGTCCAAAAATTGCGGATTTAAATAATCCTTCATTAATATGATAAACTTCGACAGTCTGTGCGATTTTTTCGTAAAAGACAGCATCATCTAAGCCCACTATTTTAATACATAAAAACCAGCATCCCACCATCGCCATAAAATCAAACAGCGCAGTTAGTAACGGCATACATAAAACCGCAGCAATAATTCTTGGAGCGATTAAATATTGTTTGGTGTTCACGCCCATCACATCCAAAGCATCCATTTGCTCATTCACTCGCATCGTCCCCAAACGTGCTGCCATCGCACCACCCGCACGAGCCGCAACAATTAAACCTGTTAAAACAGGTCCTAATTCACGTGTGATACCTAAGGCTACAGTGGGACCTACTAAATTCACCGCATTCACAAGTTTAAAACCCAAATAAACCTGAAATGACAAGGCCAATCCGGTAAAAATACTGGTCAAAGTAATAATTCCCACGGATTGATTTCCAATAAATTCCATGTGCTTAAGCACTTCGCCGTAACGATAAGGTTGTGTAAACAACAACCGCAAACTTTGAGCACCAAACAACGTCATGTCACCAATCAGCAAAATAAAATTTTGAACAGTGTTTTTAATACCTAAAAAAACTCGATCTAAAAAATCAGCTGTTTTTTGAATCGCAGGATGTGAGCTCATAGATCATTTCCTCCTCGGAACAGACGAGGGACGCGTTCCCCAACAGATGTTAAAACTTCCCAAGTGATCGTTTGCGCGGCTTTAGCCATTTCATGGGCCGATAAAAATTCACCGGATTGATCATAACCAAACAAAATGACTTCTTCGTTTTCAAAGCGGTGCAAATCATTTTCTTGAACGATGTGGGAGACATCCAACATTAAAAAATCCATACAAATGCGACCTACAATCGGAGCCCGCTGGCCTGCAAATAAAACATGAGCTTTATTTGAAATTAAACGATGAACTCCATCGGCATAACCCACAGGAACTACAGCCAGCCACGTATCCTTTTCGGCGACCCAGGTTGCGCCATAGGAAACAACTTCGCCTTTTTTAACTCGGCGAATATTATTGACGACAGATTTAAAGGACATCACAGGTTTTAAATTCAATTCAGTAAAAATGGAATGGGGTTGATACCCGTACATCATTAACCCAGGACGAAATCCCCAGTTTCTTTTGTTTAAAAAATGATTTTGGTCGTTTTTTACTTTAGCCAAGCTGGCAATTCCACCCGAATTTAATATATGCGCATAAACACCCAAGGGTTGAAAGAAATCAACAACATCCGCAAGCAATTGAGCTTGCTTTGCGGAATCACCATTCGGATCAAAAGCATCTTCGCCGTTGTAAAAGTGAGTCAACACAGCTTTCAATTTCAATTTTTTTGATTTTTTGAAATAATCAAATAGTTTTTCAGCTTCGCTGACGGAAAAGCCCAAGCGATTCATCCCCGTATTAAATTTCAAATGAACTTTAATAAATTCATCCACAGTGTCTTCAAGTGCTTGAATTTGCTCCCAAGTGCTGACCACTGGGATCATCTGATGATCTACAATTTTCTGTGCACCATATTTATCAAAACCCCGAAAAACTAAAATATCGGCTTGGACAGAATGTTGACGCAACAACAATCCTTCCTCGATTAAACA
>DALYIB010000014.1:0-24622 GCA_031970595.1 Pseudobdellovibrio sp.
CAACACTACGAATGTTGGGGTCCCAGGTTCGACTCCTGGCGGTTGCACCATTTTTTCCCTTTTAATTCATTTTGCGCAAATTTGCTCTTTTTTTAACCAAACTGTTTTTAATTGTTTTCGGCATTTTTTCACTGGTTGCATACCAAGCGTCGGGGTGAATGTGTTTCAGATTTTTTTCAACAAATTGAAGGGTTTGAGCCGGATAAACGTTATAGCTTTCGCGCAATGTCCAGCCGACAGCTTTTTGGACATAGTATTCAGGGGCGGACAGGTGAGGAGTTACCATTTTTTGTACCAAAGCAAAAGACGGATGTTTTTTTCTGAACCGTGAATAAAACATCAAGCCAATCATTGATATTCTTCGAAACCATGGGTTTTGATGCCGATTCCACTTTTGATAAGTCGGTAATAACAACCCCGGGTCGGCTTCAAAGACCTTGGCTAAAACACCACAATAGGTATCCGAGTGAGCCCAATTATCAATTTCTGAGGCCCAGCTGATAACGGTTTTAAGGTTTTGGCAGACAACTTCTACTGGTTGTTTTTCCAGCCAAAATAAAGAAATCGCCTTCGCTTCAAAAATTTTCGACTCGTTCCATAGGATGTCAAAATCGGCCCAGCCATTTTGATCTTTAGCTAGTTTTTTCATAACAGCGCGAACCTGAGGAATTTGAATGTTTAAAAACTGCAGTCCACTTTGCCCGCCGCCAACGTAATCCTCGCCAAAGAATTTTTGATTCTTGGGTAGTTTGATTTTTTTAAGCTCTGCTTCGACATTACGGGTAAACGAACTCGCCATTGGAATTCCTCACTATACAGACCAAATTCTGGCTGAGGACTTAAAGTCTGACTATTCAAAAAACCGAATGCCTGTAATTTCAACACTTAAGCACAACTTTTTTAACAGACCTACTAGCAGTATATTGACGAATCGCTGTGATTTCGCTAATTTGGGATTTCACTTTTTATCTGTTATCGGCGTTCAGGAGTAGCTCAGTCGGTAGAGCAAGCGGCTGTTAACCGCTTGGTCGGGGGTTCGAGTCCCTCCTCCTGAGCCATTTTTTATCATTCAATTGCAAATTTTATTTTCTCATTGCAAACAAGTTTTGTTGATCTTCACATTCTGTAAACAAATTGTTTTTAAAACATCCGGTGCGATAGCCCATCTTGGATAATTGTTCCGTCGTCATTGTGTTCGAGTTTTCAAATAAAATGATCGGCCTACATTCAGAAATTATTTTTTCAAGACCCTTCAGGGCATTTGGCTCTGCACCTTCGATATCCATTTTGATAAAGTCTACCTTCTGAATATTTTGCTCTTGAAAGAAATCATCTAATCGCACGACGGTGACTGTTTCGGTACAGCGACCATTTCCGTGAATAATCGAAGCGGCGTTTTCAAAATTTTTTTCAAAAGTTAATTCGGCGTGACCATTAAAATCGCCCGCAGCTATTTGAAAGGCTTTAATATTTTTAAAGCCATTTATTTTAATATTATTTTCTAATTTTTTAAAATTTTCTTGATTGGGTTCAAGGGCAATGACTAGGCCGGTTTCTCCAACTTGTTGTGCCATTTTTAATGTATACGCACCTACGTTAGCGCCAAGGTCCAAAACGATGTGTCCTTTTTTGATGAAGCTCATTGCTGGACGAAGCTCAGGCTCATATTCATAACCACTGATCGCGGCCCAAACGCCTGCACCCAAGCCCCAATTTTGCAGATACCAAAGTCCGTCTACAAAAACCAATGTGGGTCGGTTTAGAATTTGATCATTGAACCAAACACGAATAAGCCTCATTAAAAGAATGGGCTTTAAAAGCAATTGAATAAAAGTATGCTTCGGAATTCGGTCAATCATCCTGACGTATTTTGAATTTTTATTTTATGAGACTCAAGACGAATTTGGGCGTGACGTAGAGCTTCGATCGATTTTTCAAAAGCCTGATCAGCAATTCTGTATTTTAAAGAAAAGTCATCAATTGAATAAAATATTTTCAGGGTAATCCACGACTCAGTTGTTTCTGTCACCAGCGGTCGAGCGCCAGGGTCGATCATCACACCTGAAACAGATTGAACAGCCTCAGTGAGCACCTGTTTGGCTTTCGAAATATCTTGATCAAATGAAAATCGAAATGTCAGACTTTGGCGAACTGGTTTGAACGCGTTTGATAGAATAATTATTTGGCTTTGTGCAATCGTTTTATTCGGAATCATCAGCCACTCATCAGCAAAAGTAGATAAAAAAGTCGCTCTCCAAGTAATTTCCTGAACTTGACCTAGCCATTTTTTGGATTCGGTATTGATCTCGATCCAATCTCCAATTTTGTACGGCTGACCAATTTGCATCGCGACACCTGAAAATAAATTTCCCAAAGTATCCTGCAAGGCCAAACCGAGCACCAAAGAAAAAACCGCTGATGTCGCCAACATCGTCGTTAAATGAATAGCTAATATTTCTGATGCCAGATAAGTGATTACAACAATAGAAACAATGACTGTGAGCAAATTGACTATCAGGCGGGGAATGCCCTGGCTGATATTTTGATAAAATAAAATTAAATAGGCTAAAACCTGAGATGACTTTACTACGACAATGGCGCCAGCGAACAACGAAATAATCGCAGTGTAATAGGCCGCCATATTGGCAATGGGGCCGGTGACGTTTTCAAATATCAACCAGTGCAGAGCTGCTGTAACGGCGCTGATTATTAGGTAAATCGTCGTCTTTAAAAAACGGTCTTTCAAATTTGTATGACGTTTATTTCCAATGTCTTTTAAAAAGAATTTATAAAACAAAAAAGCAAATACTAAAAATATTGAAAAAAACAAAAAGACTTCAAGTTGTAAAAAGTTTTGAATTTTGGGTGTTATAGATGTGTTATTCATTTATTATCCAAACATGTGAATGTTCAATTCGCGAGCTAAATCAGTTATTAATTTTTGTCCTCGAATGCTGTGTCCGTGAGAATTAATTCTGGGTGAATAGACGGCAATGCCGAACTGACCAGGGACAACAGCAAACAAGGCCCCAGAAACTCCGCTTTTGGCCGGGACACCAACATTAAAAGCCCATTCGCCGGCGCTATCATACATTCCGCAAGTAAACATCAGGCTGAGTGTGTTTTTAACATATTTTGATTCGATGATTTTTTTTTGGGTGATTGGATTGATGCCTTTGTTCGCCAACGTTGCTGCCGCAACTGCCAGTCCCTTTGTAGAGACATTGATTGAACACTGCTGAAAATACAAATCCAAGGTTTCTTCGATATCGGACTCCATCACAGAAAAATGTTTCATTAAATGGGCAATCGCACGATTTCTGTGAGCTGTTTCTTTTTCAGATTTAAATACCGCATTATTAATTTCAGCAGGCTGGCCAGTTAAGTCCTGGAAAAATTTTGTCACGGCGCCTAATTTCTCGGATGCGTTTGATCCGCGAATCAGAGCCGCTGTCGCAATCGCGCCCGAATTGATCATTGGGTTAAATGGCCGATGTTGTTTTTCTTCGAGTTCAATAATTGAATTGAATACTTCGCCTGTTGGCTCGACGCCCACTTTGGTATGAACAAAATCAACACCGTTTTGCTCAAGCGCCAAGGCATATACAAAGGGCTTTGATGTCGATTGCAGAGTGAATGTCTTATCTGCGTCACCAACTGTGAAGGTTTTCCCTTGGCAATCTGTGATCGCAATCGCAAATTGATCGGGATCCACCTTGGCTAGCTCGGGAATATATTGTGCCGGCAGACCTTCAGTTAAATTTTTATATTTATCATAAAGTCGATGAATGGCTGAAAATAGCTCTGATTTTTCCATGAGATTTTTTACAGACTGTTTCTAGTTTATTCAAGATATTCTAAATCGCTTGAATCAAATAACTGTCTCGGATTGATCCGTTTCATTAGAATTTCGTTTAAGTTCATTGAAAAACTCGCCGATAGGCTAGTGTCAGGGGGACTCATGAAGCCACTTTGTTTTATATTCATTTCTATTTTTGCTGGACAGACAGCCTTGGCATCTTCGGCTATATACAGTCGTAACCCCCAGCCTTCGGTCAAAAATAATTCATCTGCAAACCGTGTCTTTTCCGATGACCCACTTAAATCAAAGGTTCCTCCGTTGCCGGCAGGCCAAGTTGTTTATTCGAATAGCGGAATCTCTTCTGGCGAAGCGACTCAGCCCAAAAAAACCGAACCGGTCATCGTTGCAGCGCCCGCTGCGGCACCAAAAAGCACAAGCGCATCAACAAATTCAAACAGCACGAACTCGTCCTCTGCGGCGAGTGCTTCTGTAACAGCCGCTAGCGCCGGCAGCAGCGAAAGTCCTTTTACTGGCATAGGTACCGACATGAACAGTTCATTTCGCCGAAATAATGTTGCAAAAATTCCAATGCCGGCTAACTGCGAAAAACGCCCGGGTTATTGGGCTAGCCAACTGGAAATAGCTGGTGATCACTACGCTCCGTTTGTTCGTGCGATGTCGTTTTTTCCATACGGTTGGAATCAACCTAAAACAGCCTGTAACAATCAAAACGAGGGCGCGTTGTTAAAAGTTTCACGCGAGGGATCTGACAAAACAGATTTTTATATTTGTATTGCTGACGAGTTTGTCTGCGGTTCTGGATTGGTCCATTTGAAGTATTTAGATAAATATTTAACCGCTTCTTCGAATGGGCTTTACAGTTCAGAAAAAGTGGCAGCGACAGATGTTTATTCGTATGTTTTAACCGCCGAAAGCAAAGCAGCAAGACAAGCTTCTTTCAAGCGTTATGGATATATGGTTGGCGGCATGCAAGAAGGAAAGCCTTGTTATGCCGAAGAAGAAGGAAAAATAATTGATGTTGGAATTAACAGCGAAGTTGTTGTCTGTTCAAAAACCGCATCGGCAAGTGTTGCTAAATCCTCTTCCTCTGTAGCTTCAGGAGGCTCTGCAAGCGCCTCGAGTTCAGCGGTTGCAAATAATCAAAACTCTTGCGGAGCAAATTGGGCACAACAAGGCGTGTTTAGTTGTGAAAATTCAAAACAAGTTCAAAAAATTTGTGGCTGTAATCCGGATGGCTACCAGGACTCGAAGCTTTGGAATAATTTAGGGGGCGGGTGCTTTTCACACACAACTGGAAAAACTTGTACAACTGATTTCGCTTCTTTAACGACCGAACAAAAGGCCGCTGTGGCTGTTGGAATTACAGTAGCGCGCGCCGTTGCCAACCAACAGCAACAACAATCCGCCTCCGCAGGCCAAGCTTCTTGTGGGCCGAATTGGCCTGCGATGGGCACATTCTGGTGTAATGGTGGAAAACAACATCAACGTATTTGTGGTTGCAATCCGGATGGCTTTCAAGATTCGAAACTTTGGATTAACGAAGGGGGCGGGTGCTTTTCACACGCGACTGGAAAAACTTGTTCCGCTGATCATGATGGCGCCTAGGAAATAGAGAGAATTTCGAATTCTTTCTGCTTCTGACCAGCATCAATAGCAGCCACGTCTCCAACAAACAAGCCAATCAATGCTTCTCCCAATGGGCTGTTCGGTGTCACAGTCTGAATTAATTGCTCAGCAAATTTTATTTTGATGCCACCACCGCTTGGTAAAACAAACATCCACTGTGTTTTTCCGTCAGATTCTGCTTCCACAATCGCTGAAAAGGCAATTGCATCGGAATCAGAAAAATCTTTTATTTTCAATGCCTTTAAAAGCACAATTGTGTTTTTCATTTCCGAAACACGCTCGGCTTGTGCGCCCGCCAGATAAGAAGCCTCAAGCCCTCTGGTGTCGTATTCGTTTTCAGGTTTATTTTCTTCATGAGTTGCAATGTCATAAGTGTTTTTCGCAGCCTCTGCGATTAAAACAAGTTCAGCCTCTAATTGTGTAATAATTTTTTGCAGTAATTCTTTTTTATCTATTTTCATAAAGAATCTATTCCTTTCGATTGCAGCCACTGAATATAAAGCCGAACTAATGAATCTTTTTCTTGAATGGTTGGGAACCCATCCGGCGGCATTTGAGCAAAACTTTTTTCAGAACGCAAGTGATAGAGTATTTGTTTTTCTTTTTTATTTTCTATGATTCTTTTTTCGTTTCCCTCAAAGTCATACAAAGCCAACTCTAACCCCCGCGCATCTGCACCGACATGGCAACCAGAACAATGTCGATCAATCATATTTTTTTGAATCTGCGCAAACAGGGGCGGATTCTTTTCAGCTAGAGCTTTTTCTAATTTTTGCTTGAGTAATTCATCTTTGTTTTGCTGTGGCGGAGCGATATATTCAGGAATTTCTGCGACAGGTTTGCCATCACCTAATTTAGAATCGTAAAACAGCCTCAGGACTTTGCGACTTTTGTCTTCAATAATTAAAACAGATCCGTCTTCTAGCTGTGAAAGACCTACCGGACTGCCTTTGGCCTGATTTCCTTTCGCATCCCAGCCATAAACGATACTCAATGGCTCACGCGTGGGTAAGCCATTATCATCACGCAAATAAGCCACGATTCGATGCCCTCTTGGTTCGTAGCCATGCAAACTAATAAGCATTCTGCCTTGATACCATTTTGGAAAAAGAGCTCCCGAATACTCCATAAGACTTAGCGGCGAAGAATGCGCCGGCATCAACTTATGAGGAGCTTTGTAGTTGCTACAGTTACTGTTTTTCCACTCGGGGTTTGTTAAATTACTATCATAACAATAGGGCCAACCAAAATGATCCCCTTCGTTTAATAAATTCAGCTCTTCATGCGGTAGGTTCACATTATCCAAAGATTTATCATATTCTGCGATGTTATCTCGAGAGTTTTCGGCTTGGATTAAAATGTTTTTTCTTTTGTCCCAAATTAGCCCCATCGAATTACGAAGTCCTTTGGCGTAAACAACAAACTGAGGATTGTAGCTGCCGTCAGAATTGCGCAAATACTTTCTGACCTGAGCTTGTCCTTTGTTTAAATCCTCTGCTTCGGAGCACTCCGATTTGTTTTCAAATATCGAACCTTGTTTTTGACAAACATTTGTCGCTGATCCCACATTAACATACAAATTCAAATCGTTATCAAATGTAAACACTTTCAACGGATGTAATCCTAAGTTAGGAATTTGATCAATGACAACTTTAAACGAATTTTCCACTGGGTTTGAAAGTGGATCTAATGTGACGATCATCGATGTCGAACTCAGATAAAACTTTCCGTCGGGACCCTTCATAATTAGATGTGGTCGATCCAGCGCCTTTTTAACTAATGGATTTTTAGATGTCGCCGCATCTAAAATTGTTTTTCTAACAATTTTGCCGCCCTCTGTATTTAGTAAATAAAGCTTTCCGTTGGATTCTTTCCAGCCGCCCATATCAACGACTAAGATTTGATTTTTGCTAACTTGGGCTCCCGTTCTAGGAAAAACCATTCCTTCACCGTTATCAACTAATCCTACGCAAAATCCAGGCGCAGTTTTCACATTAATTTTTGGCAAACCACCACAGAGGCCTTTGGTTTCGTAAACAGACAGGGCAGAAATTTTTCTCTCATCCCAGTTTTTGGCATATATCGCTTCTTCTACTGGAAATGTCGCAACACTTTTAGTTTCTTTCGAAACAAGCGAAGTGCATGAGCTTAAAAATAAAAATAGAATTGATAAGTTTTTCTTCATTTCAATATTGTGTCTAATAATTTTAAATATCTCTCTGAATATCCTCCGAACCTAGTCCTAAGTCCTACAGTCTTTTCATTTTCGAAACTGTCTGTAAGATTTGAATATGAAAAAAATAATCCTACTACTAACAAGCTTTCTGATCTGCTCCTGTACCTCGCAATATGTTTATTTACCTAACCAAACTTTTCACTCTCCAGAGTCTTTCGGAGAATTCGGGCACGGATCAGTTGGCGTAGGCATTTCTCAACATACAGAGGTCACCGTTATTAAAAACACACAAACAACTCCGCCCGACGAAACAGTTTCCTTCAGAAAATGTGACAGCGGTGCAGATTGCAGTTCCAAAATATGGACATTGCCCGTACAAGTCGGGCTGATATCGGGATTAGATGTCACGTATAAAAATGGACTTTTTGGTTTGCAGTATCAATTTTTAGGCGACGCTGAAAAAGAAGGTCTTAAGTCGGCCGTTCATTTTAATTATGGACATCAAAGTGTCAGCCTCGGCGACAGCAGTGCGATTAATTCTTCGACCAAGTCGAATTTTACAGACGCCTCACTCAGCTTCGGGTATCGCTTCACTGCATCGCAAATGCTGTATCTTAGCTATTCCTACTTTACTTCAGATTCAAAAACAGAAATTATAAACGGCGCTCAAATTTATAATTACACTGACAAGGGAATTCATCAGCGTGCGGGGTTAGGTTTATTGCTTAACTCGCAACGTGGTTATGTTCTGATGGAAGCAACCGGGACTGAAACAACTTGGTCCCGAACCACAGAAAAATTTAATGATCTGTCATTGGGTGGCGCCATGGGAATACGTTGGTAAATGAATAACCTACACACACAAGCAATTGATTTTTTAAATGATCTCTTCAAAAAAGTAGACGCGCAAGTTCCGCTGTCAGAACACTGGGACATCGATCATCTGTGCTATCGAACCGAGACGCCACAAGACTACGAACATACAAAATCAGAATTCGAATCTTTCTCGAATCTTTTAATTGAAAGCCCCGTCAACGGTCGAATGATTTCGACCTATAAACTCAATCAGCCGATATATTTTAGACAATGGAAAATTGATCTGATCGAGGTTCCTGCGCCCAAGCCTGGTAAAAAAACATCCAGGGGTTTTGAGCATATCGAAGTCGTTTGTGATGCCGACCTGTTTTTGCTTAAGGAAAACCTTTCTCACCTGCAATTAGATATGGGTGGCTTAAATAAAAAATTCAATAAAGAACTAGAAATCATTCTAGGAAATGAAAATATCAAATTTCACAATTATTCATTAGAATCTGTTATTCGACTTGAAAAAAAGACTTCGATTCATTCTGTACTGAACTCAGACGCGCTGTCATCGCTGATGAAAAACCATAATGCTCTCGTTGTCGGCACTTATCCACTCGATCTTGAAAACACGATGTCCGATTTGGACATTTTAGTTCAAGGATCTATCGATGAAATCACTCGCCTTATTCAAAACTACGTCGGCAAAGAAAATTTGAATATTAAGACAAACACGCTTAATTTTAAAATCAGCGACATGCCTGTGCAAATTTACGTCTGCAATCAATCGCCGACATTTCAACAAAGTTTTCAACATTTTCAAATAGAAGAAAAAATTTTAAAATATGCTCGGTCCCTAGATCTAGTGGCGCTAAAAAAACAAAGGCATTCAAATCTGAAAACAGAAAAGGCATTTGCAACAGCCCTACAGATCGTGGGCGACGAGTATGACGCTTTAGAAAAAATGAATCAGCTTTCAATTGCTGACTTAGACCGTTTGTTAAATCATGATTAAAAATCAATACCAACGAACGGCCCTTTTAAAATGAATTTCATTTTTATTAAAACACATGTCCTAATAGGGATATGAAAAAAATTTTAGCCTTAGTCTTTTGGTGTTTCTGTTCCTCTGCACACGCTGTTCTTTTTGATTTGAATATGAATCTGGATCAGTCGGGTTTTGATCATACAAGCAATATCAAAACTGAAAATTCTATTTATCAATTTGGAATTTATTCTTTACTTGGGAAAAACGAAGGCAAAAATGCAGTTTACTTGGGCTGGAATATCGTTTCTTATTCTTCTAAGCAAAGCGAGACATCTGGACAGGATTTGTCATTAACCTCTTCGGACATGGGGCCCTCCTTTCGATGGCAGGTCAAACCCCAATTGTTTTCTTTAACCTATACCTACGGAATTATTTGCAAAGGAAAGTTTTCGGATACCGTCGTTAACGAAGAGCTGAATGGAACAAGCCATATTCTAAAAGCCGCTTTGGAGCCGCAGATTACTGACAACTATTATTTAGGATTTGCTCTCACGTATTATTCCGCAAGCTATAAAACGTCTCTTCAGAACAACACCCAAACAGACATCTCGAGCAAAAGTTCAAAAATTTATCCCAGCATTAGCATGTCGTTCCGATATTAAACCGCATGAAAATAAAAAAGGCCCTATCTTTCGATAGAGCCTTTCTGCAAAACAACAACTTTCCGAGGAAAGAGTCAGTTTATTACATCATGCCGTCCATGCCGCCCATTCCTGGAGCGCCACCTGGCATTGCTGGAGCATCTTTCTTAGGAGCTTCAGCAATCATTGTTTCAGTTGTTAACATCAATGATGAAACTGATGCTGCATTTGTTAATGCACAACGAACAACTTTAACTGGATCAATAACACCGTCTTTTAATAGATCAGTGTATTCTTCGCTGTACGCATTGTAACCCCATGCTACAGATTTTTCCTGAAGGATTCTATCAACTACGATAGCGCCATCAAGACCTGCGTTCGCAGCGATTTGACGAATTGGTTCTTCACAAGCACGCTTAATGATGTTGGCACCAAATTTTTCCTCTTCAGAAAATTTACCTTTAGAAATTTGTTGAGAAGCGCGTAACAACGCAGTACCACCACCAGCTACGATACCTTCCTCAACAGCTGCGCGAGTCGCATTTAATGCATCTTCAACGCGAGCTTTTTTCTCTTTCATTTCAACTTCAGAACCGCCGCCAACGTGGATAACAGCTACGCCGCCAGCCAATTTAGCTAAACGCTCTTTTAGTTTTTCTTTATCATAATCAGAAGTCGTTTCTTCGATTTGAGCTTTAATTTGATTTACGCGAGCAGTGATGTCTGCTTTTTTGCCATTGCCATCGATAATAGTTGTGTTGTCTTTATCAACAACAACACGCTTAGCGATACCAAGGTGCTGAGCCGTCGCTTGATCCAACTTCATACCTAAATCTTCAGAGATTACTTGTGCATTCGTTAAAATAGCAATGTCTTCTAACATCGCTTTACGACGATCGCCAAAGCCCGGAGCCTTAACAGCACATACGTGTAAAGTTCCACGTAATTTGTTCACAACCAAAGTTGCCAATGCTTCACCATCAACGTCTTCAGCGATGATTAAAAGCGGACGACCTTGTTTTGCAACTGCTTCAAGAACACCGATCATATCCTTCATTGCAGAGATTTTTTTGTCATAAACTAAAACGTAAGCGTTTTCTAAAACAGCTTCCATTTTTTCTGCGTTTGTTACGAAATACGGAGACAAGTATCCACGATCAAATTGCATACCTTCAACAACTGTGACTTCAGTTTTTGCAGTTTTAGAATCTTCGATTGTGATAACGCCTTCACGGCCTACTTTTTCCATTGCGTCTGCTAACATTTGACCAATTTCTTTGTCATTGTTCGCAGAAATCGCGCCCACTTGAGCTACTTCGTTAGAACCTTTAACTGGCTTGGCCATGTTTTTTAATTCTTCAGTGATGATTGAAACAGCTTTGTCGATACCGCGTTTGATTGACATTGGGTTGTGGCCTGCTGAAACAAGTTTAGCACCTTCGCGATAGATCGCTTGAGCCAAAACAGTTGCAGTTGTTGTTCCGTCACCAGCTTCGTCATTTGTTTTTGACGCAACTTCTTTAACCATTTGTGCGCCCATGTTTTCGAATTTATTTTCTAATTCGATTTCTTTAGCAACTGTTACGCCGTCTTTAGTGATCAGTGGCGAACCAAAAGATTTGTCGATAACAACGTTACGACCTTTAGGTCCTAAAGTAACTTTAACTGCATTTGCTAAAGTGTTTACGCCTTTTAAGATGTGTGATCTTGCGTCTTCTGAAAAAATTAGAATTTTGCTCATTGATAATCTCCTTAATGAGTTATTTTAAAAAATTAATTACTGAATGATTCCTAGGATGTCTTCTTCGCGCATCATCAAAAAGTCTTCGCCAGACAATTTGATTTCAGTGCCCGCATATTTTGAAAATAAAACTTTATCGCCAGCTTTAACTTCAAGTGGTAAAATTTTTCCGTCTTCTGTTACGCGACCTTTACCTGCTGCTACGATTTCGCCACGCTGTGGTTTTTCTTTTGCTGAGTCTGGAATAAATAATCCGCCAGCCGTTTTTTCTTCTTCCGCCATTCTACGAACTAAAATTCTGTCATGTAATGGACGTACGCCTAATTCTGTTTTTGCCATTTGATACCCCCAAATGAAAACAAGCCCGCTAGGCTTGGTTAGTTAAAATAAATAAGTTTTATTTTTATATCTGGGGCTAATATGAATTGCACTTGAAATCTGTCAAGTCGGGGATATTTAAATATTTGATAAATTATTAATCTGACTGGCGATTTTGTGACGCGTCTGACCCAATTTGGCCTCGTAACGAGTCCTGTTTGTTAAAGTTATAGGCAAATGCGGTCATCAGCTCTGCGACCTCTTCCGGAGACAGTTTACCAGCCGTACTTTTAATGGCCTCTCCAATGTCTTTTTGCTTGTTTAAGTAACCTACAAAATAGTCTGTAATAGATAGTTCACTAGATATAGAGACCTGAAGTTGCTCTTTAGCCAGCTGATTTCGAAGATTTGGGTCGATTTTAGAGCCGGACACCATTCGTTGCTGCTCCATCATCACCTTGATTTTGTCTAATCTGGATTGAGCTTGGTCAATCATTTGATTTTTCCACTCCTTATAGCCGCGGTATCCTGATGCGGTCGTGGACTCTTTGGACTGAGCGACAGGGGCCGTGCTCGTCAACAGGGCCGCGGAAACGGCCGCCTTAGTCTGGGCAAACCCGGAAATAGAAATCAAGGTGGTCGCAAACACCAACGTGCAACTTCTGACAACGTACAACTTAACCATCATGCGACTCCTCATTTTCCGGTATTACCTATTACAACCAATGTGCCACCCAGTTTGTAATTATATTCGATTTGGCCCCAGCTGGGCCGTCTAAAAATAAGACAGGGCGCTTAAAAATGCAGGCATCGGCCGGCGCGGTATAATCGCCTGGACTGGCCTTCAGACTAATCTTTGAAGTTGAAACATTATCTGTTTGAACAGGGACTAACCCTTTGCTTTTATAAAGTTGTCTTCTTGATGAAAGCCGCCATGGACGGGCGGTTGAGAGAAGATTCTCTCTTTTTGCAAGGCATGGAGGCTGTGCATATGAGTCGGGTATTAGAAAAATTTTCTGAACACGCTAAAATTGATAAAGACGTTATTGAAACAGAGCTTTTTGCCGCTTTTCGTGCGCTCGAAGTCGACCCTGAAAAAATGACGATCGAAGAACTCCGCGAATGCCTGCTATTGTATTTAGACGAGGTTTTCTACGGAGTTTCACCCGAGCGAGTTCAGTAGTTTATTGCTTAACAAGCTCTTCTTTGATTTTTTCTAAGGATGCTTTTGTTCTTTTATATTTTTCTGGGTTTGGCTTGATCATCTCTAGAGTGCTGTTCAACAAATCCAGCGCCTCTTTGTTTTGCTTCAAACTTTTCAAAATTTTAATTTTGCTCGTATTTAATTGCGGCTCGTTGCCTTCTTTGAATTCCAACGCTTTATTGATCTGCACCAATGCGTCTGCATGGCGATTTTGTTTTGTTAAAAAGCTCGCATAACGATTGTAGTACACATACGTTTTAGGATATTTTTCTATCAGTTTTTGGCTCATCATTTCGGCCTGTTTTGTGTCGCCGATTTGGTTCATGTATTGAATAGCCGCGACAACTTGTCCCGGATAATCATAATTCAACTTGGCCTTTTGCATATAGGCTTCGATTTTCTTTTCAACTACTTTCTTGCTGGCCTCATCTTTTAAAACCGAATAGGCTCTAGCTTGCATGTCTAAAATTTCAGCCGTTGAAAGTCCCGCAGGATCTCCGTAGGTTGATTGCTCAAACAAGCTGTTCAGCTGTTTATTTTTCTCAAGCTCTTGCAATTGATGAACGATGTCTTTAACAAATGATTTTTCGATCGTTTCTTTTTTAGACTCAGCCAAATCCAGCTTCCATCGAACTTGGTCAATCACTGATGACGACAAGACAAAAGCCTTTTCCAATGCTTGTTGATATTCAGGCGTCTTTTTTTCGTCTTCGTCTTTAGCTTCCATTGCCAAATTCACTTCTGCAGATAATCTGAGGTTTGTATCTGATAATTTTTTTGACGGCGCCAAATACTTGACTGCCTTTTCCCAATCCATTTTTCCGTAATAGATTTTTCCAAGTTTTACCGAGCTCTCGATATCACCCGCGATCACCTTTTTTTCTAATGTCGACAGCGTGTCTTGCGCATTCATTTCGTTTTTAAGTTCTCGAGCGAATTTGTCCGCTGGCTGGTAATCCAACCATCTGAACATTTCTTCGCCTTTTTCGTTGACCAAGACAACTGTCGGAATCGCTTTAATACCATATTGATTGCTGATATGTTCGTTTTCTACAAGGTCGATATTAATTTTTTTTACTTCAATTTTTTTAAATAAACTTTTCACCTGGGCTTTTGGAAAAACCTCCGAGTGCATACGCATACAAGCCGGGCACCATGGCGCAGAAAAAATCAACAGCGTTGTCTTTCCATTGCTAGCAATATCTTTAGATGGCTGTTTTTTTTCTGCCAGCTGATCGTTGGCCTGTTGAATTTTTGCAGAACTCGATGTGCCCTTCTTAAAATCCACCTTCATGTCGTGCTTTTCACAAATGGTTTTAGCATCATCGCACACATAAAAAGTCAAAGAGCCTTCTATATTTTGGGTGTCTGATTTAAATACCAACTTCTGCTCTGTTTTTGTGGTTGGCAGAACTTTACTGGCCGATTGAAAATAGGCCGGGGCCTTGTCGTTAAAGTGAAATCCTTTATTCGGAGTTAAAACCGCTTCGTTATTTTGAATTTGTAGCTTGATTTGACCTTGGGTCATGCCCGCTAAAACAATTTGTGAAAAAAATAGAATTAATCCTAAAAGCTTCATACAGCACCTCTGTATCAACTTTTAACTGTGTTCACACAGAAAACAAATAAAAACGGCAGGACGATGCCTGCCGTTATATGAATCTGAATTTAAAACAAGATTATTGTTTTTCTACAGAAACCTGGATGAAAGTTTCTAAGCCTTCACCTAATTTGATTGTCGCCTTGTGCGTGCCCAATACTTTGATTGGCTCTTCAAGGTGAATGTCTTTACGATCTACGCTGAAGCCAGATTTTTCTAAAGCTTTAGAGATATCAGTTGTTGTAACTGTACCAAAAAGTTTATCGTTTTCGCCGGCATTCATTTTAAAAGTAACAGTTGTACCTTTAACTTTATCCAAGAACGCTTGTCTTTCAGCCATTGCTTTTTTCTTTTTAGATTCAGCAACGCGCTTTAAGTGATTCCACTCTGCAACACGCTTTTCAGTAGCTTCAACAGCTAGTTTTCTTGGGAACAACAAATTTCTTGCGAAACCTGCTGATACGTTAACTAAGTCACCGATTTTTCCTAAATCTTTGATGTCTTTTTGTAAAATAACTTTCATATAATCCTCACTTAATTTTTAATCGGACACGTTTTCTGAAGTCGACCCAGTAATCTGTTAAACCCATCAGGCTTACCAGGGGGCCCGCCCAGACAAAAATAATTAAATAAACCGTCAGCTTTGTAAATTGTCCGAACCTATAAAACCGACTTAAAAACTCTATTACGACCAAGCCCTGAATAAAAAAACCAACCAAGCTAAAAATTGAAATGTTTAAAGCGATCAGTTTTATTTGCTTTGCAATATCTAATGGAACCATCCCGTCCAAGTTCACCAACGCCAGAAAAAAACCAGTTAATGATAACCACAAAAACAGATCTGGCCATCGAAACTCGAGCCATCTTAGACCTGTTACGGTTTTTTCTCTGCGCATTTGGAACAATTCAAATATTCTAGATTCAAATGCCAATCCTGCAGCTATTGTTGAAACCAGCACCGAAGAAAAAATACCCGGCATAAAAACAAGAATTTCTTCCGGCGTATACTTTTTTTCAGGTAATAACTGATTAAGCGTCAGCAAAAGAGGCTCTGTCATTTCTTTGATAATGTCTGTAAACAGTGTCGTTTTCGAAAAAATAAAAAACATTATCGTCGCAAAAAACATTCCTAAAAATACTGCCGCTGCTCCTGTTTTTTTCCAAGAAACTCCTCGCGTTTCCAACTCACTGTAACAGCCTAAAGTCATCCAAACGGCTCCTACATAAATTGCACCAAGAGTCAGTTGTACTAAAAACAAGGTTCCAACCAAGATTAAACCCACTATCCAGAATGTCGCAGACTTTGTCTTCGCAAAAAATGCTCTGACAAATGGCGCGCCCATAAACGAAAAAAAGACGGAAACCAATGCGGCCATCAAGCCCAGAATCCAAATTTTTTTCGTTTGCGAGGATATTGCGTTCATTCAGCGCTCGTCCAAAGAGTGGTTTACTCTTCGTCGCGCTCCATACGAGCTTGTTGAGCTGCTTGACGACGTAATTGAGCTTTTGCTTCACGCTCTTTTTCACGTTGTGCAGATTCAGCCAAACCTTTTTTGAAAGCTTCAATGTGTTTAGCCATAGAAGTTCTTTCGTCTAAAGCTGTGTGCGCAAAACGTAAAACTTTATCGTTAATTCTCATTGTACGCTCAAGCTCAGCGATCGCTTGTGGATTTGCTTCAAAAACTGAGTGAAAGAAAACAGCTTTTTTAAGTTTACCAATTGGAGTCGCCAAAGTGCGCTTGCCCCAAGTTTCAACCATTTGAACGTTTCCGTTATAGTTTTTGATTGTTTCTTTGTTTTTTGTGAACAATGCTTTTTGTTGTTCAACTGTAGCATCCGGATGCATAAGTACTACGACTTCATACGGACGTTTAACTTCGGTCCCTTTGACCATAAAAAATCCTTTCGGTTAAAGCCCCAACCACCATTGGCGGAGCAAGGATGACTTTGTTTTTTGCCTTAAAGTTGCCCTTAAAGCGTTTTATGGGTGTATCAGCATTTTTCTCTCTGGACAAGACTTGATCTTAATTCTTTTTAAAGCCTAGAATACTAAATATGTCTTTAGCATTGCTTGTTCTTGATGGACACCAAAAAGGAAAAGAAATACCCCTGAAAAAAGATTTCATCTTTAGCCAGAAGGAATTCTCTGATGATGAAATGGGCAGCAGTCACGCAAAAATCAGTTTAGATAGAAATTTCTCTTGGAATATCATATGCTTAGATGGCAACAAAGCTCGCGTTGGTTCGGGCGAATCCCAGCAAGTTTCCTTGATGTTGGGGTTGGTTTTTCATTTGGGACAGACCGGCTTCAAGGTGATCGAGGCCAATTCGCTGACTTACCACCATTGGGAAGACGCCGTTAAAAGCTGGCTTTCTGAGCAAAGCTGGGAGTCTCGTCCTTCAGCTGACTTTTTCTTTTTTCTATACCCACTTAGGATGACTTTTTTACAAGGACCCCAGTCAGACGAGTTTTACACGATCAGCTATGGTCCACGCACGATGGGATTCAACAACATGGACCTGAACCTCAAAGATCCGTTGATGCCCAAAAACCTCGTCCGTTTTTTTCAAGTCGGCGAATCTATTTATGTTGAAAATTTAGCGTCAGATAAAGCTCTCATAAACAAACAGCCCTTTGAACAACATGTCATCGCAGACGGTGACAAACTCTATTTTGGCACGAATCAAATAGAGTTTAATATTTTAAGGTAAACATGAACTTAGATTTAATTGAAAAAAATGTTGGCTATTTCAAGGCCTTTGATGGAACTCAAATTTACTACGAAACTCGCGGAGAAGGTGAGCCAATCGTTTTTATTTACGGCATCGCCTGCTTGATGAATCATTGGCATCATCAAGTCGAGTTTTTTGCAAAAACTCACAAAGTCATTCTGTTTGATATTCGTGGTCACCACAAAAGCGTTCCTGTTGCCAATATCAACAATATGAAATTTGAACACTTGGCTTTTGATTTACAAGGCTTGTTAAAACATCTCGGACACGACTCGGCCCATATCGTGGGACACAGCTTTGGAGCGCCTTATTTATTAAAGGCGTACGAACAATTTCCTGAAATGTTTAAGTCTTTGGTTTTTATTAACGGCTTTGCTAGAAATCCTTTAAAAAAATTATTCGGGCTTGAGTTTGTTGAGCCTCTTTTTAACTTTATACGCGAACAACATACAAAATCGCCAGATTTGTGGAACGCTTTGTGGAAAACGATGATTGATAACCCTGTCGCGTTTCAAGTGGCCGCTCTGGCTGGTGGTTTTAATATCAAGCTGACTCAGTTCAAAGATATTGAAATGTATGGTCGGGGCGTTTCGCGATTAGAGCTGCCTCTGTTTTTCGAACTCTTTGACCAATTGTTAAAATTTGATGGCGTTAATATCTTGTCGCAGATAGAGCCCCCAACTTTAGTTATTGCCGGAGAAAAAGATTTTTTAACTCCGCCCAGCTTTCAAAAAGAAATGTCGGACCGAATTGCTCATTCTGAATTTTTGCTGGTTCCCTATGGTTCACACTGTTGTCAGCTCGATTTTCCCGAGTTTATTAATTTAAAACTAAAGGAATTTTTTGCAAGAGTTTAATTTGCTAAAAAAAATAATTGTCTTCTTTGCTTTTATATTTTTTGTTTTTTTTATTAACGAGCCAATCGTTAAGGGGACTCAACGAATAAATTCTATTATTAATTGGAAAATGTTTTCCGGACCGCTGTTAGAGACCTATGATCTATCCTGGGATCAGGGCCAAACCTTTTTATTCCGAGATTACTCTGACATCGCCCCCAAAAGGGGAGTCTTGGTTCACCCACTGTTTTCCTTGGTGCAGGTGAAGGAGTTTGAAAAGCTGAACACTTACTATAAGCCACAGCTTAAAAAAATCTGCCAGTGCGAATCTGTCGTTGTGTATCGCCTCGACAATTCAATGTACGAACATATTTTTGGCAAATCTCGACCAACGAACTTGGTAAAAGTTTTTGAGGTTTCTCTTTGATGAAATTAATGGTCAATGGACTTATTTACTCTTGGATTTTGACGTGCATCCTTAAGTATTACCCTTATTTCATGACTACCTATATGACGCTCGGCAAGTCGGGCTGGGTTTTGTTTTTATTTTTTTTCCCAGCCTTGTTGGCCATTGTCGGCCTCAGACAAACAAAGGATCGGCCGTTGGTATCGTTGATGATGGCCCTTTTCAGTGGTCTTTGGGTTTCGTTTTTTCCATTTTATTTAACGGGAAAACTGAATCACGCCTCTTCGCCGCTGATCTTAACGACCTTAGCTTTGCTTTATCCCATTTTCAAAAAGTCTGAACAAAAAATTCCAAGCTCTATCCAATTAGCACAAACGCTTTGCCTGGCTTTGTATTTTTCTGCCGGAATATATAAGTGGATTGGATTTCAAAATTCCAACTGGGACGAGTTTCGATCATCTGTTTATAATTTTTTGGCTTACGCAGTGGGCGAGGGTTCGCGAACATTGTCTGCGGGGATGTGGCTTGATCAGAATTTACATGATTTTCTCAGCTGGGGCTGGGTCGCCAGTGTTGGCCTTGAATTGTCGGCTATTTTGTTTTTATTTTTGAAAAATACTTATTTGCGCATTTTTGGCGCGATGGCTTTTTTATTTCACTTGAACGTAGGTTTGTTTTTCGGAATTTGGTTCTTTGAATCGATGATCAATGCTGTTTTAATATTTATTGTTCTGCCCCTTTTTTTACAAAAAGGGCAGAACGCGTAACTGAATGTAATTATTGCTGAGGCTTAACAGCCGCTTTAGTAATAGACCAGCCGGCTTTTTCAACCGATGCATCTGATTTAAATACCAAGCGTGCAGACGAGCCAGAGATAGGCAAAGAATACATTTCGTCGTTTTGTCCGCTGATTGTTTGAATCAATACACCTTTAGAATCGTAGACTTGTAAAGTGTCGTAACCAGTTTCTGTATCAAATTTTTCAAAGTACAATGAAAACTCAGTTGTTCCATCAGGCATAACAACATTGTAAGTTTCATTTGTATTTTTTAAATACGGAGACGCCGATGCATAGCTGAGTGAAACTGTTGGCCAGTTCACAGGGTCATTCATATCTGGTGGAGGATTCGTATTCGTTAATGCCGCATAAGCATCAACCATCGCGCCTGTGCGAGTTTTTCCTCTAAGGCCTGCGATCGGTTTGGCAGTTGCATTCAAACGTTGTTTGATTTCTGCAGCTGTTAAATTTTCTTCGTTTGCCCATAACAATGCTGCCACACCAGAAACGTGCGGAGTTGCCATTGAAGTTCCTGACCAAGAATCATAGGCGCCACCAGTTGAAGAATAAATATTTACACCAGGAGCACCGATATGAACTGTCTTGCGACCGAAATTTGAAAAATCCGCTTTGTTACCTTTGTTATCAATCGCGGCTACTGCAATAATATTATCTACAGCGTATGTCGCAGGGTACGTCGGATTGTTATCATTGTTATTATATTCATTACCTGCAGCAGCTACAAATAAAGCACCTGCATCGTTAGATCTTTTGATCGCATCTAAAAGCGTTTGCGAAAATCCACCGCCGCCCCAAGAGTTACTTTGAACTCGAGCACCCATTTTAGTTGCGTAATCGATTGCTTTAAGTGCATTTTCCAAAGTTCCTGAACCATTTTTATCCAAAAACTTAACGCCCATGATGCTAACGTCCCAATTCACACCAACAATACCTTTGCCATCGTTACCTTTGGCGCCGATAGTTCCTGCACAATGTGATCCGTGACCTTGGTCATCTAGTGGATTACCAGAATTGTTGATCGCGTTGTATCCGTGAATATCATCGATCACGCCGTTGTTATCATCATCAACACCAGGTTGACCGTTAGCCTCAGCTTCATTCGTCCAAACATTTTCTTTCAAGTCTGGATGATTATAGTCAATACCCGTATCGATGACAGCAACTAGGATTTTTTTAGATCCTGTTTGAATATCCCAGGCTTTTTCAACATTTGTATCAACGCCTACAACACCAGCTTGTCCTTCAGAATCATTTTGTCCAATATTTTTTAGACCCCAAAGCTGACCAATCATTGGGTCATTTGGCATTTTGTTGATGTGGTAAATATAGTTAGGTTCAACAACATCAACCATGTTGTTCATGGCAAGTGTCTTTACAACCGAGCTTTCGTTTTCAAAAGACGGGCGCTTAATCACTACGATATTTTGCGAAGGAATTTCTGACTTAATATAAGATCTTAAGCTTTCTTTAATCTGAGACTTTTGGCTTGTTGAATAATTGCTCTTAAGACGAACAATGTATTCTCCGGGAACAGACTCGATTTGTGGAGCTGCTGCAAGAACGTTTAAAGCTGTCATCGTGACAACGGCCGCTGTGATTTTGTTTAATTTGTTTGCTAAGTTCATATTTATCCTTCCTTAGATAAGGATAAATGTTAGCACTTAAAGGACTTTAGGATAGCTCATTCCATAGTTCCAGTTTGAAACTAGACCTTTGTCCCTGGTCTAGGCTCCAGGTTTTTTATTTTCAGCTTCTTCAAAATCAAAAGACATCTGAGTAAATGCTTCGTGTTTTTTCAAAGAAACAATTTTTTGTGGGTTTTCTTGAATTTCTTTTTTCTCTGACGGCGTCATTGTGTTTGCGCCGTAACTGGCTTTAATCAGATGCTTTACAAAAGCCTCTTGTGCAGAGGTGCTTGCGTTAGGATTAAAGCCTAGCTCTTTCATCAAATCGCCGATTTTTTTCATAACAACACCTCAATGCTTTTTCGACATATTGACGTTGAAAGTTAAGATGAAAGTCGAGCTGATGATCTAGTTGGGCTGTACCAACGTCTAATTCAGAGACGTTAGATGCGCAAAATCATGGTTAATGAAACGTAATAATATTTTTAAAATTGATCGACGCGGTTCAACAAAAAAGTCCCCACGGTTTTGGTTGTCCCATTAGGAAGCCGCTCATATAGAATTCCAGCCAATTTAGACTGAGCATCTAGGGAGTAAATTTGTAAATATCTAAAGCCCACATTAACAACGGTTCCCAAAAGCTCTTCAGGGCCATATCCAAAGTGATTCGTTGTAAAGTTTCCTTCTGATTCTTGTTTTTCATTTTTAAAAATTTGGATGTTCCCTTTAATCACGTTTTCATTTTTTGAATTCAGCGCTTGCTTAAGGTTGACGACCAACATTCCATAGTCCTTATTTGTAATGTCCGTAATTCTTCCGCGATATGAACCAAAATAGCCCCTTGATTTTTCCCAGTTCGACTCTGGAGCGTTTTTCAAATAAATATCTAAATCTTTCAGTTGAAGCTTTTTAAGATTTCTTGCGACCTCTTGCTCGTTGCGACTGTTTTTCAAAAACCATTCGGCGGTTTTAAATTTTTTCAAATACTGCTGGCGATTATTTGATTTTTTGGTTTCTGCATCGACAGCGTCTGTCTGGGCGCTTGTTGATGGCTCTGGCTTTGCTGGCGCTTCAACTTGTTTTTTCTCTGGCAAGGGCCCGGTTTCTGGTCGAAAACAAAGTTGTTTGCCTTGATCGAAATCTTTTTGTTGCTGTTCTGATAAATGCATTCCGAGGTCAGCCAAGAACAATGTCATGATTTGACTTAAAACCTGGTCGGCTTTTTTTAAATCCGAGCTATCTAATAAATTTTGTATTTTTTGTTTCAAATTCGCTATTTGCGAATCATTCTCGGCGGCTAGTTTTGCATCTGATTGCAGCTTCAGATAATCCTTTGATTCTGTAATCGTTTTTTCGCCGTAATTACGGCCAAAAACAAAAGACATCGCGATCGCACAAAGCACCAAAAATATTTTAATAAAGTCAGACATTCTCAAAAAGTAACAAAAATTGTTCGACAAAGACATTCCTTTTTAAACCAGGGTCTTGTTTATATGCGAGTAGGGCTTGGATTTTCTCATTTTGAGACATTGGCATGGCTTGCAATGACTTTCTTCGGAGGTAAACATGAAAAAACAAATTTTATTAACATTCACAACTCTTTTATTTTCTGCCAGCCTTTTTGCCCAAGAAAATAATGTCACGGCCGATTTCAAAGCCAAGGCTTACGAGGTTTTAAATAAACGCTCACAAATTGTTAAGCTCAGCGGCGATGTCAAAAAGGGCGAAAAGCTGACTGTTTTATTAAAAAATTTAAACCTGCACTTTGCGGGACAGGATAAACAAGAAAGAATTAAAGACTTCAGTATGAACTGCGAAATGTATCCTCGCGCCATTGGGGCCAAGTGTATGCTGTTTATCCAACACAATCCCATCGGCGAAACGGGTATCGAGTTCGTCGTCGGACTGGATAACAACAAAATGCCTGTGTCGATTATGGAAAACAGAGCTAACGTTTACCGTGGCGACTAATTAGGAATTATTTATGAAAAAAATTATTTTAAGCTTATTTATATTAACGGCAACAGCTTCTGCTTTTGCACAGGAAATGTCTGACAAAGAAAAACAGGAAATTTTTGCCATGCAGTGTGGATCCGTCGAAGACATTGCTAAAGCAATGGGAACAACGGCAGACCAGTTTACAGACAAAGACAAAAAAGAAATTTCAGAAATCCGATCGGCAACTCTGGCCATCGTCAAAGACGGATCGGCTGGAATTAAAAAACTCTTAGAAGACGGCAGCAAATCAGACACGGGCGTCTTTGGTGCTGTTTTGGCTTGCGGTTTGGTGGATCAAATTTCAGACATGATCAAAGAAAAAGGGTGTCTTGATCTAGAAACAAATCAAGTTATCAAAGCAAGCTCAGAAATTGATAACTGTTCTGAGCTCGTAAAAAAATTGAAATCCAAGTAATCGATTTTCCTCCGAATATGGCCTAGAAAACTAGGCCATATCTCCGCCACCGACTTCTTCTTTCTTATTCAAAGAAGCGCGCAGATATTCGCGATTCATTTTTGCAATATTGATCAAAGAAATTTCTTTCGGACAAGAAGCCGAGCAAGTTCCTGTGCTTGTACAAGCGCCGAAACCCTCTGCATCCATTTGCGTAACCATATCCAGTGCTCGTTGATCTCTTTCAACTTGGCCCTGCGGTAACAATGATAGGTGAGTAATCTTTGCACTTGTGAATAACGCTGCTGAAGCATTTTTACAAGAAGCCACGCACGCTCCACAACCAATACAAGTCGCAGACATAAAGGCTTCGTCGGCATCTGGTTTTGGAATTGGAACTGCATTCGCGTCAGGCGCTCCACCAGTGTTTGCAGAAATATAACCACCAGCTTTAATGATTCGGTCCATGGCCGTACGATCGACCATTAAATCTTTAATGACAGGAAAAGCTTTCGCTCTCCATGGTTCTAAAGTTAATGTCTGTCCGTCTTCGAAGTGGCGCATGTGCAATTGGCAAACAGTTGTTCCCTTTTGTGGACCATGGGCGTTTCCATCAATCATAAATCCACAGCTTCCGCAAATTCCTTCGCGGCAATCGTGATCAAACACGATTGGCTCTTCGCCTTTTTTAACAAGACCTTCATTCACATAATCGAGCATTTCCAAAAAAGATGCGTCTGGTGAAACCTGTGGTGCATCGTAAGTTTTGAATTGGCCTTCGCTTTGTTCGCCAGTTTGACGCCATACTTTTAACTTTAAATTAATTGGGTTTTTATTTGATGACATATTTTCCTCTATTTATACGAGCGAGTTGCAAGTTTTACGTTTTCAAATTTTAATTCTTCCACGTGTC
>DALYIB010000015.1:0-6481 GCA_031970595.1 Pseudobdellovibrio sp.
ACAATCCGACTCGTCTCGAATAATAAACTATCCAAGCTACTTGTCTCTTGATTTTAAAAATTTAAGTCAGGATTATCTGCGAACTGATTTAAAAGACATTGACTTCAAAAGATACTTTGACAATGAAACTGAGCAAATGATTCAAAATCCAAAAAATATTTATCCTTTTTTGGAAACTTGTCTTACGGCAGCGCTCAATGAAAAAAAACCAGTTCGAAAAAAATTTTATTTTGATTGGGCTTATAACGTTTTTAATTCGATCCCAGCGGAATATCAAAATACACCCGCCTTATCTATAGTACAGGCTAAAATCATCTATTTCCAAAATGCTCGAAACAATCAATCCATAGATTCCACAGCTGTTTTACAAAAGCTTAGCGCGATACCCGAAAGTCATAATTTATTCTCGATAGCTCAAGCTTGGCGAGTCCGCCTTTTATCTTTGGGACAAGACTTCAAAACAACTCAAAGCCAATGGCTGGATCTGAGCCAAAAGCCTGAATTTAAATATAAGGAAATGTTTGCAAAATGTATTTCGAATACGGGTGAATTAGGATGTCTGTAGTCATTAAATTTAAAAACTATTTAATCCTATTGATTTCGTCAGCAATTTTAATATCATTATTATTTTTCACACAATTTAGTTTCAACTTACCAACTTCTTTATATTACAAGGTATCCTGGAAATCTCAGTTCTTAAATACAAGTACGCTCCATATATTGTCTTTGTTTATCATTATTCCACTCATTGCCGCCTTGAATAGGTGGGGAACGCAACAAATTCGCCGCTGGACGGCCTTGATCGGCCTTAGTGGAATCATGCTTTATTTTTTTTCTTGGCAAGTCATGTGTGGTCTTTTTGGAGTTTATATTATTCTTTACCTGGCCTTAGCTAATTTTCTCAAGTCAACAAAACTCTTTATTGGATTGATCGTCCTAGCTATTATTGGTTTGATTTTAATATTTGTCTATTTGCCTATGAATCGTTATGCCTATTTGCTTTTGATGGGTCAGGCCATTTTCGGCTTTTATTCAGCACTGATCGATAAACATCGCGGATTAAAAGAATTTGACGCGATTCATTTGTGGCTGCATTGGTTCTGCTTTCCAGGTGGTTTATTTACTATTTTGTATGGTTATAAAACTTTTTCAGAATCGTTTCATAATAAAGAATATTCTTTAATTGCCTCTAAGGGATCCTATCTTATTGGTCTCAGTATTTTGCAATTAATCACTGTACAGCTGGTGCAGATTTATTATTTTCCTGAATACAGCTTTTTAAGGAACAAAGTCGCCACTGTGGCCGATGCCAGTGATTCTTTTTATTCGTTGTGGGGTCACGGATTTAAAATACTCTTCTTTTTTATTTTTGAACAAATAGGAACGATTAATTTACTACAAGGAATTACTCAAATTTTTGGTTACAATGTAGATCGGCAAATCGATGGACTTTGGAAAGCCAACTCGTTTTTAGATGTATGGAAACGCGGCAGCTACAATACAAGAATGTATTGGATCAATTATATTTACATGCCCATTTTGCTCAAAACAAAAAATATTTACCTAAGCGATTTGTCAGTATGGCTCATATATGGATTTATTGCATCTATGGCTTATGGCGGGCTTAATATATTTTACGTCAAACCAGACTCAATTTCAGAAATTTGGATCACAATTTTTTTGAAGCATTTTATTATGTATGGGCTAGCAAGCTGTCTTGAAATGTATATTCACAAAAATTATCTTATGAATAAAAACAAATCGAATTTTATAAAATATGGCCTAAGATTATTTCTATTTGTGTTAATGTATATGATCTATATAATCGGAAATGAATTTGGACCAAATCCAA
Source organism: Pseudobdellovibrio sp. (assembly GCA_031970595.1). Taxonomy (GTDB): domain Bacteria; phylum Bdellovibrionota; class Bdellovibrionia; order Bdellovibrionales; family Bdellovibrionaceae; genus Pseudobdellovibrio. The sequence goes on from DALYIB010000015.1 coordinate 1,853, forward strand.
ATTCGACACTTGGCGAAACTATGAAAATCATCCTAAAGATGTTTGGGGCATCATGAAATATAAATATTTGACTGACATCTTAATAGATCGAGCCAATCGATTTCCAGATCAGATCGCCTATTCAGAAGTCAAAAGTGATTTGTCTTTCAGAAAATTACTGACCAACTCGGATCTTTTAAAAAAAAGTCGATCAATAGCCAATTTGATCTTAGCGCAGGCAACTGATTCAACAACGCCTGTCTATATTTTCTGTTCGTCGCGTATTGAATTTATAGAGCTTTTCTGGGGTGTTCAGATTTCAGGACACCCTGCTGTACCTTTGAATTTACCGAATTTTATTTTCTATAAAAAGCAGCAAAAAAGAATACTAAATATTTTGAAAAAAGTATCGTCAAAAGTTGGACTTTACCACCACTCTGATCAAGATTTGTTTAAAGAATTTTCAGATAAAAATCCAGAAATTCAATCGATCAAATGGATTTGCATTAATGATCAAATGACGGATATTCCTGATTTAGCTTTACCTGTAGTTCAACCAGAGTCAACAGCGGTCATTCAGTTCACATCGGGGTCTACGGGAAATCCAAAGGGCGTCCCTCTAAACCATCGACAAATTCTAAGCAATTTAGACGATATCGTAAATCACAGATCTGTTGATTGCTTTAATAAAATGGTTTTTTGGTTACCCCATAATCATGATATGGGATTATTCGGTGGATTTTTAACCGCATTCTATCATGGTGGCGAAACAGTATTAATTAGGACGCAAGACTACTTAAAAAATCCGATGCTTTGGCTGAATACAATTTCCAAGTATAATGCCACTTGCACACCAGCGCCTAATTTTGCCTTTGAAAGTCTGGCTAAAATTGAATCGAAAGCCAGTCCCGAATTAAATCTAAGCAGCTTAAAACTGATTTTTAATGGAGCAGAGTTCATTAACTACAAAACAGTTCTGAAATTTATCGATGCTTATAAAAAATATCATCTAACTGAATCCGCTTTTTGCAATAGTTACGGCCTGGCTGAAGCGACACTGATGATGTCGGGCGATATCTTTGATCGAAATGATTCGATTTGTTATATTTCAAAAACTGCACTCAAAAATTCGTCTCTAGAGTTTACAAAACCAAACTCAACAGACGCAATTGGAATTGTCAGCTGTGGAAAAGTTGTCAAAAGCAATCAATTAGTTTTGTCTGAGAAACCTATTGGTAAAGTCTTAATATCTGGACAATCTGTAACTGAAAAATATTTTGGAAACGAAGATTCTGACCGTTTTGAGGATATTGTGATAAATGGTCGATCTTATAAATTTTTTAACACCAACGATATTGGATTTATTCACAATGATCAGATTTTTATATTAGGGCGAAATGATGATGTGATCATTCATAATGGAGAAAAAATTTTTAATAGTGATATTGCAGTTTCAGTATCCAGCGTCTCTGATCTGATCATATCCAGTAGCATTATGGCTTACAAAGTTGAAGAAACCATTAAAGTCGCCATCGAATTAAATGAACTAAAAGAGACCGATTCGATGATGAAAAAGATACAAGAAATTATGTTTCTTGATTTTTTGTTAATTGCAGAAGTTGTATTTTTGAAAAAAGGCTACTTACCGCGAACAACTAGTGGAAAAATAATTCGTAAAGAAGCAATCGAGAAAATTGAAAATGAAAAAGTGGATTAATTCGACTTTAATATGCTTTTTAACATTCATCCCGCTCATTTTATTAGATATCTATTCATCCCTATTTGGACTCGAATCTTACCGCAGCTTGTTCCAAACTGACTTAACTCGTTTGCTGACATTCAACTGGCGGGACTTAAGTATTTATTTTATTAGCTATTTATCGATTTACACTATTTTTTGTATGTATTGGGCGACAATCAACTTAGGATACAAAAAAAAGATTCATACCATCTACTTGAACGCAATTGTATTTTTAAATATTTTATTTTATTCAGCTGCCAGCTTTCCACAAATTTATCATCCATTTTTTAATGCCGATTATTGGATTTCACTTATTCCCGATATACTTATCCTATTCCTATATATTGCAACAATTGTCTTAATTTTTTATTTAAACTATAAATTTTATCAAATTAAAAAATTATCTTTTATTTTTTTGGTTATTTATTTTTCAAATCAAATATTTCAATTATTCAATATTCATTTTTTTCCTCAAAATGAAAAAAAAATTAACAGCAATTCTTTGATTATTATTTCATTAGATTCAATTCGAAGCGATTCCTACTCTGAAATACAAAAATATGCTAAAGGCACTCTGAAAGAATATTTAACAATCGCAAAACCTATAAATAATATTGTGGCCGATAGCACACAAACACGCGAAAGTTTTCATTCAATATTTACAGGAAAGAATTCATTTTTACTTAATAATCGGTACCCCTTTTCGGATGTCTTTGAACCTGAAAAACAAAACGATTTATTGCTTTTAAAAGAAATTCAGCAACAAAACTATCGAACTATTTTTATAAGAGACGAGCAAGAAACCGTGCAGCTAAATAGTGGACCTGCTATTGATCAAGTTATCACAACATCACCACAGGAAAAACTCAGCATCCTTATTAACAAGATTTCCCATAGTTTTGTGCTTTTTCAGATCATTCCTCATTTTATTTCAGAGCAAATAATACCTTCATCGTTTAATACGTCATCACAAGCTCTTGGTTATAACCCCAAAAAAGTGGTGAATAAAATGATTCAAGATCTGATCAATTCTGCACTTAAATCGGAATCTATAAATAAGAAAAATTTTATCTTTATTCACAGCTGCATCAGCCACACCCCAGTTAAATTGCCATTTCCATATAATAACGGTCTTAAACCTCCAAACGACAAATTCGAAGCATTCAGTTACAGCGATTTTAAAAACTATCCACAGGTTATTGACTATGATTTGGCTAAACAAAGACATAACTATGATCGATTATATTATGAAAGAATGATTCAATTCGTTACAGAGCAATACTTAAATCCGCTGTTTGATCAACTTAGGCAAGCTGGCGCCTATCATCCTGATAAAATTATACTAATGTCCGATCACGGCGAAAATTTTTGGGCCAATCGTGAATACTTACCTATTCGTAAAAATTATCCATTTCATGGCGACACGGATTTATTTGGAGCCTCGGCTGATAGACCTCTACTAGTATCAACATTTGAAATTGTTAATAATTCAAAGATGCTAAACTTATCTCAGGCATTAGTACAAATCCTTACAAAAGGTAACTTTTCGCAAACAGCTTATACTGAAAGCTCATTTAGTTTGTCTGATGAAACAAAAGATTTTTTATACTTAATTGATTACTCTTTTTTTATCAAAGCCTTTAATAAAATCAAAAATGAAAACAAGATTGCTGTCGATCAAAATTTAGAATCAGTAACAAGTCTTTATCTGCAAAAAAGTTTTTATGATAATCATCTGAAAGTTACTTTTTATCGCACACCCACTGGCAGAAAAGTATTTGTATGCGACTCGAAATCAGATTCTGAGTGCGTGAATAACCTTTGGTTCACTTACAACGAGCAAAGAAAAAAATGGATTACTACTTATAACGAGATCATATCTAGTGATATTCAGCAGAATAAAGAAATTAAAGTTCAATTAGATAGCCAATTGAATATTGATCGACAAGACGAAATAGAAAGATCCAGCCGATCCAAAAATGAATGGTTTAATTTATATGCAGCACTGCTCAAATTAAATCTCAGCAATAACCCAAATAGTTTAATCGATTTCAAAAATCAAATCGCAAATAAAGAGCTACTTATGCATGCTTATGAACAAATTAAAAACCGCTATTGGATCAATTCCCAGATACCAATCTCTGAATTATTATTGATGTATGACAAATGGGATAATATCAACCAACTTACTTTAAACAACAGAATTGAAAAATTCGTAACCCAGCGTGTTCAAATTAGCAGACTCGAAAGTATACACAAACAGCTGAATATTTTATCTCCGGAACGAAAAGTTCAGCTATACAAAGAAATAGAACGTGAGTTGAAAGGCCAATTTATGTATGCCTTCTCTTACCAGTTACCCTATCAAACTGAATCCTATTGGACTTTACTACTCAAGTTTTCGCAAGATCTAGATCAAGTTAAGCTGATCAAAGAAGCCTTTAGCGCAGAAAAACATAATCAAGATATGACAGTTCAATTTCGCACAAGTTTTGATAAATATCTGAGTGCTATTACTAATTAATATGCGGAATCATCATATTAAAAAAATTTTTACTGAGCTCTTCTAGATTATGCTTTTGTTGATAAAAACTGAATAAACTGAATACAAATAGAGGGCTATAAATTATTGGTATTTTTTTTGAAAGAACGTTGACCACATTCATGGCATAAAACGGCCTGACGTCTTCGTTTGAAATGAATGATCCACAAATACCTTTTTTGTCTTCAAAAAATTCACCTTTAATTTGGCCGCCCAAGTATATAAAATTCAACTTCGCAGAATATTTCTCTTCTACTTTTAATTTTATTTGTTGCAAGCGTTCCACATAGTCTGAAAGAAAATGTTCAAGTTCATTTTGAGTCGTAACACGATTAAAATTCAATGGACAAATTTTATAAAAAAAACT
>DALYIB010000015.1:6491-24020 GCA_031970595.1 Pseudobdellovibrio sp.
ATTATTATATATATAATCGACAATGTATCGGCCTATACCGATGGCCATAAACACATTAGCTTTGGGATTTTTGGATAGATAATCCGAAATGACGATTTCGTGCTGATCTAAATCGTAAGACTGTAAGGCTACTTGTTCGTAGGAAATGGGCCTTTTGAAGTACTTCTCATAAGTTTGTGAAAACAGAATAGTAGGTATATCTGTTTTAAAAATAGTTTTTTCATCTGCTCCCGGAAAAAAAACCACTACCTTATCGGTAGTGGCATGGGCGAAAACACTTGAAAGAAGTGAAAACAAAAATATTAAATTTTTAATTTCCACTGTTCTTAATTTCAGCGATAATTTGCGCGTCTAAAATTTTAGAAAACTTTTCATATACGGGTTGTGCAGCTTTTTTCATTTTTTCAACTTCCTGTGGTTTCATATTTACTAACTTAAGATCATACTGGTTAATAAATCTTTCTTTAGTTTTTTCGTTATCTATAAGAGACTCGGCTCTTTCAAAACGTGCTACTTCCAGTGCTGTTTCAGAAACTAGCTTTTGATATTTTTTAGGCAACGAATCAAAAAACTTTTTGTTGATTAAAATCGACGTCAAAAATAAAGTATGCTCAGTTTCATTTAAATATTTCATCTGTGTATGCTTTTTATCTGACAATCTGGCATACGTCGTTTCGAAAGCATCCCCCATTTTTCCGTCACTGAGTGTAGCATCAGATACAGGAATTGGTTCCGCTTTCAATTCCTTAAGATAGGACTGTGCCACCGGGCTATCTGCAGTGACCGCAATTTTTTGACCTTCAAAGTCTGCAGCTGTATTGAGTGGCTTCGACTGAGACGGAATAATGCGATATCCACCTGAATAAGTAAATGCCAAACCTTGTACGTCAGCAGAAGACAAGCCAGCTAATATTTTTTTCCCAATTTTACCGTCTAGAACCTTTGACGCGTGATCATGATTTTTAAATAAAAATGGTAAATCGAGGATCCACATTTGCTTATCATAGTTACCCAAATAAGTCGTATAAGTTTGACTCATTTGTAGCTCACCTTTTTGAACAAGCTCGAATGCAGTCTTTACATTCATATTTTTATATTTCTCGTCTTGAGTGTTTTCTGGATTAACAATTTCAACTACTATCTCGCCGTTTGATTTGGATTTAATTTTTTCAGAAAACTCATTTGCTGCTTTCAAAAAGACACGAGCCGGCTCATGCGCCAAGATCCATTTAATTTTGTACTTAGCTTCAGCTGAAAAACTGGTAACAGAGAATAAGGTAACTAATAGTGAAATTATTATCTTTTTCATAAGCACTCCTCAGAAAAACGTTCTTATGCTATTAGGATATATAGAAACCTCTCTATAAGCAAAAAAATTCTCTGTCTACAAGCAAAAGCTAAATATCACGACCAGAGTGTTTCAAATCAAGACACTAGTCTTTAGTAGGTTCTTGAAAGACAACATACGCTCTGACAAAAAACAAAAGTAAAACTAGCAACAAGGCTGTCGAATAGATCCCTATCGAAAGTGCGATAGCGACATGAAAAATGGTTATAAATATAAAAAAAATATTATCTGCTTTTCGAAAATAGATCATAAAAGGAAATAAAAGTTCAAAACATAACGTCAAAACTCCAAGCAATGTCCAAAATCCTACTGGAATTGACAAAATATTTTCTGTGCTGATCAAGGTTGATCGCATCCGGGAAGAATAAAGAAAAACTTGTTGAACGACTTCACCATCCAACCATGACCATTGACTGTATTTTAATTTGGCTAATCCTGAAAAAAAATAAACTAAGCTGGCTGACTTGATACTGACTTCAATTTTATTTGTCAGCGTATCTTCAAATATAAATCCAAGCATAATAAGCACTGGTAACATTTCCAGCTGAGGATAGTGACTAAAAGAGAATCTAAAAGCCGTTCCGATCATTATAAAGAATGCCAGCAAGCAATGCAGCCAAAAGCCGGCTTTTGAATGAGGGTCTGCAAACAGCAATACCAAAGAGTTTAATAAAGCCATCCAACGAATGACAGCTGTGAACCGATTGAATTCCGAATAGCTTAAAGAAAATAAACTTAAAATGCCGTTGGGCTCATAAAAAGAAGCTGGCCCTATATTATTATAAGCCCAAAATATTTCCTTAAAGCAAAAAATAAAAACAAAAAAATAAAAAATCTTATAGAATTGGCTTTCCTTCAAGATCATTTCATACTCACTTCGAACAAAATCTGAGCTAATCCACGTTTATCAATTTCAACAAATTGAACTGATTCAATTTTATCTTTGCGATTTTCATTCAGCTCGCTAATTCGTTTTTTTAAAGTTGAGGCCAACCTTTCTGGATCTTCGCGTAATATTCGACGAACGGTCACAATAAATTTCCAATAGGCGCCAAATGATATGTCCTGAGAAATATCTATGCTATGATTCAAAGTCGTTGATGTTTTTGCATAAAAATACTCTGCCGAATTGTTAAAGTTTTGTGGACGCGCGAATAAATCATACTGTATCAGTGGAAAATAATTCCATTTAAATACAAAAGACAATAAATGTAGAGTCCATAAAAAAATTAAAAAAAAGCTGGCTTTCTTCATGCTTTTTTGGTGTAGAAGCTCAGCTTATGATGTTCCAAATTATTATTCATATATGCTTGCCCGCCTTCGACTCGAATAGTGGAGCCGCTGATGGACTGTGCCGCTTCCGAGCATAAAAAGTTAATAACCTCTCCGACTTCGGCAGGATCAATAGGACGATTGCGACCGTCACTTTCCATTGCATCTGAAATTTTTTCAGTAACTGGTGTACGAACGACCCCTGGACTGACACAATTGAAAGTTACATTCCGGTGATAATATTCTGACGTTAATGACTTAACAAAAGTTTCTAGTGCTGCTTTTGATAAGGCATATGTGGCTTGACCACGATTAATTTTATGTGACGCCATTGAGGACAAATAAACAAAGCGACCGTATTTTTGTACACACATTTTTTGTAAAAGCATGTGTGTTAATCTGATTGAAGATATCAAGTGCTCATTCACCGTATTTTCCAAAACTGCCAATTGTGTTTGTAAAAATATTCCTGGAATAACACGTCCGTGGCAAAAAACAACGTTCTCTAGTCGATATTCGGAATATTTTTTTTGAATATATTGTGCTAACGAAGCATCCGCTTGCGCACCGCCAAGCTGAATTTGCTGGATCTCGACTGTGATGTCAGGATTTAATTCTCGCAGCTTTTGCTGGGCATTTAATGCTTTTTCTGATTTTGAGTGATACACTAAAAGTAAATTATATCCACGACGTGCAAACTGTTCAGAGACCGTATAACCAATTCCAGACGTGCCACCCGTGACTAATGCTAATTTTTTCAATTTAAACTCCGTGAATTTTTCAAAACTAAACTGGCGTTATACCCACCAAATCCAAATGAATTTTTGATCGCATATTTGGTTGCGTGATTTGTAATGACGTTTTTAACAAAATTTAAATCACACTCTTTGTCACTCAAATCACTATTTATATTTGCTGCCAAAAAATGACCTTGAAACATTTCTAAAATACTTGAAATTTCAACTAATCCCGAAGCACACAAAGCATGGCCATATTGCGACTTAGTCGAACCCACATAAACGTCCTGATATTTGTCTTTAAAAAGTCGTTTAATAGCCCTTACTTCTATCAAATCATTTAAATAAGTACCCGTACCATGAGCATTGATATAATTAATATCTGTCGCCTGAATACGAGCATCATCTAAAGCATTTTGCATCGTTTTTTCCACCATCGACCCATCTTCAACACCATCGGTTAAAGAATGTGAATCCGACGTCATCGATTGACCTGCAATTTCACAATAAGGCTGCAATCCCTTTTTTTGAACTAAGTCTTCAGATTCTATCATCAAATATCCAATAGCATCGGCTTTTGCAAAGCCTGAACGGTTTAAGCCAAATGGCAAAATCGCCTGATTGACATTTGCCGCTTTAGTATTAACAACTCCTAATGAATGTAAAGTGATAAATCCAGGCCAATAATGATTTGAAATTTCTAAAGCTATCACCTTTATTTTTTTGTCATAACCCAATTGAATGCGCTTCTTGGCATAGGCCACGGCGGATGCGACTCCAGCACAAGTATTATGAAACGAGATATAGTTAATATTTTTATTTTTGTAACGGCTTTCAAAATCATTTTGGCACCACATTGAATAATTCTCTGTTGGCCAAATTGTGTTTTTTTGATGATCCCTTAAATGCATATAGCTAAATACATTTGAACCAAAATTGTGTACAAATATAACTGAAGTAAGTTCACGATCATCTTCCTCCGTGAAGCTACTAAAAAAAAGATCCAACCACTTTTTCTTTTGCTCGAGCAAGGCTTCATTATAAATTTCATGGGCACCAATAAAAGGCAAAACTTGTCCCGGAATGAGCCCCAAATATCTAATTGGAATCGAATCGGGCAATAGCTGATGATCAAACTCTGTGATGCAAGTTCGACCGCTTAATAAGCTATTACGAGTCTGTTCTGAATTCAGACCCAACGGGCTTAAACAAAAATATTGAGTGATGTAAGCTCGACTCATGATTTTTTTTGCAAATAATCCACAATGTCGTTGACCTTAATGTCTTCGAATCGACGACCTTCAAAATTACCAATATTCGCTGCAATTTCGTTCAGATCAATTTCAACCCCAGTTCGACTTTGAATTTCAAAAAACAAATCAATAATATCAATTGATTCAAAACCCAGATCACTTACGATTTTCGTATCAAGTTGAATATCCTTCGAGTTCGGACGAATAATCTTTATCGCAGCACTCACTTCGTTTAAATAATTTTTAGACATATCAACCTCGCCTAATTCGTTTTTAATTTTAAATAGGGAGTACAAACTCCACTAGTCAGTTCATGAGTTGGTGTAATTTTAAAGTTATGTTCAGGGTTATTGAACACTAAAGAGACTGAGGCCTCGCGCAATTCGGTGCAACTTTCAGAGTAATAGTGAACTGTTTGAATATCTTCAAAAGAAAAAGAGGCAGTCACAATTGCCAAATCGACTGTTCGTAATCGCAAATCAATTTTTGCCGCTTCAATTGCCTGGTGCAGTCCATTTTGTGGATGCACAAAGCACATCTGCGGTCCATTTAACTTATAGTGAATAGCAAAATGCGTCGCACGCAAAGGTGCGTTTTGACGAAAGTGCTGCTTGGGCGGCCACCATTTTTTCGCATAAGCCATTCCCTCTGTTAAATTCATCTCTTTGATTTTATCAAATAATTGACCTAACATGGGACCATTCATAAATGCAGTATATAATCCAATTCGGCCGTTTTTGAATTGCGACAAATCAATATTCAGAGTTGCCTGATAAAGACTGCACAAAGACAAGAAGCCATCTCGTGGCAATGAGCGATTGAAATGACTGAATTCAGAGTCGGTTTTCTGGGTGATCTTTTCGGAAATTTTAAAAAAAATCTTTGGATTCGAAAGCAATTTCAAATCAATGGGCTGACATAATTCATCCCCAGCTAGAATCGATACTCCAAGTAGATCTGCCATACATATTATATAATCTTTTCTTAACGGGTTTGTGTCCAGATATATTTCGATCACAAACGTCTTAATTTGAAACATCGACCAAAGTTGAGTCTATATAAAAGCTCTGGTCAAATTCATGTTTTGTTCTGATTAAATTTAATTACAATAACTTTATGCCATTTAAATTTTTTCTTTTTTGGTTTTTCAACATTTCTCTTCTTTCTTCAGCAACCCACGCTCAAATAAAAAAATGCATTCCCTATTATCTTTATCAAAAAGATGATATCGAAAATCAAAAAAATATCGATGTCAGTAAGCTTGTCCAGCTTACTCAATGGCCTATCCAAGAAAATATTCCAATTTATTCAATATTAATATCCCACCAAGGAAAACTATTTTACGAGATGTATACATCTCAAATCAAAGAAAATGAAATTCACGCCATGTATTCTGTTACCAAATCAGTCGTTGCGTTGTTGATAGGTATTGCAAAAGATCAGGGATACATTAAAAATACAACAGACTCTATTGTCAGCATGGTTCCATCTAATCAAATTGATACAAGTAAATTAAAGAAATTTTCTAATGTCAGCATTAAAGAAGCTATGGGTATGTCAGCCATCAGCTCCGAAGAATATCCGCTCTCAAAGTCCATTCAGGCACAGAAAAATTCTGCTCTATTTTTTATGAGTATGAATCGATTTAAACACTCTTTGGATGAGCCTTTAGTTAACCAAGTTGGAAAAGATTTTAATTATTCAGAAAATACGATGTCGATCATTGGTGGCGCGCTGCAAGCAGCAACAGGAAAAAGTTTGATGAGTTACGCAGGCTCGAACTTATTTGATAAAATGAACTTTAAAGATTACCGCTGGCTATACAGAGACTTTTCTGGAAATGATCTAGCGGGTTTTGGTTTAAAATTAAGACCTTTTGATATGCATAAACTGGGAGTCCTTGTTCTTAATAAAGGCTGTTGGGATGGAGAACAAATTATATCTGAATCCTGGATCGAGCAAATTAAGCAACCTTGGATTAAGTCAAATTCGGAAAAGCCCAATAATGATTACGGCTGGCTCTGGTGGCATTATAATTTTAATAATAACTGGGAGGCTCTCGTTGCTCATGGAAAAGGAGAGCAGTTGCTTATCGTTTTCCCAAAGAAACAAGTAGTTGTTTCTGTTACAGCTCATGTAAGTCCGCAATATCCCAAGGGACAAGTTCTTACAAAACTTGTTAATCAGTTTATCATCCCATTATTCGATGCTAACGGCAGAGCTCCAAAAGCCGAGGACATTTCTCAGTTAAAAAGATCTTTGAAAGAAACCCTCAACTCTCAAAAAAATTTTCGTGGATTGGCCGAGCCTGAAAATGAACCTTCTCAGCCATAAAATCTTTTGCCATGAATATACAAAAAAAGAATACTAGTTGTATGTTGAAAAATTATCTTCCTGTACTCTACTTTATCGCCTCTTTGATTGTCTTAGCCGTGCTTAAGTATTTTCATCCTCTTACACCAGTATATGAATTATTGATTGTTTATTTTATTACTTTAGCATTTCCAAAATTCAAAATTGAAATAATCGGCCTTGCTTCAATTTTTTATTTCATTTTTTTCATGACCGACTACCAAACATTTAAGTACGGAACCCTTGTCCATACTTATGCTGAAAAATTAGAAATTACTGAAAAACTATTTTCTTTGATTCTATTTTTGTGTATTTTTTGGATTTTAAAAAGAGTCATTTTATATTTGAATCAGTCGATTAAATGGAACTCGTCGTTTTTAGGAATTTTGACAATTCCACTTGTAGGAGCTGCCACATACGAAGGACTTCGGTTATTTGACTTACCTATTAATCATTTTCTGCTTCCAGTTTTAATAGCAAAGTCAGTTTGGTTTTTTATTTTATATTTGAAATACAATGAAAAAAACCAATCCTTAAAAGATCAAACTTTAAATCTAGCGCATTTACTGCCGCCCTTTTTTTTTCAAAGATACGAAGCCCGTGAAAATTACTCACTTAAAAACTATCAGTGCAAAGACACATCCGAATCAGCGCAACAGGCCAAGATTGGATTTTGGTTTGTGTTGCGAGGAGTTGTCACTATTATTGGTTTTGAATACAGCGGACAAATATATGCTCAATGGCTTTGTAAAAGCATTGCAATCGATAGTTACGGTTTTCCGTACTTTAACGATTTTTTTCTGAATTTAAATACCTTGTACTTAAAACTCTCGTGGTATCAACTTTGGCTAGTGCTGATTTTTAGTTGTGTCGATTTTTTGTTTACAAGCTATTATGGCTACTACAGTCTGTTTATTGGTTTTTGTCGATTGTTTGGTTTTAAAATGAACTCTCCGACAAACCGCCCATGGAAGGCTCAAAGCTTTGGAGACTTTTGTTGGCGATTTATGTACTTTTACAGTTTTATTTTGATGAATTACTTCTATATTCCTTTTCTTAATTTATTTTCTAAGTTTAAACTCAATCCACCGCTCAGAAAGAATATCTGTCTATTTCTTACAATAGCAATAGGTGGATTTTATTTTCACTTCATTAATGATTATTTTTTCGCCTATGACAAAGGCTATTTGAAAACATTCATTTATTACTTTAAAAATTATATGCCCTTATTTTCACTGTGGGCATTTGTGATTGTATTTAATACTAGTATTAAATACAGAATGAAATATCAATGGATATCTTTTCCAACCTATATTCTAATGTATACATTAATCAGCACATTTCGTCTTTTATTCAAGTTTAACAGTCTTGGCGATTTTTTAGCAATGTATGCTAAGATGTTCAATTTACACTAATTGACGATGAGCTACTACTATATATTCCCCCGCAAGGACACGATTGACCAATGAGTTTGTAATTTCTTGATCAAACATATTCATTGTCGTATCGACCTCTAAAGTTTTAGTATTAATAAATCTCAGGCCATAACCTGTCAGTACAATAAAATGGGATCGATCATTTGATTTAATAATACGAATAGGCGCTTTCATCGGAACAGATTTGAAATGCTGTCCTGTTTTGAAATCCCAAAAAGTAACATAGTTATAGTCCCTGGCTAATGAGGCAAAGAAATCTCCATTGGGACTAAATTCAAAATCAAGCATTTCACGATTATAGATATTCATATCGTTAACGACTGGATTTAAAACTCTTGTTTGATTTGAGGAGTTTTCATGTACGACGATGGCCCCATCACTGTAAGCCAATGATGTTGGTTCAGTACCAAACATAACATTTGATTGAATGGCTAAGTCCCCTTTGTCAGAAAGGCTAAAATGTCGAACGTTCTGAAGCGGGTTTTCGAATGGAACCTTTTGAACACGCACAGTTTTTGAATTCATATCCACAAACGAAATATTCTGATCCGCTGTCGTAGCTAAAATTTCTGTATTCGGTAAGAATTTACAATCATGGTGCGGCGGATAACCGCCGGGCAACTCAATGGCATCTATGACCTTAAAAGTGGTTTGGTCTAATAAAACAATACTATTTACTTTTGCTTCCTTATCTTCTTTTCTGGCAGTTGCACATAAATATTTTTTATTCTTAGAATAGGCTACGTGACCCATCAAACTGTAACTCGTATCCGGCTCGAAAACCTCAAAAGAATTTTTGCTGAGATCCAATTTAGTTAAATAAGAACCTGTCCGATTCGTACCTAAATATATTTGCTTTTCGACATCAAACTTTTCAAAAAAATGAGCATTTTGAGGCATTTTAAATTCCTGAATAGATTTTTTCTCAAAATCTACAACCATCAGATAATTACCACTGACATTTGACCAAAAAGTGAAAAAATATTTCCCCTTTTTTGGATTATTCGAATTAAAAATTCCAAATTTGTATTCAGCGGCTGCACCTGCTGCTGCCAAACCAGCCAGTGCCAATAAAGTTCTTCGAGATAATTTTGATTTGATCATATCTTATTATACTATGTTTTTTTCAATCTTGATAGTACTGACCTTCGGCCAGTTTGTATCTCGTTATGAAACATTAACTAGGCTTTGTATTTGGATGCCAAGTAACCATTCAGTTCAGAATAGTTTCCATCGAAATATTTCATAAATTTCAAAGCCAATGGATCTATAAGGTCGACATATATAACCTCGCGACGAGGTTGATCTGGCAAATCTGTCGTAAACCGATGAGGAATCATATTATTAAATACGAGAATCTCGCCGGGCTTTGGTTGATAACGAATAATTTGGCCGTTTAAATCCCATTCATAATGGTAGTTCGCATCTAATGGTATTAAAACTCGGTGCAATAAATGAAACTGTTCAAATCGATCAATATGAAAATTACATTCAGCTCCTGAACTCATATATATTTTATTCTGAAATACTTCTAAGTTAGGAAAAAGTTGTGACAAAATTATTTCCAATTCTTTAGACTTCACTTGTTGTAGTGTCCACTCGTCCCAAACAATATGCTTTTCTCCAATTAGAGTTAATTGTGAACGAATATTTTCAGCGTTCAATTGGCCGACAACTTGATATAAAAATGGATAATTCAAAGCTAAATCCTCACTCGATTTCCCAGTTGTTCAGTAATGATATCTTCAATAGCTGCAAAATCTTCGATTTCGATATTAGAATAAATACATTGCTGCCACTTATTATTTTTTAAATTCAGATCTTCATAATATACAACATGTTGACCTGCCGAAAATTGATCCCACAACCGAATCCAATCGATAAACATTTGAACAATATCATGACTGGGTCGTGGAATTTTTTGATTTTCAATTTTTAAATTTTGCATTTTGTTGTTGTGCAAAGCCACAAAAAAGGACCAGGCTTGACGGATGCGATTTTTTCGACCAATGTAAATCACATAATCGAAACTTTTAATTTTATCACTGCAAACGTGAATATGAGAATGTACAAATACGTTCTGACTATCAACAGACTCAAGGGTTCTTTTTTTCACATCTTCGGGCTGCTTGTTAAAGGCATAAGGCTCCCAGGGCTGGAAAGCTAATGGTAAACACATGAGCTCAGACATCTTTTCTGCATAGCTGACACTTCCTACTCGCGGCGTACTACAAAGTAATAATCTTGGCATTAAAGCACTCCTTGTAATAAAGGATCGCTCACACCTATTTGGGAAAAGGCCCAAGCTCTCTCTGTACACTGAAAGCAGGTACCACATGGCTGCGCCATAGACTCTGTACAGGATTTAGTTAAAGCTAGAACATTCAAGTCCAATTCTTTTTCTAAAAGCCACATATCGCCTAAAATAATATCTTTAGTATAATTCAAAAATGGATAACGCAATTTGGGATAGGCTTTGAGTTCTTCAGCTGTTCGCCGTAGAGGTTTGGCTGGATGATCAAAAGCTGGGTTTTTATTGATACCAATGTACAAAAACCCAATTTCTTCATTTCTCAGGATATGCCCGATTCCTTGGCGAATAATACCTGAGTAGTCTTCACCATTAGGAACACAGTCTACATATTGAACACGCGAATAAAAAGGATGCTTTAAAATAGCCTTGCAATGTTCCGTATAATTATTTTTATTATCAATATTAAATGCATAAATTTTTTGTTGCGTTTCAATAGTGCCATACACAATTCGACTCAGTAGGCAGGTTGAATCCATGCCACCAGAAAACAAAACCCCAACATATTGCTGGGGTTGAACTGATTCAATATTCATTTTTATTTTAAATTCCATTACTAAGCTGATGTAACCTTGCTTGATATCTTAAAAGGCCCCTGCCCTAATAAAGTTTGATTTTTAATGGTCTTGGTGATTGCATTTGAATATTTTTGATAGGCCTCACCGGAAGAAAACTCTAACTCGATTGTAATTAAATCTTTTTTTAAACTTCTAGAAAAATGAGTGATTTCGCCAGAATCAATCATAGATTGATGAAGCTGATTACAACTTTTTCTGTCAAAACATTCAAAAATAAATTTTTCAAAATTATGAAAACTGTTATTATCGGATTTTTCTTTAAATGAAAATTGACGAGTTAATTTAACTTTACCGCTGATCGACAGATTTGCAGCAGATTTGCTGACCGAAGGTAACATCGCACACACACTCGCAACTGCTGATAAAAAATTTCTTCTATTCATGGCCATATACATATAATTATGTGACAGCAGTTATTTGATTGCAAATAATTTGTCAAAAAAGTGTTTAAAACACTTTCTAATGGGCTGGCTTTCCCATTTTGAAACGAACTTACCTTGGTCCAGTTCACGGCAAACAATTTGAAGGGTCCTATTCAACCAGACTTAAAGTCGATTTGTTTCTTTATGAAAGATGTTTTCAGGAACAAAAAAGGCTTATTGTAAAAACCTTGAACAGTAGGGAGTTCAGTGAAAAACCTAAAGCTAATCATTTTGATGTTGTTGGTGTCATTGAACGCGTTGGCCAACCAGAGCTATTATATAGAAGGATATCTACCCCACCCTCGTTTGCCGGAACTACGCTTTAAAAAAGCTTACTTGTTAGTGACCGACGGCAAAATAGTCAAAAAATCTGATAAGCCCTTTGCAACAGATCCTGATATTAAACGTTTGAGTGAAGCTCAAATTGGTCGCGTTTTGATAACTCCTGGATTTATTGATCTCCACGGACATTTAAAATACCACGGGTTGCCTATTTGGGAAGAAGCCAAAGGCCAGTTTAGAAATCGTTTTGAGTGGAGAGCTTTATCCAGCTATAAAAAGGCTGTTTCTGAAATTATGTCCAACCCCGACTTTGGATCTTCGTCAGATTTAAATTCCAATTTATGTAAGTCAGTTCATTACGCTGAAATGAAAGCTCTGATCGGCGGCACAACAACAGTTCAAGGAATTGGCTCAGATCAAGGATGCACTAAAGACATTCTTGCACGCAACGTGGAAATTGAGTCTGATTTTAATGAAGAATCGGATATTCGCGTATCCACAGATTTATTCACGCCGAGCATTTCAAAAATGTTTCACGAAATGATCTTTCCGAAAATGATCGAAACGGGTAAAAATTTTGATGAGGCTTATACTTCACTCAATGAGCAGGAAAAATCAGTCATGGCTGAATCTTCACAAAAACGATTTTTAGATCTGAGAGCCAGCTACTTAAATTATCTGGATCAGTTAATACCTCTTAAAAAAATTAGATCATTTATCGTACATTTATCTGAAGGACGAAAAGAAGATAGTTACAATAAACTTGAATACAAATTGGCTCAAAAAATTGGTTTTGCCAAAGAAGGACTAGTCATCATTCATGGAGTCGGACTTGATCAACAGGACTGGAAAGATGCCGCCAGCAAAAAAATGAGTTTTGTCTGGTCTCCATATTCAAATTTACTTTTGTATAAAGAGACTTTGGATGTCGAAACTGCTCTGTCTTTGGGAGTTAACGTTTCTCTCGGTGCAGATTGGTCTCCGACCGGTTCTAAAAATTTACTCGAGGAAGTCAAAATTGCAAAAAAATATTTAAAACTAAAAAATATCCAATCTGTCAGCGATAGAAAGCTCTTTGAAATGATGACAATTAATCCAGCGAAGGCTCTGAAGCTGGATGACCGAATTGGCCTGATCGAAGAAAACTATATGGCTGATATCGTTCTGATTAAAATGGATACAATGAATAAAAACTATTATTCTCAAATTATTGATGCAGATCCCTCTGACATTCGCGCTGTTTTTGTTAAAGGACGTCCTGTTCTATCTTTGGATATATTTTTCAAAGATCAAAAAATGGATCACTTGTTAAACGCAGAATCAGTGCTAAAAAAAGAAGACCAAAATGATACTTGCAAATCCTACTCTAGACATGTTTTTATTAATCAGATGTTTACGGTCAATGAAATCACTGGCTCGTTAAAAAATCTAATTCCTAACCTAGATGATTATTTAACTTGTCGCGATCAAGTCTATAAAAAGAAAACGGCTGATTTTTTTGCCACGGATTTAAAAACTCCGCAGCCTTGGAAGATCGATTCACACGATTCTGACTTTTTAAAAATGTCCGAACAGCTGAATCGCCTTCCAAACTAGACTTTTGGCAAGATCATCACCTTTCTAACAATAAACTAGCCTTCTAAATTTCAAAGTCTGTCGTTTAAAATGGGAAGATAACCCAAGGGAGACTTTGTGAAAAAAATATTGTTATTTATCACGGCACTGCTGACGGCATTTTCTTGCGTGCATCAAACCAGAAATCCATCCAGTGAGAATTCAACACAGCAAGATGTAGCTATTAAATTCGATAATCGTCGCGGATCTCCTGCCGAATACGATGCCGGGGCCCCTGTTGATTCTAAGTGGCTGCAATTGTATGGGTCTACACCTAATTACCGTTCAATTGGAATCGAAGCTTTGGGTGGAAAACCAAAATACGATGAAAAATTCAGATGGGTTTTTGGACCTATGTGGTATCGCGGTCGTTTAACACCTGAAAGTGTCAAAGCCTTTGTTGTAGGCCAAGAAGGCGCTCAAGACGAAAACATCTCGAACCGTGCATTCACAGGATCTACTGGCACTCGTGTCCAAAAGTTTTTAAATCATATGGGTATCTACCGCAGTTATTTATTCATGAACACTTTTGTTTACACGATTAATGGTCAATTGGGAGAACAACCTGAATTTAAATGGATGGAACAAGGCGAAGGATCTCCGATTGTTGAATATCGCCACCAATTATTTGATTACATGCTAGAAACAAACTCTCAGACAGTCGCCCTTTTCATGGGTGTCGGCGCTGGCGGAAAAGCCTCTTTGTCAACTTGGGTCAATTCTCGCGGAGGGAAATGCAGTCCCGTAGCCGATTTGAAAAATTGTGATACTTCTGGAATGGCTGCCTGGTTCAAGAAAAATAAGAACATCGAAATTAAAAATAAAATTTTGGCTATCGGCGTACCTCATCCAGGCGGTGCCAATCCGAACTTAGGTGGCGAGGAGCAGCTTCAAAACATTATTCGCGGATTTACACGTGCAGCGACCCGAGTTGCTGAATTTAAAGAAACAAATCCTGAATGGCTCATCCCTGATCAAGATGAAAAACTGAATACTGCTGATTTGATTGCACGCATGAAAAGCCCATTTAAATATGGACATGCTCCGATTCCTTTCCGTGATTTTGCTTTTAATACGAACTGGCGTATGGGTTCGCGCGGAACAACTTCCAATCGTTGGGGTGCAGATTCAATCCAGGTTTTTTCAGATGATGGTGTCTATAACGACAAGTCTTCTTATTTCAAAAAAGTTTACGATAAAGATTCAGGCATGAATGCAACTAAAACAGGTCTGATTGGAATGAGTCCGAATGATCTGGCCTATGAATCTCCACGATTTAATCCAGGTAAATCCTATGATCAACCAGACTATGATTACGGACCTTGTGGTCTTTTCAAATCAGGCGATCAACCCTGCGAATTAGCTCAGGCCTTAGTTTCTTGGCCGGATTTCAATACGGTTGGATTTAAACCTGTCAGCCACCCGTCTTTTGGATATTTCGGTTCTTATCGTGGTCGCGCCAAAAATGCCGAAGTTTTTGTATTGGCTGATCAAACTTCGCACGATGATATGTTTTCAACACGCGCCTTAACGGGTGCTGACGGCCAAAAATTTCAAAGCTTTTTAAATACAAATCAAATCGGATCAAAATACTTTATTACGCGAACTTTTCCAGTGGATACCTTAGGTATTTCAACTGGTGATTTGATCAAAGCGGCTTTGAATGAAAAAACAATGGCGACTTACCAAAGGATTTTTAATGCTGTTAAAACCCAAGGACAAGTTAAAGTGGTCATCGCGTTGGGTCCCGTGGCCAAAGCAGTCATTCAAAATATGAAATTTGATGAAGGCATCCTTACAGTGAACATGGATTACACAGATTCAACGACAGCTTGGAATAATATGTCTCGCTTAATCACAGAACACATCGGTCGCAAAAAATCAAACGACTTTACAGGCGCACTGATGACAATTCCTCGTGAGGACTTACCTTACCATACACGTTGGTGGATGGGTTCCAGCGGCGATCGCGCCGCGCGTGGGGATGGTCAAGCGGTTGGTAATTACTATCGTGTGTGGGCTCCGTACTGGGTAACTAATTTAAGTCCGGTTCCACTTAGCACTCCCGAAAAAATGGGACTTAAAAAACAAATGCAAAAAAATATGAGCTCAGCTGTTCAATCTTTTGATGGACTTGAAAAAGATCAATCTGAATAATTTTAAAAATTATTATCAATGAAATAAAAAAAGCCTCAGAATACTGAGGCTTTTTTTTATCCAAAAATCTTTTGGAATAAACCTTTTACTTTTTGAACCAATCCGCCTTCTGGCTTTTTAGTTCTGAAATTTTTGGCGGCATGAGCATTCGGCTTATGAACGTGTTTTTTTGCAGCCTGTGTTTGCGATTGATTTTCTTTTTTAATAGGGGGTTTTGCTGCGTGTGGTTTTTTACCATTCCCATTCTGCAAATGCGGCTTGTGTTGATGAGCGCCATCTTTTGCAGGATGTGCAGCCTTAGCGGCTTGTCCATCTTTACTAAAGCCCTCTTTGCGACGATCGGCATTTCCTTTTAATGGGCGACTGTTACGACGATCGCCATCTCGCGGTGGACGTGGACCACGTTCTGAA
The DNA here is from genome assembly GCA_031970595.1 of Pseudobdellovibrio sp. Taxonomy (GTDB): domain Bacteria; phylum Bdellovibrionota; class Bdellovibrionia; order Bdellovibrionales; family Bdellovibrionaceae; genus Pseudobdellovibrio. The sequence goes on from DALYIB010000015.1 coordinate 22,665, forward strand.
CGATCCGAAGAAAATCTTTTATCTGAATGCGGACGTTTATCCCCGAAATCTTTGAATGATCCCATGGGCTTGAAATCTTTGATCAAAGCGTCGTCCTCTAAGTACATCGCTTCGATTTTCTTTTTTGTATATTCCTCGACTCGCGACAATGACTCGATGTCTTTTTCAGAAACAAATGATAAAGCTTTACCTTCTTTGCCAGCTCGACCCGTTCGACCAATGCGATGAACATACGATTCGGCATCCTGAGGCATTTCAAAATTGACGACTAAATCCACATCGCTGATATCCAAACCACGAGCAGCGACATCTGTAGCCACTAAGACATTTTTATTATTTTCAGCCTTAAACTGTGAAATGACCAAATTACGTTGTGACTGACTCATCAAGCTGGATAAGCCCATTGCTGGGATTCCGTTATCAGTTAAAAACTGAGCGATACGATCGACACTGTTTTTAAAATTGGTAAAAATGATTGTCTGACGAGGATTTTCTTTTTTGATGACCGACAACAAATGCTGTGGCTTTTCATCCTGGCCAATATGAAAAATAAAATCTTTCACATTGTCCGCTTTGGCTTGATCGCGACTGATATTGATTTCAACTGGCTCGGCCCCAAATTGATAAGCTGTATTTAAAACATCAAAATTTAAAGTCGCACTGAAAACTAAAAACTGACGGTTGCGCTCGATACGACCCAGGATGTATTTCATATCGTCTTTAAATCCCATATCGAACATACGATCCGCTTCATCAAAAACAATCGCGCGGACTTTTTTGAAATCAACAAAGTGTTCTTTGTATAAATCGATCAAACGGCCTGGCGTTGAAATCATGAAGTGTAAGCCATTTTTTAAAGCTTCTTTTTGCTTATCGTAACCTGTGCCACCGTAAAATGGATACGAAGTCAGACCTGTACCTACAGTTAACAGTTTAACATTTTCATAAATTTGCTCTGCCAGCTCTCGCGTAGGAACTAAAATTAAAATGGATTGAAACGGCTTCCAATCTGGAAAAGCACGTTCATGCTGAGGATCTGTTTCAGATTTTAAAATACGTTCAATTAAGGGAATTAAAAAAGCGGCTGTTTTACCAGTTCCGGTTTGCGCTAAGCCCGCAACATCTTTACCCAAAATAATATGCGGAATTGTTTGTTCTTGGATAGGAGTCGTTTGTGTATAACCCAGTTGATTGATGGCAGCTGCCAGACGAGAATCTAGATTCAATTCGGAATAATTCATTCAACTTAAATAGTCTTTAAGTGCCTCGAGTGTCACTAAAAAAATTTCTTAAAATTTGAACAAACTCTTCATGTTTTTCATAATGAATCCAATGACCTGTGCCTGCGACCTCGAC
>DALYIB010000016.1:0-23701 GCA_031970595.1 Pseudobdellovibrio sp.
CCAATACGATGATTTGGTCAGCGTTTTTGACCGTACTCAAGCGATGGGCGATAATGATAACTGTCTTATTTTCAGTAAATAAGCCTAGTTTTTCAGTGATTTCTTTTTCTAGGCGTTCAATTTTTTCCTGTGTTTCTGTGCTTGAACTTTTAAGAACATTCTGGATTTCCTCGTCTACGTTTTGAATATTTAAACCTCTCGATAATTCGAAATATTCTTTTTCGACAGATTGCTTTTCTAATTCATAGACATGAACGGAAGAATAATTTTTTGGATTTTTCAAACGAACACGACGATGTTCAAAATCACGCAATCTTTGAGCAAATCGAGCTGTTTCTAAATCCATTTTAGCCATAAATTCCTTCGATTTTCCACCCAAAAACTCATTAAACATTTTAGCTTCATTAAAAATATCTTTACCTTGTCCGTTTTTCAAAAAATCTGAACGCAAATCTTCCATCAATGCGGCAACAATTGTTTCAGCCGTATCCAACTGTCTAATTTGTAATAGCTCTTCTGGAAAAACCTCGTTGAATTGAATTTGTGAATGAAATACACCGCGAGATTTAAAGTCTTCGAAAATCACTTTCAAGGCCAGTCGTTTGAAAGAATAGTTATTAAAAGTATTTTCTGCGTAAAGCTTTTTAAGCTCAGTTGAACTATTTAAAATCGATGAAATTTTCGTAGCATCATTTAAATCGTCGGCTGTAAGTGATGTTTTTTGTGCTGATTCGTGAATGTATTTATTTAAAAATTTCAAAGCAGCTTCTTTATCCAAAGCTTCCTCTGGTAAAGCATCGCGGATAGCTACCATTGATTGTGTTAATGAACGAATCATGTCTTGGTACTTTTCAGTTTCTAAAAATACGCGGTCTGGATTATGACCATCAAACATATGCCCCCAAGCATTGGTAAAACCAGCATGACCATAAGTATCCATTTTTACATGAAGACCGCCTGAAATTTTTTGCAAGTCCCCATCAACTAAACCCTGATAAATCAACATACTGCCGACAGCATGATTTCTTTCGGCAATAGATATTTTTTTCGTCCAAAAAGTTTGCTTAAGGCGAGTTAAAATTCCTTCTCCACCATGGGCTGAATTTTTTAAATCATGAAAGCTTCCTGTAAAATGGAATAACGCACGTTGAGGAGGCATCAACATCGCAGATGTCACAGCAGTTTGATCGATATGTTGATTTCCATATGCTAAGAATTTGGCCGTCTCATCGTTAATACCAACGGATCGAGCAATCAAATAAGTCATTCTTAAGTGGGTATCTTGCTCGTAGGCAAAGACTGTCAATGAATTCAACAACAGACATAAAATGGCAGCGATTTTTTTCATTGTTATTCCTATCTCCGTTTAATTCTTATCTTTCGTTATCACACAACATTAAAGCAATTCGAGTTCCAACTCTATTACTTGGCTTTTTGTAATACTGTCCTAATTTGAGACGCAAAATGATTGATGTACCAACCCATATAATTCACTTGCGGCAAAGCTTGAGGGTTTATTTTAGTCCGTTGTTCGTTCATCATATAGGCGCGGCGATACTCGTCACCGACGTTGTACAAAGTCGTTGTTAAACCTGGATTCTGGCTGATATCGACCCCGGCCATCATTTTATAAATTTGAATCGAAGCAACAGCATTGGCGGCAATATAAGCCAACATTTCTTTGTTATTAAAAATAATTCGCATCGGTTTTTCCAAGTTCACAACTTGAAATTTTTCGTACTTTGCTTTTTCAACAACAATGTCGTTCAAACTCCAAAGCAAAAACGGCTGAATCTGTCCCAGTCCGAATGAACCCGTATTTTTTCCAGTGATATTATAAAAACCATTAATTAAATCCGCGTTGGAATTATTACTGGCACGAGCCGAATAAAATACAATACAACGCCATTTCCAGTAGTTCGCAATCTCGGACTGCAAACACTCTTGTCCACCGGCTGTATTCACTATCGCCGCCATTTTTTCAGACATCTTTTGAATATCCGAAGACTGAAACATCTTGTGATAGCTGTCTTGAATAGTGCGATCGATAAAACCATTAAAAGAATTTTCACCGATGATGGGTCCTAATATATGCAGAGGGTCTAAATTATAAATTTGTCCAAGACGAATCGCTTCTTTCAGCAAACCTTCGTTGTTTAATTTATTTAAAATTTCCGGAATCTTTTGTTGCCCTAATTTTTCAGCGATTTCAGTTCTGGATTCAGCGCTCATAGCTACGCCATTCAAGCTCAGACCCAAGCGCATCATGGTAAACAAAGGAAATTCAGGAATGAGTTTGATATCCGCATTCCCCGCTGGAACGATGGCCATACTTGATTGCTTTTGATCAATCGCACTTTTGACGTATTGAGGTGTGAATTTTAAAAAGGGATTCGCATCCTGTGCAAAGGCCAAAGCGCGTACCAAAATGAGACACAAAAAAATTGATTTCTTCATAAACCAATTAATTTGCAACTCTTATGCTCAAATTAACCTTTTTTAACTGCGACCAGCAAGCCTTCTGTCGTTGGCACTATAATCGAATTGAATGCTTCATTCTGAGAAACAGCCTTGTTCAACCCATCTACGATACGTATTTGTTTTTCCGAGAATTTTTGCGAACTTGTGTCACCCCAAACGCTGCCTGACAAAAAAATGTTATCCACTAGGATGACACCACCCACAGAAATGTGAGCCTGGGCCCAGTTCCAATAATCCATATACGCGGCCTTATTCCCGTCGATAAAAATAGCATCAAAGGGACCCTGGGCAGAAATTTCATTCAACTTTTCACGAGCATCGCCAACAACCAGATGACATCGGCCGGTCCGGATATAATCTTTTAGCACCTCAGAAGCCTTTTCTGCGTGCAATTCGGACTTTTCCAAAGTCCATAGCTGACCTTCCTCTGTCAGCGCCTCTAGAAAATACAACGCAGACAAGCCTGTTAACGTCCCTATTTCAACGATTTTACGACGTGGCTTTTGTTGTACAAAAAATTGAATAATCCGAGCCTCTGTTGGTGATATTGAAATTCCTTCCAACCCCAATTCCTCTGATAAACTGCGTGCCTTTTGCTTGAGGTCGGATTCCTGGGATATAATACTTTCAATGTAACTGTACGAGGCTTCTTTTTCTTTACGCATTTTCACAATCTACACCTAAAAATAAGCATTTCCAATTGCTGAAATCACAAAATATGACTAAGATCGTCCCATGTCAGAAACTCTACTTGAAGTCAGTAATTTAAGAACTCGATACATCACCGACGACGGAACTTTATTCCCCGTGGACGATGTTTCTTTTCGCGTGAAAAAAGGCCAAACCCTAGGGATCGTAGGCGAATCTGGTTGTGGAAAATCACAGACCGCTTTATCGATCATGCAATTGATTCAAAAACCAGGTCAAATCGTCAGCGGTGACATCCTTTTCAAAAACGAAAGTCTTTTGAAAAAGACGCCTGATCAAATGCGAGAAATCTTAGGAAACCAAATGGCCATGATTTTCCAAGAGCCTATGACTTCTTTGAACCCAGTTTACACAATTGGAGATCAAGTTTCTGAAAGTATTCAGCTTCATCAAAAAAATTCGACGCCGGAACAAATCAAACAGCGCGCCATTGAAATGTTGCGCTTGGTTGGTATCCCGGCTCCTGAAAAACGTTACCATGAATATCCACACCAACTTTCAGGTGGTATGCGACAGCGTGTAATGATCGCAATGGCAATGAGTTGCAATCCGGAATTACTGATCGCCGATGAACCAACCACTGCATTAGACGTGACAATCCAAGCACAAATCTTGGATTTGATGCGAAAAGTTCAAAAAGAATTCAACGCAGGTATGATTTTAATTACTCATGATTTAGGTGTTGTTGCAGAAATGTGCCAAGATGTTTTGGTCATGTATGCGGGTAAAGTCGTTGAATACGGCACAGTCGAAGATATTTTTTATCGACCAAGACATCCGTACACAAAAGGTTTATTAAACAGTATTCCACATTTTGAAACAGGACAACGTTTACAACAGTTGAATACAATCCCTGGATTAGTTCCTAATTTGTATAAACTTCCAAAGGGTTGTCGTTTTCAAGATCGCTGTCAGTATATCACTGACGAATGTAAATCACGCGAACCACAACTAGAAAATCTGCGCGGTGTTCACCGCGTAGCTTGCTTTAATCCCGTATCTGCAAGTGAGTAACAATGTCTGAAATTTTATTAAAAGCTGAAAATATCGTAAAACACTTTCCTATCCATGGCGGAATTTTTTCCAGACAAGTCGCTGCTGTTAAAGCTGTACAAAATGTCTCGTTCGAGCTCAAAAAGGGTGAAACTTTAGGTCTTGTGGGCGAATCTGGCTGTGGAAAATCAACCTTGGGTCGCTGTTTAATTAAATTAATTGAACCATCTGGTGGAAAAATATTTTTCAAAGGCCAAGACATCACCCATGCTGAAGGTGAGCATTTACGTGATTTACGTAAACAAATGCAAATTATTTTCCAAGATCCTTATGCTTCTTTAAATCCACGTATGACAATTGGTACGATCTTGGAAGAGCCATTAATTATTCATAACTTGTATAACAGCGAACAAGATCGCAAAGACCGCGTTCGCGAATTAATTGATTTAGTGGGTCTACGTCCTGAGCACTTGTCGCGCTACCCCCACGAATTTTCAGGCGGCCAAAGACAACGTGTAGGAATCGCGCGCGCTTTAGCCGTAAATCCTGAATTGATTATCTGTGATGAACCTGTTTCGGCTTTGGATGTATCTATCCAAGCACAAGTTATTAATTTGTTAATGGATCTTCAGCAAAAGCTGGGTTTGACATATGTTTTTATCGCGCATGATCTGAAGGTTGTTGAGCACGTTTCTACAAAAGTTGCTGTGATGTATCTGGGTCAAATTGTGGAAATGGCTGAAGCGGAAGAGCTTTACAAAAATCCACAACACCCTTATACAAAAGCCTTGTTGTCAGCGATCCCAGTTCCTGATCCCAAACCTCGCGAACAAAGAATCATTTTAACAGGTGATGTTCCATCACCGATCAATCCACCATCTGGCTGTTATTTTCATCCACGCTGTCCGATCGCCAGCGAAGAATGTAAAACGCAGACCCCTGTCTTGAAATCAAACAAGGGGCAGCACATCGTCAGCTGTCTGAAGGTCTAGATTTTAAAGTTGATTTAAAACTCTATCTCGTTGTGCCGATAATTTAATTATGAATTCATCGGCTCAATGGGTGTTATTTGACCCAGAAAAAAATCAAAAAACTGAAATCATGTCGACAGAGGACATGCAATTTAGTTTGCTGAAATTAAAAACTCGTCATATCGAGCGATTTTTAATTTGGTCAAGCCATGATGAAAACTGGCGTAATTTGCGAGTTTTTCTAGACAGTGACCAGAGCCCGTTCATGAAAACTTTTTTGTTGATTGGTCAAAATCGAAAAAAAAGACAGGAAGAGTCTGACGAACATACTGTCAAAATGAGCGAAGTCACTGAGACCGACAAGGAATCTATTTTGAATTCTTATTCAACTGTTGAGCTGAGCGATTCAAAAACACCTGCAACAAGTACATCCTTAGGACAGAAACAATTTGATGGCGACACAATTAATTTGAATGTCGAACAAATTAAAATTGATTTCAAATCTTTACAAAAAAATGAAAAAAATAATTTTAAAATCGAAGCTTTGCTATCCACTAAAAAAGGACATTTATTCAAAACGTCTTTTTGCAACATTAGTTTGAATCAAGCCGAAAGCGAAAAATTAGTCCCGAGCGAATTTTTAAATACCGAGTTTGATGTTTTGATTATCAATAATTTTATTCCAGATCCTCAATTATCACGCGTCAAAGTAAAAGGCACCATCACTCAGTCAGATGCGACACAGATGGTTGTTTTCAGTTTTGAAAAGGCAGAAACCAAGCAAACTTTGAAAAGCTTGCTCAGTTATTATTTAAAAAAATTAAATGATCGTCGATCAGAGGCTGCGTAGATATGTCTGCTCCTAAATGGGTGATTTACGATTCAATTTCCAAAGTCCAATCTCAACCGATCGATAAAGAAATATTGCAGCTAACAATTTACAAAATGAAGCCTCATGATTTCAAAAGATTTTTTATTTGGACAGAGGGTTGGGAAAACTGGCAAGGCCTAGAGCAATTTTTAAATGGTGATCAAAAAGAATTTTTCAAAGATATTAAAAGTTCACAAAAAGAAGCTGAAAAAAAAGCTTCAAAGCCTAGCAAAAAAGAAAAAACCGTTACCAAATCAGTTACACGAATTATGATCAACGGGGATTTTACCAAAACTTCAGCCAAAGGAACTGGAAAAGATTTTTCTGGTGATAGCCTGTCTTTAACAGCAACAACTCCGCCCGTTAAATTAGATTTTAAAAGTCTGGCAGAAAAAAATGCTTATGCACGCCGTGCGACACGCCACGAGTTAAAAATTGAAATTCTATTAATTTCACCAAAAGGAAAAACTTTTAAAAGTTTTTCAAAAAATATTTCTTTAACCGGAACTTTACTAGAAGACAATATTCCATTTGATTTTTACGAAACAACTTTTGATGTTTTAGTGATTAATCGATATTCTGAAAATTTACAAAACTCACGCGTTCAGTTGAAAGCAAAAACAGCCGGAGAAGGAATTACTTCACGAATTCAATTCGAAGCTGTGCCAGCTAAAACAAGTGAAAAATTAAAATTACTCCTTGAAGAATATATCAAAAATCAAAAGAAATCCGAGAAGAAATCAGCTTAAAACCCAATACCGATTGAAAAAGCTAAGGAATTTAATTGAAAATCTGAAATCTGTGCAAGATTAGCAGTTTGTTCGCGAAATCCAACGTTCGCATAAACCATTCTTTTACCCGATTTGTTTTTGTTTCCAAAAAATACCTCAACACCAACGCCCGCACCAAAACCGTAGGCATAACCTTGATCTTTTCTGCGTAGAACAGAATATGAACTCACTGTCGTTGTTGTTCCATTGGCGGCTGTTGTGGAAAGCGGTGATAGCTGCAACTGACTGTAACTGACGATACCAACACCCCATATAAAAATATTCAAGCCAGACATTTTACGTGCCACGGGGTAAATATTAAATCCAATTTCAGGAGACATTTCGAACAATTCATAATTGGAACGTACTGCTGTTGTCCCATCTAGAAAATTTTGTGTGCCCGACGAATACAACAAACGAGCAGTTGCGAAATATCGAAAATTTTCGCCTCCGTCATCAATTGAGATTTCCAACCCCTGTCCGGGCTGACCTTCGGATAAGGACTTATTTGTCGCACCAGAGTAAGACTCGAAGATATAGCCAATCTTAGCTACCTTTGGCATTTTGCGCGCCGTTTGAGCCGGTGTCACCAAAGGTACTAACGCGAAAAGTAAAAAAAATAAATTCTTAATAGCCTTCTCCCATACACGTCTAATTTAAAGACTGTATCTATAGGAAAACCTTTTTTTGGGAATTGGCCAAGCCCAGAAAATTTTGAATCAAATTGATACGAAATCTTGTTTGAAATTAAACACAATCTCATTTCAATTTTATACAAAGGTCTAGAATTTCAAGCTTTTCTGCCAAACCGTCTAGGTTTTTTTCAAGTTCGTATCATGGTATTCCGAAAGGCTGTAATGAAAATATAATTTTATTCTCACACTAAGGAGATCTTATATGGGACGTAATGTGTATCAACTACTACTGGGAACGCTGTGCTCTGCTTTGGCATTTCAATCTTGCCAAAAAAAATCAGAAGACGCTGCTTCAGTTGCGACGCCTAAAACTTTGTATGTAGCTTCAGGGCAATGTTATTCCGGTTCAGGGATTACAACTTATACTGCTGCCCAAGCTTCGCGTGCTGTGACTAAATGGAATACAGCAGATGGCGCTAGTAAGGGTGTCTTTACAGATTTGAACGTGGGTAATAACGTTTCTGTGGGAACTGTTCCTCAATCGATGATCGATCGTGGAGATCATATTTTATTATTAACTGAAAATGCAACTACGATGGGCGATCGTAAAGTATTCAAAGTAGACAAAACGGATCCAAGTATCTATACCGTTTTTGCCAATGACCCAACAGCATTCAATGCTGTTGCTGCTAATATCACACGTTCTATTTCTATGGACGTAGATGATACTTTATCATTCAGTAAATCTGTTGCTATCGAAAGATTAAATACATTGGGTGTTCGTATCGTCAAGGGCGGCGCCAATGCTTGGATTAATCCCGCAGCTGCTACAGGAAACTGTGCTACGGCGGCAGCGACTTTGATTCCGCAAATTCAGCACATGGCTCCATTTACAAATATGAATCAAGGTAAACTTATTTACTTACATGCGGGTAATACAGCAGCATTAAATCGTATCGCGATCGCACAAAGAACAGGATTAACTTCAGGTACCGCTGGTGACTGTGCAGGATCAAGCCCGGCCGGTGGTGCTTCTGCAGTTGCACACACGAATGCTCCTAACTTAACAGGTCCTGTGACCTTCCTAGGTACAGGTGCTTCTTTAACAAGTATGGTTTACATTCCGACTCCAGCTCCTGCATCAACGACAGCGAAGCTGATTGTTTCTTATTCTGCTTCTGTAAATACCGCTTTTGATAATAATACGAACTTTAACTATGGTATCGTTATGTGGGACATCACAGAAACTTCAGATACGGCAGTAACGATTGGTAACCCTGTTATTTTATGGAGAGATGAATCGATAGTTTGGGCTCCGTCAGCAATGGCTTACGATTCTACTGATGGCTCATTGTACGTAGCGGTGGGCGGATCACCTAGTTTGATCAATCAAACGACGCAAAACTTTGGTTATAATATCGAGAAATTTACTTTAGATATTAATACACCAAAAATGACACGCGTTTCTAATAACAATCAACCGTTCATCATTGGTAATGCAAATACAAAATGTATTTCAAACATGATTATTGCTGATTAATTTTTGTAATTTATTTTTTAAGGAGAATATATGGGACGTCAATGGATTAAATATACAGCTATAACTACGATCGGTGCGATCGCTTTATCTAGCTGTCAAAAAAAATCTGAAGAGGCTGCTTCTGCAGCGACCCCGAAAACACTTTATGTAGCTTCTGGACAATGTTATTCAGGTTCAGGGATTACAACATATACAGCGGCACAATCATCACGTGCAGTCACTAAGTGGAGCACTTCCAATGGCGCCAGTCAGGGAGTTTTCACTGACTTGAACGTAGGTAATAACGTTTCCGTGGGTACTGTTCCACAGGCCATGATTGATCGCGGTGATCACATTTTATTATTAACTGAAAATGCGACGACCACAGGTGATCGTAAAATTTTTAAAGTTGATAAAACAGATACGTCGACTTATACAGTTTACGCCAATGATCCAACAGCTTTTACAAACACACCGACACATATTACACGTTCAATGTCACTGGATGCTGAAGGCTCCATGCATTTTAGTAAATCCTTATTTACAGAACGTTTGAATACGTTGGGTGTTCGTATCACAAAAGCAGGTGCCAACCCATGGGTGAATCCATTGGCTGCAACGGGTAACTGTTTCGGTGCTGCCGCTGCTCAAATCCAACAAATCACTCACTTGGCTCCGTTTACAAATACCAATCAGGGTAAGTTATTATACATCCATGCAGGTGCCACTGCGACTGCCAATCGGATTGGTGTTATTCAAAGAACTGGTTTAACTTCAGCAACGGCGGCTGACTGTGCTGGTGCCACTGCCGGTGGTGTTTCGACGATTGCACATACCAATGCACCAAACCTCTCAGGCGTTGTGGCTTTCTCTGCAACGGGTCCATCGATTACTAGTATGGTTTTTATTCCAACTCCAGCACCTGCTACAACAACTGGTAAAGTCATCGTGACCTATTCGGGTTCAGTAGCGACTGCTTTCGATAACAATACGAATTTTAACTATGGTGTTGTGATGTGGGATTTAACAGAATCTTCTGATACAGCTGTCACAATCAATAATCCAGTTATTTTATGGCGTGATGAATCGATTTTATGGGCTGCTTCGGCAATGGCTTATGATTCAACTGACAATTCACTCTATATCGCTGTCGGTGCTTCGCCAGGCTTAATCAATCAGACGACTCAAAACTTTGGTTACAACATCGAAAAATTCACATTGGATATTAATACTCCGCTGATGACTCGCGTAGCTCCTAATAACCAACCATTTATCGTTGGTAATGCCTACACAAAGTGTATTTCAAATATGATTATTGCTGACTAATCTTTTTCAAAGATGATCAAAATCAAAAGCCGGTTTTTCAACCGGCTTTTTTTATTTTTGACCTTTAATTAATTCTTTCATTCGATTTTTAAGCTTTTCAATATCAAAAGGCTTTTTAATATAATCATCTGCCCCCACTTGACGAGCTTGATCTAGATCAGTTGATTCGGCCTGCGCTGATAAAAAGATCAATGGAATTGATTTAAGGTCTTTGTGTTCCTTGATCATCTGCGCGATCTCGAAACCATTAATCCAAGGTAGGCCCACATCTAAAATAATAAAATGAATTTCATGATCTTCATCTAATATTCGAGTCAGCTCGGCAGAATCAGCCGCCAGCTTGGCTTGGTACCCTTCGGATTCGATAATTCTTTTGAGTGAATTTCTTTGAGTTTCATCATCCTCAATCACCAAAACATTGATCGGCTGCATTTTATTTTTAACATCGCGAAATTGATCCAGCTCGACAACTTGCTGTTCGGCAATTCGTTCCTTTGTCAGTCGTTCAATTTTTTTTATCAATGTTTCAGTGCTGAATTTTTTTGTCATTTTAATGTTCCTGTGCTTCCAACCAACGTTCAGCATCAATCGCTGCCATACATCCCGTTCCAGCTGCTGTAATGGCCTGTCTATAAACTGAATCTTGAACGTCGCCTGCAGCAAATACACCCGGAATATTTGTATAGCTAGTTCCTGGTTTTGTTTTTAAATAACCAACATCTGTCATGTCTAAAACATCTTTAAAAAGTTTTGTATTCGGCTGATGACCGATAGCAATGAATAAACCTTGTAATTGCTTTTCAGTGATTTCACCTGTTTTAGTCGATTTTAATTTAACCGCAGTCATTGATTTTCCATCACCAATCACTTCATCCACTGTCGTATTGTAAATGAATTCGATTTTTGGATTTTTTTGAGCTCGATCCACCATGATTTTCGAAGCACGGAAAGATTCACTGCGATGGATAATATAAACTTTGCTCGCAAAACGAGTTAAAAACTGAGCTTCTTCCATAGCCGTGTCACCGCCTCCAACAACGCCGACTTCGACATTACGAAAAAAAGCACCATCGCAGGTCGCACACGCAGAGACTCCGCGGCTCATGTATTGCTTTTCACTTGGCAATCCTAACAACTTAGCGCTGGCTCCTGTCGAAACAATCACCGTTTTAGCTAAATGCAATTGATCCCCAACATAAACTTTGAATGGACGTGAACTAAAATCAACCCTAGTCACATTACGAGTTAAGAATCGAGTTCCAAATCGCTCTGCTTGTTTGCGCATAACTGCGATCAATTCAGGTCCCGTAATTCCGTGCTCAAAACCAGGAAAATTTTCGACTTCAGTTGTGATCATTAACTGACCACCAGCTTCTTCACCTTCGATCATCAAAGGTTTCAAATTCGCTCGAGCTGTATACACAGCCGAAGTCAGACCCGCAGGTCCTGATCCAATAATGATAACATTTTCAATATTTGTGCTCATAAAAATTCCTTCAGAAAGATAATAAATTAACCTGTTCGCAGATTATCGAAAAGTCTAATTCTTGTATAACGCTTATTGTTTTTATCGATCGGACGATTCAGGGCCAGTTTATTTGTTCTGATTTAAAAAAACTGATCAGATCTTCAGCTACTTGCTGGGCAGGACGGGCCAAACCTAGCTGTCTAGGGGGACTGTGAACCGGCAATAAGTCAGTAGCTATATAACCCGGTGAAAATAATCGAACTTTAAAAGGCAAAGTATTTTCCACCTGCAAAGTGGTCATCAAACCGCGCAACGCATGTTTTGCTGCGCAATAACTGGCCGCCTTGGGATCCGGCTGATTTTCAGCGATACTAGATCCAATAAAAATCATCTGCCTCATCTGGAGATCAGCCAAATTTTTAACTAGAGCCATCGGAAACATGAAATTCACATTCATCGCCCATTCATGATCCGATATTTTTTTATCTTGGAAAAAACCATAGGGACCGCCACCCGCTGAATAAATGATATCTGTTGGATGAAAATTTCGAATCGTTTCAAAGATGAATGGATCTATCGGTGATTTTGAAAAATCAGCTGCTAATATTTGGGTCCTATCGAATAATTCGGTCTTTTGAATTTTTCTAGAAATACATAAAAATTCAGCGTCAGGATACAATTGATGTAATTGCAAATAGGTTTGATAACCCAGACCTTTTGATGAACCTAAAATGACAATTCTGTTCTTTGTTTCCAATTGTTGCATAATAACTTATCCTAGCTCATATGCCAAAGATTTCCGTACCTCAGAAAAATCTGATCATCCCAGCTGAAACTGGTGAAAATTTGATGGATGTGCTGATCAAAGCAGGACTGCCTGTGGCTTCGTCTTGCTTGGGTGAAGGAATTTGTTCAAAATGCGCCGTTCAAATGCAACCTGTCGGCCAGCAAAATGAGCTGGAAGCGCGGACTTTACAGAAAAATAAATTAGATCTCAGTTATCGTCTGAGCTGCCAAGTTTTTATCGAAAAAAATGATCTAACGGTACAAACTTCGTATTGGTAAATTATTTAACCAGCTTGATATAATTAATTTCAATACCCTGTTTAACAAAAATTTTTTCAAAAGTCGTTTGAAAATTGTTTTCTTTGTAGCTGTTGTTTTCAGAATATAAATTCAAAGTTTGAAATTCAACTTTGTAGGGAGTTTCTTTAATTTCATCTAAGGACCATAAAAAATATTCGCGAGAATCAGTTTTAAATTCTATGAACGATCCCGGTCTTTGCATTTTATAAATGTCCATCAAAATATTTCGATTCACAACGCGATTTTTCGGTTTTCGCGGCGACACCCAGGGGTCCGGAAAATGAATATAGACATTGTTAACTTCATTTTCAGCAAACAGCAAATCTAAATTAAAAGCGTGATATCGGCAAATCGCATTGTGAACACCACCTGCTGCTTTGGCTCGGCGGATGGATTGAATCAGAGGTTTATATTTAATTTCCAAACCCACCAAACAACGATCCTTGTGCTTGGCTGCGTGGTGCGCAAAATGCATCCCCGCACCTGTACCCACTTCTAGGTCCATTGGCATATCTTCACTGACATTGAAAATTTTTGAACGCCACAAGCCTTTGTTCAAAGGGGCGCGTTCTTCGTTAAATGCGATGTCTTTATATTCATGATCAATCGCGACCGCATAAGGATTTGGCTTGGGCAAAGTTCGCGTGATATTTAATTGAGGTCGTTTTTTTTCAGTCTTTTCGGAATCCATATTTTACTCGGTGTATTTAGGTCCCTGGATCAATGAGTCTGCCGTCATGACACGTCTGCTGGCAAATTCTGATTTACGGACAGGGCAATTTTTAACTTCACAAATACGACAATAATTTTGATTACAAGGATCCGTATGAAACGCAAACTCACCATCGAATTTATAATCAGTGACCACATTTTTTTCAAAATCATGAATTAAATCATGAACTTTTTTAATTTCCATAAACTGTGGAACCACCAAGTGTGCATCAATATGATGAAAGGATCCCGAACGAATAATTTTTAAATGATGAATATCGATAATATCTGGAACTAGATGTTTTTTGATTTTTTCTGTTAACAGACCCACACTGGATAAGTCGACTTCGTCTAATAAGCCGCCAATATTTTTTTTAATAATTTGGACAGACTCGTGACCTAACCATAAACCAACGACGACACCGATCAAAGGATCAATCCAAGCCCAGCCTGTCAGCTTGTATAGGCCTAAACCAATAACAATCCCAACTGTCGTTTTAACATCCGCCAACAAGTGTGCCCCACTGGCTCTGAGAGTTTCTGAGTTCTCTTTTTTAGCAATATTTAAAATATAAAGACCAACCCCCGCATTCACCAAAGAAGCTAAGATAATATAAAATAAACCTACCTCGATACTTTTAACATCTGCACCGACAACCAGACTTCGAAGTGATTCGAAAATAATAGCCATCGCCGCAAAAAGAATAATTCCACCTTCGAAAGAAGCGGAAAAGAATTCCAGTTTGCCGTGACCATAGGGATGATTTTCATCAGCCGGTTCAAGTGCAAACTTTAAAACAACCAATGCCACAACGGAAGTAACGACATTCGTAATAGTTTCAAGAGCATCCGATAATATCGCTGTAGAATTAGTTACGAAGTATGCATAAAATTTGAATGCAAGAACGATAAAGCTTACAAAAAAAGAAATTCGAGCGGCATTTTTAGCGGAATTAGCTGACATGTTTTAAATATGCCTGAAAAAGACTAGGCTGTCTTTCTTTTTTTATCGAACAATTCAATCACTGCAGATTTTTCAATCGTGCGCTGTGATTCATTCAGGCGATCAATTTCTGGCACATAAGAAATAACGCGGTTTCGGCCTTGGCGCTTGGCTTCGTAAAGAGCCATATCCGCACGTCGGACCAATTCCTTCGGCGTTAAAATTTCTTGCGGCGTCAAAGTCGCAAAACCCACAGACAAAGTCAGTTTAATACTGTCTCTTCCGTGTGCAAATACAGTTTCCTCAACACGCTTACGCAAGCGTTCACAGAAAAATTCGACTCCCGACAAAGGCGTTTCAGATAAAACGATTAAAAACTCATCGCCACCATAACGCGCAGGAATATCGACAGATCTTGTGCAAGATCGAATAATTTTACCGACTTCAGATAAAACAAAACTTCCGAACAGATGATCGTGTCCATCATTCACAGATTTGAACTTATCCATATCAATCATGACGACAGTCACCGGTCGGGAAAAACGTTTCGCACGCTCTATTTCGAATTCTAGTTTTTGATAAAGTGACCGCATATTGAATAAGCCCGTTAGATCATCAATTTCAACCAAGTTTTGTAATTTGACGTTGGCCTCAACAAGATCTTCTTGCATGTCACGAATACGTAATTGATTACGAACACGCGCTAAAAATTCCAATGGGACAAAAGGTGTTGAAATAAAATCACTCGCTCCCATATCAAAATACTGAGTCATTTTTTCTGTCGAAACATTTCCAGATGTGATAATTAATGGAATTGTATTTAAATTCGGAATCAAACTATTAATAAATGAAAGTCCATCCTCGGATGCAAAGTCTGGATCCACAATCACCAATTGTGGACGCAAATAATTCAAGGCTTCGCCCGCCACTTTGGGTGAAGTAAAACCGCGCACATCATAACCTTCCCAACGAAGGGGTTCGATCAATAATTCAAGGCTATCCGGATCCTCATCCAGCACTAAAATTGATCGATTTTTTGGATCTCTTTTCATAGACAACTTATCGGATTTTTAAACGTTTATTAAAGTCCTGTTTTGAAACAATGCTTTGGTCTTGATTTTAACATTCCTTAGCCCTAATCTGTCTCTCTATGACACAGGAAAATAAACACTCCCAACTTGAATCTAAATGGCAAAAAATCTGGGCTGATCAAAAAGCGTACCGCGCTGAAAATCACTCTGCTAAACCTAAATACTATGCACTTGATATGTTTCCTTATCCATCAGGATCAGGTTTGCATGTGGGACACATTGCCTCTTACACCCCTTCGGATATTATTTCTCGTTTTAAGCGAGCACAGGGATTTAACGTTTTACATCCAATGGGTTTTGACTCTTTTGGGTTGCCCGCAGAACAATATGCTATTCAAACAGGCGTTCATCCTTCGGTCACAACTGAAAAAGCGATCGCCGATTACAAAGCAACCCTTCAGCGTTATGGTTTCAGCTTTGACTGGGAACGCGAAATTTCGACCTGCGATCCCGATTATTACAAATGGACGCAAGCGATCTTTTTAAAATTATTTGAAAAGGGTTTAGCTTATCAAAAAGAAGTTCCAGTGAACTGGTGTCCGGCTTTAAAAACAGTTTTGGCAAACGATGAAATCGTTGATGGAAAATCCGAACGCGGTGGCCATCCTGTTTTCCGTGTTCCTATGAAACAATGGATGTTGAAAATTACAGATTATGCCGAAAGACTTTTACAAGATCTGGATAAAATTGACTGGCCCGAAAGAACCAAAGAAGGCCAACGCAATTGGATTGGTAAATCCGAAGGGGCTTTGTGTAAATTTAAAGTTCAAAACACAAATGACGAACTCGAAATTTTCACAACTCGCCCAGATACTATTTTTGGCGTCAGCTTTATGGTCATCGCACCAGAGCACCCGCTAGTTGCTAAAATTACAACTGTCGGGCAAGCGACTGCGATTGCTAAATATGTCGAAGAAACTTCAAAAAAATCTGAAATCGACCGCAAAGCTTCGACTGAAAAAACCGGAGTTTTCACAGGAGCGTTTGCGATCAACCCATTGAATGAGCAACAAATTCCAATTTGGATTGCTGATTATGTGATGATGGATTATGGCACCGGAGCCATCATGGCCGTTCCTGGTCACGACGAACGTGATTTTGAATTTGCACAGAAATTTGATTTACCAATTATTCGCGTTTTAGAATCTGAATCAGACTTACCATTTACAGGTGAAGGAAAACTTTGTAATTCTGATTTTCTGAATGGGCTTTCTAAATCAGAAGCGATTCAAAAAATGATTCAGCATCTAGAAGAAAAGAAAATTGGAAAAAAACAGGTCCAATATAAATTGCGTGATTGGCTTTTCAGCCGTCAACGCTATTGGGGTGAACCGTTTCCATTGTACACCGATGCGCAAGGCAAAGTTCACGCTGTTCCTATGAATGAACTTCCTGTGACATTGCCTCAAGTGGCTAATTACGAGCCCTCTGAAAAAGGCGATCCTCCTTTGGCGAATAATCCTGAATGGGTCAATTACAAAGGCCTAGGTCAACGCATCACTGATACGATGCCAGGAGCCGCTGGATCATCTTGGTATTTCCTTCGTTACTGCGATCCTTTGAATAAAGAACAAGCCTTTGATAAAAAAATTGCTGATTATTGGATGCCGGTCGATTTGTATGTCGGCGGCCCCGAACACACAGTAGGTCATTTATTGTATTCGCGCTTTTGGACAAAAGTGCTTTTTGATGCCGGCATGATCAGTGCGGACGAACCTTTCCAAAAATTAGCGCACCAAGGAATTATTTTGGCTCCGAATGGCGAAAGAATGTCGAAATCTCGTGGAAACGTGATCCCTGCCGACCAAGTAGCAAAAACTTATGGCGTTGACGTCATGAGATTATTTATTTGTTTCTTGGGCCCACTTGATAAAGACAAAGCCTGGTCAGAAACTGGAATTGATGGAGTCAAAAGATTTTTAGACCGAGTCTACAGATTGGTTGTTGACGATCATACACAACAAAATGTTTTTAACGACGACGTCTTGCCACCTGAAATAGAAAAGTTGGTTCACAAATCGATTAAAAAAGTGACCGAAGACATTCAAAACATGAGCTTTAACACAGCCGTCAGTCAAATGATGATTTTGGTCAACGAGCTCTATAAATTGAACTGTAAATCGAAAAAGGCTTTGATGCCACTTGTGCAGATTTTACAACCTTTTGCTCCGCACACTTGCGAAGAGCTTTGGGAAAAAATGGGTGGCGCGGGACTCGTCGTCCAAGCGGCATGGCCGAAATTCAACCCCGAGCTTTGTAAAGATGACACAGTCACCATGGGTGTTCAGGTCAACGGAAAGATGCGCGGAACAATCGAGCTGAATATGACGGCTAATGAAGCTGAGGCTGTGAACGAGGCATTAAAAGTTTCTACCGTCACTGCCGCATTGAACGGGAAAAGTCCAACCAAAGTTATTTTCAAAATCGGCAAAATTTTGAATTTAATTGTGCCAAATTAATTGTTGATTGCTGCGCGTTTTAGTGTAAAAAAATCTCTATAAAAATTCTTTGCAAACCATTAAGGAGTTTTATGGAAAACACCGAAAACACGCAGCAAACGTACGCCCACAAAAAAGCGGATTCGTGGAGCCCTGAAAAGAGCGCTCAACTTTATGGTATCAATAACTGGGGTAACGGTTATTTCCGTGTGAACTCTCAGGGTAATGTTGTCATTACTCCTAAAGGCGACAAAGGCCCTTCTGCCGACTTATATGAATTAACTCAGGAATTACAGGATCGCGGTATTCGTATGCCAATTATGATTCGTTTTCCTGATATCATCAATGAACGCGTTCAATTATTACATTCGTGTTTTCAAAAAGCCTTCGCTGACCATAATTACAAAGGTCAATACTGTGGTGTTTTCCCGATCAAAGTGAACCAACAACGTCACTTGGTTCAAGAACTGGTTCGTTTCGGCAAAAATTGTCGTCTTGGTTTAGAGGCGGGCTCTAAACCTGAACTTCTTGTGGTTCTTTCTTTGATGAATACTCCGAATGCTGTGATTATTTGTAACGGATTCAAAGACACAGAATATATTGAAACAGCCTTACTCGCACAAAAACTAGGTCGCGAAATCATTATCGTCGTTGATCGCAAAGACGAATTAAAAATTATCGTAGAAGCTGGTAAACGTTTGAATATTCGTCCAAAAATTGGTTTCCGTGCAAAATTAAACACACAAGGCGCTGGTAAATGGGTGGATTCTGCGGGTGCTCGTTCAAAATTCGGTTTAACAGCTGTTGAAATCGTTGAAGGTATCGAGGTTTTGAAATCACAGGGTATGTTGGACTGCTTAGAGCTACTTCACTATCACATTGGTTCACAAGTTCCATCGATTCAAAGTATCAAGTCTTCTTTGAAAGAAGCCGCTCGTTTTTACACAGAACTTTATGCCATGGGCGCAACATTGAAATACATCGATGTCGGCGGTGGTTTGGGTGTTGATTATGATGGAACGGGATCTTCAGATTCATCCGTCAATTACTCTGAACAAGAATATGCCAATGACGTTGTTTCAACGATCCAGGCATTATGTGACGAAAAAAATGTTCCACATCCAAACATCGTGACTGAATCAGGGCGTTCGCTTGTAGCGCATCACTCTGTATTGGTTTTCAATGTCATGGGCGTGAACAATTTGTATCGTCAAAAACCACCACAACCTGCCACAAAAAAAGATCCTTCGATCATGCAGGATTTGCAGTACATTTATGAAAAAATGAACGCAGAAAATTTGAATGAATGTTTTAATGACATGCTTCAATCAAAATCTGAAGTTTTAAATCTTTTCACTTACGGTGTTTTGAATTTACCTCAACGTGCTTGGTGCGAAAACATGCACTTCACAATTGCTACGAAAATGTTGGAAATCGCACGTGTGACTCCTGACTGCGAAGACATCGTGAATCAATTACGCGAGGAACTGTGTGATACTTATTTCTGTAACTTTTCTGTATTCCAATCTGTTCCAGATTCATGGGCTGTGGGCCAATTGTTCCCAGTAATGCCAATCCATAACTTGCAACACGAACCTCACCACGAAGCGACTTTGGCGGATTTAACATGTGATTCTGATGGTAAAATCGAAAAATTTATCGAT
The DNA here is from genome assembly GCA_031970595.1 of Pseudobdellovibrio sp. Taxonomy (GTDB): domain Bacteria; phylum Bdellovibrionota; class Bdellovibrionia; order Bdellovibrionales; family Bdellovibrionaceae; genus Pseudobdellovibrio. The sequence continues at coordinate 19,676 of DALYIB010000016.1, forward strand.
ACTGAGTCCGGCGAAATCAAAAAAACACTTCGCGTTCATCCTTTCAAAGAAGGTGATGCTCCTTATTATATGGGTGTTTTCTTGACGGGTGCTTATCAGGAAATCTTGGGTGATTTACATAACCTATTTGGCGATACTGATGCGGTTCATATTTCGATTCACGATTCTGGTTACACAGTTGATCACTATGTTCCAGGTGACACAGTTACCGAAGTCTTATCATATGTTCAGTACGGTCGCGCAGAAATGGTCGACAGTGTTCGTCAGTTCACCGAGGAAAGCATTGCCACTGGCAATATTTCAAAACAGGAAGCCAAATCGTTGATTAAACACTACGAAGAAGGACTTTCTGGCTATACATACCTTGAAGAAATGGAATAGAACTGTTAGGTTTGTTAAATGACAAGCCTAAAGCCTTTATTTCAATTGGTCTATATTAGCGAAGCTCTTGAAGACCTTTCCTATTCTGATCTTGAAAATATCTTAAAGTCGGCTCGGCTTAAAAACCAAGCCTTAGATGTCACGGGTGTCCTGATTCACCGAGACGGCTTTTTTATTCAGTTATTAGAAGGTCCTAAAGATCATGTCAAAGAAGTTATGTCCCGAATTTTCAAAGATAACCGTCATAAAAACATTCGCGTCATCCATGAATGGGACGACGTCCCCAATCGCTTTTTCCAAGATTGGTCGATGTCTTTTGTCGACGGAGACTTAGCTGATGATAACAATCCGTTTATTCAAAAAATATTCAGTGATGCCATGCTGGTGGATTTTCCAGACCACAAACAGTTTCACAATTTTTTTAACGAAATACAGACTCAGTCCAGTTTATTGAAATAGTTTTCTGGACTATTAGCGAATAGCCTAAGCCAAAACAACAGCTATATACTTAGCTATGTTAAATTTGAATTCAAAAAAATTTGCCGAAAATGCAGCCGATTGTCTATATGACCTTAAATCCCTGGATATTCCTAAGGAAAATGCAATTGCCAGCATTCATGAAGAAATCGAAAATTTATTAAGCCTGAACGAACATGAAACATTAGTAGGGCGTCATTCACATTTCAATATTCCCGGAACAGAAATCCAAGATTATGAAGAGCATTTTTATGAAATCGATTCTGGAAAAAATATACTCGCCGGAATTCGACATAAGGGTGGCGATATTCAAATGCCCTTTGTTCATACTTTAATGGGATTTGATCCAACAAATTCAGATATCATAGATATTATAAAATTTTCCAGACAACAATTTAAAAAATTTAACCCTCGATTCGTCAGCATTTGGATCAAGCCTTCATTAAAAATTGATTTCTCAAAAGTGACTGCAACCCAGTCACGCCAGTATGTTGTTGGCTCAATTTCTGAAATTAAAAAAATGAAAAAACCAGCTAACTTCGATATCATCAAGATAGAAAAAGTAACTTCTGGATTCGATTTTGATTGGTATACAAAAGCCTATGCAGAATTTCACGAAAAGCAGCCGAATTTAAAAACTTGGGTTCCTATTACTGATAACGAAGATATTGAGCGCGCCATCACCGATCAATTAATGTATAGAGTTTTAGTTAACGAAAAACTCGCCGGAATTATCGCAGCTCACGATCAGCCTCTACTTAATAAAAAATCTGCATATATGGTTGAACTATTGTTAACAAATCGATTTAAAAACCAAGGACTAGCCCCAGCTTTTCAACGTAAGTTTATTGAAACGTTATCAAATGATTTTAATTTTATTTGGGGAACTATTGATGCTAAAAACCAGCCCTCTTTAAAAACAGCTCTAAGAGTCGGTAGAATACCAATTCGTTCAGAATATTTTATAGAGCTGTGATAAAAATAAATTTTTAACTAACCGACCGATGATTTTGAATCGAAAGCATCACGAACAGCTAATCCGATATTGATCAAGAAAGTCAGAGTAATAATCAATGCCACTGACGGGTACCAAACCAGCCATTCAGCTGTTGAAAAGTATTTCTGAGCTTGTTGAAGCAATTCGCCCCAACTTGGAGTTGGCGCACGCAATCCTAATCCCAAATAATCCAAGAAAGCCAATGTTGAAATATTCAATGCGATATCAAACGGTGAAAACGTCACAATCGGAGTAATGGCATTTGGTAAAATATGTTTAAAAATAATTCGGTTATTCGAAGAACCAATAGCACGAGCGGCTTCAACATATTCACGTTTACGCAATTGTAAAAACTGACCACGCATATAAAGTGCAATTTTAGTCCAATCAAATAATGAAAGGAAAATGACCAACACAAAAAGATTCGGCGTAAAAATCGAAATAATTGTAATCAAAATCAAAGTCGTCGGCATTGTTTGAATAATTTCAACTGTACGCATTCCAATCAAATCCACGATACTGCCGAAATAACCTGTAATTGAACCTACAACAACACCAATTAAATACGACAAAAACCACGCACCAACAGCAAAGATGAATGAATAACGTAAACCGTACAATAAACGTGTAAACACATCACGACCACGATCATCCGTTCCCATCAAATTGTCTTTGGATGGAGCTGATGGATATGATTCAACTGCTGAATTACTTTCGAACGGATCCCATTTAACAACAGGCCAGAATGCCCAATCACCGTCTTTCATTTCCAAAGAACGATAATCCATCACAAAAATATCTTCTCGACCGAATTCAGTTGGGTGATAATCGAAAAAAATCGGAGCATAGATCTTACCCTGGTATTTCATTAAATTAGGCTTACTGTTCGCCCAGAACTCAGCGGTTAAACTGAAAAATATCAAAATTAAAATCATCCACGTTGAAAACACGGCCAGCTTGTTGCGCTTGAATCGACGATATCTTTTTAATGTGAGTTCATTTGTAATCAGCTTATTTTCAATCATCTTAGCCCACTATTTAAAATCAATTCTTGGATCGACCATGACATAAATTATATCACTCAGGATATTACCAACTAATAACAACATCGCTGAAATAAACGTAATTCCCATAATGACATTGTAATCACGCGATAAAATAGACGAATAACTTAAAAGGCCAATTCCATCTAAGTTGAAAATTGTTTCAATAATCAATGAACCCGCAAGGAAGACTCGTAAAAATCCGCCCAAGCCAGTGGCTACTGGGATCATCGCATTACGAAGCGCATGTTTGTAATAAACCATGCTGTCTTTTAAACCTTTTGCGCGAGCCGTACGAATATAATCAGATTTGATCACATCCAGCATCGAGTTACGAACCAGCATCGATAATTCAGTAAAGTTACCAATCATGTAACAAGTTAAAGGTAAAACAAAATGATAGGCCCGATCCCCGATTTTTGCCAAAGTCGACAAATTATCGTAATCGTCGGATTTGATCCCCCCAATCGGGAACCAATCAAAATACGATCCGCCTGCAAACCAGACGATCAAAAAAATCCCCAAAACAAGTGGTGGAATGGAATAAAGAAAATATAAAATCAGACCAGAAACTTGATCGAAAGCGCTGCCGGCTTTGATCGCTTTTTGAACTCCCAAAGGAATACAAACCAAATAGGTCAGAATTAAAGACGCAATACCAAAAGACAATGAAACCGGAAATTTAGATGTAATCACATCAATAACCGGTTCTTGATAAGTAAAGGATTCGCCGAAATCTAGACGAGAGATATTTTTTAACCAAATGAAATATCTCTCGTGAACGGGTTTATCAAAGCCATATTGCTTTGATAAGTTATCTAGTACTTCCTGAGAAATATTCGTACTTTTTCCACCTTCGCCACCGCCCATTCGGATTTTTTGTAATTTTTGCTCGATCGGGCCGCCGGGAGCCGCATTGATGATCAAAAAAGTCACCAATGTGATTCCCAGAAAGGTTGGAATAGCTACTAAAATTCTGCGTACTAGATAAACAAACATTTATACCACAATCCTATTATTTAGTATCTGACCACCAAGTTGTATAACCGAAATCATACTTAAAGCTGTCAGCTGGTTTTTTCATTTTGTTAGATGCAATGTAAAAATCATATTTATTGTTAAACATGA
>DALYIB010000017.1:0-23204 GCA_031970595.1 Pseudobdellovibrio sp.
TAATAAGACTATAAACTCAAGGAGGAATTATGTTTAAGTCATTTATCGTTGCAGCAGCTCTTGTTGTAACTACAGCAGCACAGGCATCAGACTCATTAGCAACTTTTGTTTTCAAAAAACAATTGGTACAAATTCAAGGAGTTATCAAAGCTCAAGGATTGAATTGGCAAGTGGGCGATACGAATAACTACAAATTAAATATGGCTGGTTTTTTAAACGGCTCTATGAAGATGTACGTTCGCGAAATCACTGCAGATGGTATCTGGATGGTTCAAGATGTTGATTTGATGATTCAAAAACAAAAAATCGAAGTTCTTTTAGACCAAGCAACTGGCGAAGTTAAAAAAATGTTAGTTAACGGACAAGAACAAGCTCCACCAGAATCTAATCCAGAAATTATCGATCAAAAAGAAGCCACTGTGACAGTTCCAGCTGGAACTTTCAAAACAATCTACTTGAAAATCAAAGATGGCGATCAAACATCTGAGATGTGGGTAAACCCTCGTGATATTCCACTTTCTGGTATGGCTAAATCTTTAGCGGACAGCCAAATCGGTAAAGTCACTATCGAATTACAATCATTTACTAAAAAGTAATGATTCAACCACTGAACTTTCAGTCGAAAAAAGCCACGCAACTTTGTGTGGCTTTTTTTGTTTTTTTCATGAGTGTTTCTTCCGAAGCGTTGATTAAAAAAACAAATAAACTGTCCGAGAAAAAAAATACCAACTCTGCCATTACAGAAATACAGCAAAAGGTCACAGCTTTGTTGTTGCAAAAACAAAGAACGGCCGCTTTGGATTTAATCCTGCAGTTTGAAAAATCACCGGCGTTCAATCCGGATTCAAAAGCGCAGTTAATGCATTTAAAAGAATCCGTGGCGACAGTCTTTTTTTCGCAAGACGCACAGGATTTGTTTGAAATTTCAACATCACAATTTTTACAAAGCCCCAGACAGTCCGAAAAAAATATTCAAAAATGTCTGGCTCTTGAAGCTGATAATTTTTTCTGTCGCTGGCATTATTTAAAAATCCTGAAAACTAAAAACAATCCGGAATACACAACGCAGGCTCAGGAATTTTTCGATAAATATAAAGATTTGCCGGAACATAAAATGCTCATTGCTTATTTAATTAAAGACACTGAAAGCTTTGCGTGGGATAAAGTCTCGGCCGATAGTCATTTTCCACTATTATCCGCAGTTCTTGAATACGAGCGCTCGATCCGCTCTAAAAACTTTGCTTTAGCTAAATCGGCTCTGAATTCTATTAAGTCACAATTTCCTGATTATCCGGAAACGGCATTTATGGATGCTCAGCTGCAAGAGCTGTCGCAGGAAAACCCTGCGCAAAACCCCAAAGAGCTAATTGATCTTTATAAAAAAAATTGCAGTTCTTTATCCACAGAGCTGACACGTAAATATTATTATGATATAGATTTGTGCCATAGGGGTTAAAATGTCTTTGGCTTACAAATTGTTAATACTAGCTGCTGTGTTGGGCGTTTTTTCGTGTGGAATCAAAGGGAAACCATTGCCTCCGCTTCAACAACCTATTCAATCTGTCACGCAGTCTACGGATCAAACGAAAACAAAGTAATAGGAAAATTTTGGCAACACTTAAAACTTATCTTATTTCTGGCGCAGGCAACACTTTTCATATTGCTTGGAATCAAACAGCAACGAATCCTGCTGAGATCTCGAAAAAAATCTGCGAAACCAATACGGCAGATGGTTTTATTTTTCTTAGCCAGGATACAAATGGTATTTATACATGGGATTTTTATAACAACGATGGATCCGCTGCTGAAATGTGTGGAAACGCGACTCGTTGTGTAGGGTATTTTGCGAAGAATATTTTAAAAAATCAATCGGCCGATTTTCAGCTGCAAACAATCGCCGGTGCGATTCGAATTTCACCCAATTCAAACGAACAATTCACCGTCCATATGACTGCGATCCAAGAATTTTCACATCCTACTTATTTTTATTGCGATACAGGTGTTCCGCATATCGTGATTGAGCATGACAAATTTAATCAATACCGTGAATTAAAATCTGATTGTTCGAAATTACGATTTCATCCTGATTTTTTACCCCGAGGAACGAACGTTACTCTGATTCAAAAAACAACTGTTCCCGAAATAATCAAAGCTGTTTCTTACGAACGTGGAGTCGAAGATTTTACTTTGGCTTGCGGTACGGGTGCTATGGCAGCCGCTTTTTACAATTTTAAAAAATATCATGTTTCAATCACTCAGGTCGAAATGCCTGGTGGTGTGTTGAAAATGGATTTAAATGATTTAAATAAACCCACGATGCAGGGACCTGCAGTATTAATAGGAGAATTCCAATATGAAAACATTTAAGGGCGTTATCAGTGCACTTGTCACTCCATTTAAAAACGGACAAGTCGATTACGAATCACTTGAAAAATTAGTCGCCTATCAATTAGATCGAAAAATTGATGGCTTCGTCGTTAATGGAACCACAGCTGAAAGCCCGACTTTAAAACACACTGAAGTCGCAAAAATATTTTCAGTTCTACGCGCACAAGTTGGTTTAGACTTTCCTTTGATCTTGGGGACCGGATCGAATTCAACTGAAAAAACCATCGAAAACACGATCAAAGCTGAAGACCTTGGTGCTGACGCCGCTTTGGTAGTTGTTCCTTATTACAACAAGCCGCCTCAGCGTGGTTTGGTTCAACATTTCAAGTCAGTGGCAAAATCTTGTTCGCTGCCAATTATTATGTACAACGTACCGGGACGCACGATCACCAGCATGTCCGAAGAAACAATTCTTGAGTTAGCGGATTTTAAAAATATTATTGGCATCAAAGAAGCCAGCGGTGATATCGCATTTGATCAAAAATTAAAATCGAAACTCAGAAAAGATTTTGTCTTTTTAACGGGTGACGATGGTACTTATATCGATTTCTTGAAATTGGGCGGAGACGGAATTATTTCTGTTATGTCCAATTTACTAACAACAGAATGTGTTCGTTGGACTTCGATGATGTTGCATGGAAAAACGGCCGAAGCAGAAGCTGATTTTGCTAAATACAAAGATTTGATTAATGCGATGTATGTTGAAGCCAATCCAATCCCAATTAAATGGATGTTAGCACAACAGGGAATTATTCAATCTGATGAATTACGTTTACCCTTAACCGCTTTGGATGCACGTTTTCATTCGGATTTACAAAAACTTTTAAAAGGCGCTGTGTAATGAAAAAAATCAAAATCGGCCTGTTGGGTGCTTCTGGTAAAATGGGGCAAGCACTCAGACAAAGTTTCGGAAAAAATTTTATCCCTCAATTGGCTGTCAGTTCACAAGATTGTCCTGAATTTAAAATTCAAAAAAAGTCGATCTCTGATTTAACATCGCAAGATTTCAAAGCAGTCGATGTTTGGATTGATTTCACACGCCCCGAATATTTAAAAGATTTTTTAAAAGTCTCAAAGGGTGCCAAAATCAAACTGGTCTCTGGAACAACAGGGCTCAACAAAAAAGAATTTTCTCAGCTAAAAAGTTTTTCAAAAAAATCGGCCGTATTTTGGGCATCTAATATGAGCCCAGGTCTGTGGGCTTTAAGACAAGCTCTGAAAGCTTTAAAACTGATTCCACAGTTTCAAGTTTCGATCGAGGAAACTCATCATATTCATAAAAAGGATAATCCCAGCGGAACCGCGATTACTTTACAAAAGGATATCGAGTCCATCTTGAAAAGGAAAATTCCAACACCTATTGGTCACCGAATTGATCAAGTGTTTGGCATTCATAAAATTTCGGTCAAATCTGAAAGTGAAACTGTGCAATTCGAACACATCGCTCACAATCGCACTGTCTTTGCACAAGGTGCATTAAAAGCCGCGGCTTTCCTTGTTAAAAAGAAACAAGGCTTTTATTCTATGGATGATTTAAACAAGTAAGGATTTGCTATGAAATTTTTTATTGATACTGCCGACGTTAACGAAATCAAAGCTGCGCACGAACGTGGATGGGTTGATGGTGTGACCACAAATCCAACTTTGATTGCTAAATCCGGAAGACCTTTTCACGACGTGATCAAAGAAATTTGCAAAATCACTGATGGACCTGTCTCTGCAGAAGTTATTTCTTTGGAAGCTAACAATATGGTTGAAGAAGGAAAAGTTTTGGCCGGTCTTGCTTCGAACGTCGTTGTTAAAATTCCGATGTGCGAAGAAGGCATGATTGCTGTTAAAAAATTAACTGCTTTGGGAATTAAAACGAATGTCACGTTGGTTTTCACTGTCATGCAAGCTCTACTGGCAGCCAAAGCCGGAGCCACAATGGTTTCTCCATTTGTTGGCCGCTTGGATGATATTGGATCTGACGGCATGGCTTTGATTGCAGATATCGTTGAAATGTATAGAAACTATGATTTTCACACAGAAGTTTTAGTCGCTTCAGTCAGAAGCCCTATGCATATTCAACAGTCTGCGATTTTGGGTGCCGACATTGCTACAATTCCTTATAAAGTCATGCAGCAAATGACAGGTCATCCATTAACAACTAAAGGCATTGAAATGTTCATGGCTGATTGGAACAAAGCTCAAAAATAAGAATGAAACTGGGTTATTTAATTTTAACATTATTTATATTCGTTGGGTGCCAGACTCCTGGATATTTTATTTCCGAGTCCAATTTACCGGTGGCGGAAACTCGTAAAGCCGTCACTGCGGTTATTGGCAACCCACGGATTGTCAGCGTTAATGGACGGGAATTAATTTCTGTTTATCATGATCAAAAATTCAAACAATTAGCTGACGAGACCAAGGTAGGGACACGCTTCTATACAAAAGTCGTAATCTTGGGAGCTCGTAGACCGTATGAAATCAATATCCAAGTCATCAAGGAAGTCTTTGAGCGAGAAACACAAAAATTTGTACCTGTGGGTCTCGACGAAAGCCTGACTCAGCGCCGCGCTCGTGAAATTAAGAAAGCCCATAACTATAGTCTCGAAAAAACTCAAGTATTTGACGGCGACGCTCCTTTCTAACTATCCTATATAAGGATGATTTACTTCTTAGGATTAGTTGTATCATTAGGACTTTTGTTTTCGCCAAAAATTGAAAAAAATGGCGAAGTTATTATTGCGCGTCCAATGACTATCTCTCAGGAAAGAAAATCCCCGGCTTATTATCTGTACCAACAAAATCAATTACTCGACGATCGCATCGAAAAGTCCCTTCCAACAGAATCCGCATCGCGAACAGTCAGTCTGAACAATAATGAAAAAAATGAAATCGCAACTGGCTCAGCAACAGTTTTGAATGAATTGGTTTTTAATAAAAAAGAATTAACAGTCAAAGCCGATCAAATGTTAAAAAGCTATGTTCAATTCGATCAAGATTCTGTTTTGTTTGATAATTTAAGCGCTCCTCAACCATCTCATCAAAATTTGGTCAGCTCTGCTCAAGTGGCTGGAGCTTTAATTAAAGGAACTTTTGAACTCATCGAAGGTGTGGGAATTGTAGATCACTATGTGACCCTAAAAAGAATGTTCGAAGGACAGTCTGTGGAATTAGGCCGCGTTAATTTAAATCGCGGCGAATACGAAATTAATGTTGGATCTTTCGAAGGCGAACTTGTCGCTGAAATTCGTGATCAATCCGGCTTGATTGTTGGCGAAGACCGACAACGCCTTGTTGGACTGAAGCAAATGGGAAGTTATTTCAGTGGCCCTGGATTAAAAGTTGGCCAACCTTCTGCATTCAGTTTAAACGTACGCAACGTTGACGATCGTAAAATAGCCGAAGAGACAACACGCGCCACTTTTTTTGATGGCCAATTCGATCTAAAAAAAACTACTGACATCTATCCTAATGTCGCGAGTCTTTCGTCAACCTTAGCCGAAATCAAAGATACCAACGATAAAAACGCACGAACGATCAGTCTGCGTTTGGCTAAAGATAAATCAGAAACATTGTTGTTTTCAAAAAAATGGATCGACGGCTTACAAAGCTATTTGTCTGAAAAAATTCAACTGCAGATCAACCCACAATCTGGCGTCATTATCGGCCGCGTCTTCAAAGATGGAAAGCCTTTAGCGGGAGCACAAGTCGTTGTTGAAAATCAACCTGGTCTTGAACCTTATTATTTAGATCAATGGCTGATTCCACAAGTGCAGCAATCAACAACTTCTGAAAATGGATTTTTTATCATTCCGGCCCTTGTTCAAGGGGCTTATCAAATCAGTGCTTTTCACAAAGAAAAAATTATCGGAACACAAATTTACTTTGTCGAAAACGAAGCTGTCGCTTATCAAGAAATTCAATCCAGCAGTCGTCCACAATCAATTGTCGTTCGCAGTTTCGATGCGTTCACTTCAGAACCGATGGATGCGGATGTGTTAACTCCGGAAATCGAAGAGCCTCTCAGTGTTGTTGATGGATTTGCTAGATTTAGATCTTATAATCAGCAGGGCTTACAGGAAATCACTGTACGACCGCTGGCTCAAAAATATATTAATTTCAAATATCTACAAAACTCGATGAAAGATCACTTACATTTACCTTTCATCGAAGAAAACTTTTTAGATCAAATTCGATTTCAAGGATCCATTCCCAAAAACCCCGAAACAGCGACATTTATTGGATTTGTATCGCTTCCAAACTACGAACTGCACTTAACAGTCAACGAATTCGACCGCAGAAATATTGTCTATTTTAATGCACAAGGAGTTCCATCATCGGTACCCGTTCAGGGCGGTGGATTCATTATTTATAATTTCCCAACAAATACAAAGTTAGAAATTATTTTGCAAGATCCCGTTAGCGACAGAACTTATTCTCAGGCTATTTGGGCGAAATCAGACATGAATTATCTGACTCACTTTTCAGAATAAAATTTGACAATCAAATCTTTGAAATACTGTCCACGCTCTTCGAAATTTTTAAATTGATCTAAACTCGTTCCGCCAGGACTTAGTAAAACAACATCTTTTGCCGTCGCTGATTTAAAGACAGCCTGACAAGCTAAATCTAAATTCGTAAAAACTTCTCCGGGTAGCCCGGATTTTTGCTTGGCCAATTCTGCGCAATGACCAAAAAAATAAATTTGAATTCGGTTGTTGTTTTTTAATTGATTCAATTGCTCCCAAGGCAGATTTTTGTCTTTACCGCCCAACAAAAGATGCATTGTTTTTTGTGTTTGTGACAAAGCTGCTTCTGTCGCTACCAAAACTGAATCCATGGCCGTCGCCTTAGAATCATTGATAAATAAAATATCGCTCCATCGACCCACAGTTTCAAGTCGGTGCGCCAATCCTTTAAATTCACTCATAGCTTTTAAGGCGCTCGCACTCAGTCCCATCAAATTGGCCAGCTTTTCTGCCAACAAATAATTTTCTTGATTGTGCTTTCCGATCAAAGAAATTGAAACGTCACGAATAACTGTCGGCCAAATCTGTCCTGAAATTTTATTCTGATATTTTATTAAATCTTTCGACTCTGAATTAATCACACATCCCTTAGCAGACATTTTTCCAATCTGACATTTTGTCAAATAGTACTCATCTAAACTGCCGTAGCGCTCTAGATGATTGGGCGATAAATACGTAATAGCTGAATATTCTAGTTTTAAATTATTTGAATTTTCTAATTGATAGCTGGACAACTCTAATACAATCCAGTTGGCTCTGGATCCGCCTTTTAAAATTTTCAATGCGTAATCACAAAAAGGTGTTCCCAGGTTGCCGCCGACGAAAGCGTGATGATCATCCTGCAAAACGGCTGTCCCCAATAAACTGGTCACTGTGCTTTTACCAACGGATCCCGTAATTCCAATCACCTTTTCAGAATTTAAAACGGATGTGGCCAAGTTAATTTCGGATGTGATTGCCCATCCTTTTTTGATCAATGCTTGCATTTCAGGTGACTTCAGTGGAACTCCAGGTGAAACCACCAAAGTTCCCACAGATATCAAATCTAATTCAGACCATTGTTTCAATTGAGCTGACGAATCTTTCTGGTCAAATGTAATCACATCGTTGGGAGCTAAACCTGCAGCAAGTAGAAACTGATAAGCAGAGTTTCCACTTTTACCTAGACCTACTATACAAACTGGCTTTTTGATCTGATTTAAATTCATACTATACAAAATAAATGAATTCAGACAAAATGTCATTGATGAGTTCACCAAATTCTGTGTTGTTCAATACAGCCATTATTAGCGATTTACACTTAACAGATGCGGAACCATCACGTCCTCGTAAAAAAAGTCGCCATCCTCTTTGGAAAAAGTTTAAAACTAAAGAATTTTTTATTGATCAAGCCTTGGTCGAATTTTTAGATGAGATACAAAAAAAATCTGCAGGAAAACCCGTCGAGCTTGTTTTAAACGGCGATATCTTTGATTTTGACAGCGTTTTGGCATATCCAGAGAAACCTATTTATCGTTTCCACTGGATCGAAACACGACGTGGTTTATTACCCAAAGAAGAACGTTCGTTGTTCAAGATTTCCGTCATTCTCGAGGAACATGCTCTTTTTATCAATGCTTTATCCCAATTCATAAAAAATGGAAACTCGGTTGTCATAATTCCAGGCAATCACGATGTCGAACTGCATTTTGAAAAAGTTCAAAAGAAAATTGTGCAATCACTGGATCTAAATGCCATGGATGAAAAGCGATTTCGTTTTGTCAGTTGGTTTTATATCAGTCACGGCGACACCTATATTGAACATGGTCACCAGCAAGATCCTTATTGTTTGTGTGAAAATCCTTTAAATCCTTTCTTGGTTGACTATAACGAACTGACGATTCGACTGCCATTTGGTAACGTGGCCTGCAGATATATCATGAATGGTATGGGATTATTTAATCCACACGTTGAAAGCAATTATATTCTGTCGCTCTCTGGATATTTAAAATTTTTCTTTAAATATCTTGTGCGCACTCAGCCTTTAATTATTTGGACATGGCTCTGGGGATCTGTTGCGACATTGTATCACGTGACTGCAGATCGTTTTTCAGAAGTATTCAAACCCAAAGATGGAATGGAAAATATCATCAATCGAGCCGCCGAAAAATCAAATACAAGTCCTCGCGTTGTACGAGAATTAGCAGAACTCTTTCCAATACCCGCAACTCAAAATCCATTTTTAATCGCCAAAGAACTTTGGTTAGACAGACTTTTCATTTTTACAGCAGGGCTATGCGTTACACTATTTGTTGTATTGCAGTTGAAAAATTTTTTCGACATCTCTCTGTTTTGGATTTTTGTACCTATTATGTTACTTATGCCATTTTACATTTTTTATGCGCGGTCGGTCACATCATTAGTGTCCGCGTACAAAGAACCGGATGAAAACTTATTTGCGCGGCAATCTCTTATTACGGGTGTGCGTCGAATCGTTTATGGTCATACACATATTCCCCGACACGAAATGTATGGTGCTGTCGAACATTTAAACTCAGGATCGTGGTCGCCCGGTTTTACAAATGTTGAATGCACAGACTCAGTTGAAAGAAATAATTATATTTGGATCACCGAATCCGAAGATCATCCCGGTCAGCGCAAAGCCGAGCTCTGCCAATTCGAATCATCCAAACATCACGCTCAGGCAAATTAACTGGTTGCATCAAATTTAAAACGAATATGTTGAATCTCATTGTCAATATATAGACCCTGTGTAAGCATTTTTATGTAAACAACAAACTTATTGGAGGCATTATGGAAGACATTTTAGTCGTTACAAGCAAAGTTAAAAAATTCATCAAAGAAAAAGGCCAAATGAACACTTCTGCCGAGACAATCGACATTTTATCAAAAGCCATTGAAAAGCTTTGTGAAAAAGGTATCGAATCAGCAAAAGCTGATGGCCGTAAAACAGTTATGGCTCGTGATATTATCATCGACCACATCTAATTAAATTTTCATTTAATCATTAATTAGTTTTAAAAGCTCATCCCACGAGACCATTTGAACTCCAAGGGATTGAGCTTTTTCTGCTTTAGAGCCCGGATCATCTCCGACAACCAAATACGACAACTTCGAAGAAACTGAGGATAATAATTTTCCACCGTTGGCCTCGATCACTTCATGTGCTTGATCTCTTTTAACGGGCAGTGTTCCAGTTACTAAAAAGCTTTTTCCACTGAGTTTTCCATTTTCATTTCTTTTGGCAGCTTCGAAAACAAATCCTACATCTAGTAATCGGCGTACTTCTTTTTGAATACGCGGCTCTTTCATCCAACTGATGATCGATGCCGATACTTTCGGACCTATTTCAGGAACGGATTCCAATTCCTCGGCAGTGGCTTGCATAAATTTTTCCACAGTTAAAAAATGATCCGCTAATAACTTGGCAGTTTGTTCACCTACAAAACGAATACCCAACCCGTAAATAAATTTAGCAACTGTCGTTTGCTTTGATTTTTCGATACTATTCAAAATATTTTCGATCGATTTTTCGCGCTTGCGCTCAAGCTGCGAAATATCTGCCGCGGTTAATCGATACAAGTCAGAATAGGTTTTAACTAGTTCGCTGTCGACAAATTGCTCGATTAATTTATCACCCACTTTTTCGACATTTAGTGCGCGTCGTGAAACAAAATGTTTGATGGATTCAATGACGATCGATTTACAAAAAGCATTTGGACATCTCGAAACGGCGTCTTCTTCTTCCTGGACGGCATCCGTTCCACAAGTCGGGCATTGCTTCGGTAATTTGAATTTTTTCGAATGGGCCGGGCGCTTTTCTAAAACGACTCGCACCACTTCGGGAATCACATCTCCTGCTCGCTGAATGACAACCGTATCGCCAATACGAACATCTTTACGATCAATTTCATCTTGGTTGTGTAAGGTCGCATTTGTAATTGTAACGCCGCCCACTTTAACTGGTTTCATAATCGCCACAGGTGTCAGCGCACCTGTTCGGCCTACTTGAACGACTATATCTTCGACAATCGTTTCATTTTGTTCGGGCTGAAATTTAACGGCTGTCGCCCAACGTGGACTGCGCGCCACAAGCCCCAAATCATCCTGAAGCTGCAAAGAGTTCACTTTCAAAACAATACCATCTATATCAAAGGGCAATTTTTTTCTGACTTTTTCTATATGATTATAATATTCGATGATTTCATTGATATCTGCCGAGCAACGAGTCAGCTTGCGATCTATAATTGGAAAGCCCAATTTCTTTAATTGATTTTCAATATCTTCTTGGGTTTTAAAAGTAATATCCTGATAGTCACCCAGAGCATAAGCGTAAAATTTTAAGGGTCTTTGTGCTGCAATTTTTGGATCTAACTGACGAACAGTGCCCGCTGCTGCATTTCGCGGATTTGCAAAAGTGGGCAAATTGTTTTCTTCATTTTGCTGATTCATTTCGGCGAAGTCGTTTTTTTCGATCAAGACTTCTCCGCGAACTTCCAGTAATTCAGTGTGTTCAATTTTTAAAGGAATCGTACGAATCGTTTTGATATTGTGGGTCACATCTTCTCCGACGACGCCATCACCACGAGTCAATGCGCGTACTAGCTGACCGCCTTCGTACACTAGCTCCATAGATAATCCGTCCAGTTTCAATTCTGCGAAATACTCAACACTTTGATCGGATCTTAAAAACTTTTTAACTCGCTCATTGAAATCCACAATGTCTTCTGATGAATAGCTATTCGCCAATGACAACATAGGCTTACGATGGTTGACTTTTTGAAATGCCGAAATGGCTGCACCGCCTACTCGCTGCGAAGGAGAGTCCGATTGATCCAGCCCGGGATGCTGCTTTTCAAGATCTAACAAGCGCTGAAAAAGCTGGTCGTACTCAAAGTCTGAAATTTCAGGGCGGTCTTTGGCATAATACAGCTGATCATGCTTTTTGATTTCGGACTTAAGTCGCTCATATTCTTGAATAATGCTTTTTTTTTCGCCTGCAGACATACAGAATTATCTAGCACAATTTCCATTTTAAGTTAAAATATTTTTGGCTTTTTTTACACAAGAGAGTTCGTATGATTGATTCAAAAAAAATAGAACATATTGCCAAATTGGCACGCTTAAAAATTCAACCTGAAAACGTCCAGCAATACAGTGATCAGCTATCCAAAGTTCTGAATCACTTTGACCAAATTGCCCAGATCGACACAACTGGCATCGAGCCTTTGGTGACTCCGACGGAAATCGAAATCTTTCACCGTGATGATTTTGCAGAAAAACAATTTGACGCAGAAAATTTATTACAAAATGCTCCTGATCGCTCAGGAAACCTATTTAAAGTTCCACCGGTGGTAGGTTAGTATGAACCTGATTGACCTCACATTTTCTGAAGCCCGACAGGCATTAATTGATAAAAAAATTTCGGCCGTCGAATTGACTCGTTTTTACCTTGAAAGAATTGAAAAACTCAATCCACAATTAAACGCTTTTACTGCAATCAGCAAAACCGCTTTATCAGAGGCCGCAACTCTGGATTCCAAGATTGCATCAGGACAACCTGTTGGAGCTTTAGCCGGAGTTGGATTTGGTATCAAAGATATGGTTTGCACCAAAGGATTACCCTCTACCGCTGGATCTAAAATGCTGCAGGGATTTGTTCCTCCTTATGATGCCACACTGGTGCGTAAACTCAAAAATGCGGACGCCATTATTTTAGGTAAACTGAACCAAGACGAATTTGCAATGGGCTCTTCGAATGAGACTTCGTACTATGGAGTCTGTCGAAATCCTTGGAATCCCGATTACGTTCCAGGCGGATCCAGTGGTGGATCTGCCAGCGCTCAAGCGGCCCGTTTGACCATGGGAACTATTGGTACTGATACTGGCGGCTCGATCAGACAACCCGCTAATTTTTGCGGAATTGTCGGAATAAAACCCACCTATGGACGAGTCAGTCGCTATGGAGTCATTGCCTATGCTTCATCTTTGGATCAAGCCGGACCGATGGTTTCGACTGTCGCTGATGCGGCACTGGCGCTTGAAACAATTTGTGGTCACGATCCTTTGGACTCGACATCTTCTTCGCGGCCTGTTGATACTTTTTCAAAATCATTAAGTGCAAATATCAAAGGACTTAAAATCGGGTTACTTAAAGAATATCAAAAAGACTCGACAGATCCTGATGTTCAAAAAGTATTTGATAAATCTGTGGCCGAATTAAAAAAACTGGGTGCTGAATTTGTTGAGATCTCTGTTCCACTCGTTGAATATGCAGTCCCAATGTATTATTTAATTTCAGCGAGCGAAGCTTCCTCGAATTTAGCTCGATATGACGGTGTTAAATACGGCTATCGCGCTGAATTCAAAGATCTTTCAGCACTCAACTTAGAAGACTTTTATGCTGAAACCCGAGGTCAAGGTTTCGGAGCCGAAGTACAGCGCCGAATCATGCTGGGAACTTATTGTTTGTCTTCTGGATATTATGATGCTTACTACAACAAGGCCTGCCAAGTGCGCAGATTGCTTTTGCAACAATATCAAAATATTTTTCAAAAATGTGATGTGATCTTAAGCCCTGTCACAACAACACCAGCTTTTAAAATTGGCGAAAAATCTGCTGATCCGTTAAAAATGTATTTGAATGATATCTTTACGACTTCGACGAATCTAGCTGGATTAGGCGGAATGAGTGTACCATTTGGATTTTCGACAAATGGGTTGCCGATTGGAATTCAGCTGACTTGCAATCATTTTCAAGAACAAAAAATATTAAACGTGGCCTATGCTCTCGAGCAAATTTCTGAAACTAAAGGAAAAACTCCACATGTCTTCTAATATTCGCGGATACGAACCCGTCATTGGGATTGAAGTTCACGTTCAATTAAAAACAGATTCAAAAATATTTTGCTCGGACCCGACAAATTTCGATGCCGGCGATAATGAAAACACTTCACCTGTCAGCTTGGGGATGCCTGGATCATTGCCTGTGATGAACAAAAAAGCCATCGACATGGCGATTCAAACAGGACTGGCGCTTGGTTGTCATATTCGTGAAAAATCTGTCTTTGCTCGAAAAAATTATTTTTATCCTGATTTACCAAAAGGCTATCAAATTTCACAGTATGATCAGCCGATCTGTGAAAATGGAAAATTAGATTTTTATGTCGACCAAACTAAAAAGAGCGTTCGAATTACTCGTGCGCACTTGGAAGAAGATGCCGGCAAATCAACACACTTTGGCCAATATACTTTGGTCAACTACAATCGCGCCGGAATACCCTTGCTAGAAATTGTCAGTGGACCAGATATTCGCTCGAGCCGTGAAGCCGCTGAATACGCAAAGACAATTCGTCAAATCGTCAAATATCTAGAAGTTTGTGATGGCAATCTCGAAGAAGGCTCTTTGCGCTGCGATTGCAACGTCTCTGTCAGAAAAGCAGGTGCGACCGAGTTTGGTACGCGCGTAGAAATTAAAAATTTAAATTCATTTCGCTTTATTGAAAAAGCTATTGATTATGAAATCGATCGCCAAATCGACCTTGTTGAAAGCGGACAAGCTGTTCAACAGGAAACGCGTCTGTATGATCCCGATAAAAACAGAACATTCACAATGCGAACAAAAGAAGACGCTGAAGATTATCGCTATTTTGCAGATCCAGATCTTTTGCCTTTGTATTGCTCGGCTGAAATGGTTCAAAAGTATCGTAGTCAAATGACAGAACTTCCTGTCGCCAAGTTCGAAAGATTCATTCATCAATTGCAGCTCAGTGCCAACGATGCTGAAATATTAACTGCAGAAAAAAATGTGGCTATTTACTTTGAACAAGTTGGTCAAATTTGTGGAAATTATAAAAGCGCCGCCAATTGGGTGATGGTTGAATTGATGCGCGAGCTGAACGAAAATAAAATAAAGATCGAAGACAGTCCTATTCCCGCAAGCAACTTAGCCGAACTCATTCAGTTAATTGATCAGGGAAAAATATCAGGAAAAATTGCCAAGTCGGTTTTTTCAGATATGTGGAGTACAAAAAAACGAGCTGCTGATATCGTTACTGAAAAGGGATTGTCTCAGGTCACTGATACTGCCGCTATAGAAAAAATTGTTTCCGAAGTATTGGCGGCTTACCCTGCGCAAGTGGCGGAATATAAATCTGGAAAAACGAAAGTTATTGGTTTTCTTGTTGGCGCAATTATGAAAGCCTCTAAAGGTCAAGCCTCTCCTGATTTGGCCAACGAAATTTTGAAAAGAAAGTTGGATCAGTAATGAAAATTGCGGCATTAGATTTAGGATCGAATACTTTTCTGTGCCTCATTTGTGAGGTCGACCGATCCAAAGTCACCGCTATTTATTCGGACGAAGTACAAATTGTCAGACTCGGACAAGGACTTTCTGAATCGAAAAAATTTCATCCTGACGCACTTATTCGAGCTGAAAAAACACTGAGCGATTTTCAAAAAACGATTCAGACAGAGAAGCCAGATGCCGTACTGGCAATGGCGACTTCGGCTGCGCGCGATGCTTTGAACAAAGATGAACTTTTTAAAATTTGTCAAAATTTACAAATACCACTTGAAATTATTCCTGGCGAAAAAGAAGCTCAAATCACATATTACGGTGCTATCTCGGGACAATCGACAGATAAAAACCGAGTCATCATTGATATCGGGGGCGGGTCGACCGAATTTATTTTTGGCAGCGGTCAGAAATTGAGTTACGGACAAAGCTTTGATATCGGTTGCGTCCGCTTGACAGAGAAATTTATTCAATCTCAGCCGACACCATTAGACCAAATTCAGAATGTTCAAAAATTTATCCAACAACAAATTCAAAAATTGCCCAGTTCTCCAGTAGACGAAATTCTGGCTGTTGCTGGAACGCCCACGGCTCTTGCGGCCGCCGAGATTGGATATTTTGATGCCAACAAAATAGATGGCTATATAATTACAAAAGATAAACTACAAATGTGGCTGAATCAATTGTCTCAGATGACCGTTGACGAAAAAATTAAATTCGGCATTCCTGCTGGGCGCGCTGATGTGATATTAATTGGCGTGATCACTTTGCTAGAATCATTACAATTTTTCAATTTAACAGAACTGACTGTTTCTACAAGAGGAGTACGATATGGCGTGGCTTTGGAACTTTATAATCGTCACCACAATAGCATCTAATCTTTGGGCGGCCGGTTCACAAAAAGTTCAATTTGAAAAAGTAAAAATAAAAATTGGATCAAAGATCATCGCTGTTGAAATCGCGAAAACCCCCGATCAACACCAATACGGGTTGATGAATCGCAGCTCGCTACCTGCTAATGAAGGAATGCTTTTTGTTTTTGACCAAGAACAAACTCTCAGCTTTTGGATGAAGAATACCTACATTGATCTAGCTATAGCTTATTTTGATAAAAATAAAAAAATTGTCGACATCCAAGAAATGAAAGCCACTAACCAGATGATGGTCGGAGACCTGCCTTCGTATCCCAGCGCAAAACCGGCCATGTACGCACTTGAAATGAATAAAAATTGGTTTCAGAAAAATAAAATTTCAATTGGAACAAAATTCAATTTTGTGAATGAGAAATAGCCGACAAAAGTCCAGTCCAGAGTAATTATTCTCTCTTTTCAGTCTGTCATCCTTATGATTAAATAGACATGATAAGGGATGGAACCTTTATATCAATTCAAGGATGAGGACTGTTATGAAAAAATTAGTACTTCTATTAGCTGTGTTTGCATTGGCGATCCAATCAACATCGTGCAAATCAAAAAAAGCACAAGATGATACTCAAATCGTCGAAAATGCGGACGTAGAAAAAATCGAAGCTGAAGATTCTGCATTAATGGCTCAGGATACTGGGACCGATGTCGGACCGGTTGATGAATCGCTTCAAGCCGCTTTAGGAGAAACTTCAAATCAAGCAGCGACTGATCCTGCATTAACAACTGCTGAAAATGCTATGACAGAAACTCAACCCGCAGAAATTGCTGCGGCTCCCACTTTAGATGAAGCGACTTTGAATGACGTTCCTTCTCCGGCCGTCGCTGAACAAAGCACTGGAATAACTGAAACGCCGATCTCTGAATCACCGATCGTGGAAACTCCAGTTGATAACACAACAGCTATGTCCAGCAGCCCTGTTACCGAACCAAGCGCTCCAATGGTCACAGCTTCCGAAGCAGCACCGGTTAAAAAAGCCAGCTCTGGTGGCGCAACAGCAAGCCTTAAGAAAATTTCTGAAGCCACTCCTTATCCTCACGCAGACGGCTGGGTAAACACTGTTTACATTGCTCGTCCAAAAGAAAAATTAAAAGATATCAGCCAAACAATTTATGGATCTGACAAAACAAAAGAACTTAAAAAATTAAATCCTTCTCTTGCAAAAACAATGAAGGGTGGAGAAAAAATTTATTACGTTTCTCCAAATCGTCCTGCGGATTCAACAAAAATGCTTTCTTTTTACGAAGATACAGGCATGATTCCTGAAATTTATGTCGCGAAAAAAGGGGATAACCTTAAAAAAGTGGCTGAAAATTTATTGGGATACAAAAATGCTTACAAAGAAATGTGGACGACAAACCCTGTTGTTTCTAAGTCCAGCCTAGAAGAAGGCGAAACACTGAGATATTGGAAATCTGCTGGATCTATCCCAACTCAAAATATCGCAAGCAATACAGCAAATACAGGCGCTCAGGTGATCGAAAATACAAATCAATTACCATCACAACCAATGCCGCCACCTCCACCTGTCGAACAAATGGCCGCAAACAATCCTCCTCCTCCAGCTGATTTGCCTCCGCCGCCACCTCCAGTTCCTGACCAACCGATCGAGATCGCTCAAAGCGCGCCTCAACCAGCGGCTGATATTCCACCGCCACCACCAATTCCTGATCAAGCAGCTGCTGCACCAACTGATGCAGCTAGCTTAACGCCGCCTCCTCCGCCGCCACCACAAGATGATATTGCGGCGGCTCCTGAAGTTCCTGCGAAAAAGAAAGTTTCTCCAAATATGGAAGAAGAAGAAGCTTCAGCAGCAGTGTCTTCTGATACGACAATGATGTTAGGCGGAGTCGTTGTTCTTTGTGCCTTGTTTGCGTTTGCATTGATTCGCAGAAACAAAAAGAAAAAAGAAGCTGAAATGTCAGCTCTTTCAGAGACAAACGTAGGAACTTAGTTACCAATAAATAGTAAAAATAAAAAGGCTGGTTTCAACAACCAGCCTTTTTTTATTTTTAAATCATTTCGAAGTATCAGAAAGTGATTACGATACTTTCTTTAGAATACCGTCTAGGATACCACCTAAAATTTCACGATGACCCATGCGCTTCGTTTCTACGAAGTAAATCAAATCATCGACAATTTGCACGTCTCTATTATTTTGCGGCATAAAGCGAACACCTGCACCTAAAGAATTTTTCCAAATAATCTGTGCAGTTATTTTTCTTTCGCGGGAACCGACCACAAACGTCATGTTGATTTTTTCTTCAACTCTCAGATCATGATTTGAAAGCTCTAAAAAAGCTCCAGTTAAGCTGATATTTTTCAATGTGCCATGCACATCTTGTCTTCCATAACTTCTACGAAATGAAACATCTAAATGTAACGGCGTTCTTGGTGCCGGAAGTTGATTTGTTTCCACTATAACTCCTTTTGGGGTTCAATAGACATATCGGCATTTTAAATACAGAATTTAATACCCCTTTGATCCTTATTAAAACGTCTCATTTTGCGACACCAGTGACAGGTTCTTGGAAAATACGAGTGGGCTTTTGAATTAAACATAAGTGTTTGAAATTGATTAGGAATTTTAAAAACAAATATGCTGGATTTTTTTTACCATTGACTTCAATTTAATACCCCGTCATATTATCCAAATACCACCTACCTCGTGGATTTATAACTCACAAACAATTCTATATTTATCTATTTAATTACAAATACAAACAGGAGAAATCAAAAGTGGCAAAAAAAGAAGTTATTATCGAGCCGACTAAAAAGCGCACCACTCGAAAACCATCTGCAGAAGGCGCTCACGAAGAAACTTCATCACAAGCCTCAGCTCCTTCAGAAAACTTTGCAGCTGAACCAGCTCCTGCTCAACAAGCATCCGCTCCCGAAACAGCGGCAGCACCGGCCTCGACAGAACCGACTCAGGCTCCCGTCGCAGCAGCTACAAATGCACCGGCACAACAACCTCAGCAACAACAACAAAGCTCACAAAATTCGGATCAACCTCGCCGTGAATACAGAAAATTTGGGCCTAGCAACAACAATCACAGCAATAATAACAATCATAACAACAACAATCGTCACCATAATCACAATAACAACAACAATAATCAAAATCGCTACAACAACAATCAAAGACGTGATTTCCGTGATCGCAACCGCGAAGAAAACGACCAACAGCCACCGATCCAACAAGCTCAATCGGATGTTGAAATCGATTTAGCTGATATCAATTTAACCGAGGAAGAAAAAAGCTGGTTAAATTCAAAAGATTTAAAATCAAAAAATATCCAAGTACTCACTGACCTAGCAACAAAACTTAAAATCGAAAACGCCGCAGGTATGCGTCGTCAAGATATGGTTTTCGAAATTTTAAAACGTGCCGCTAAGCTTGGTGATATTTTTGGTTCAGGTGTTCTTGAAATCTTGCCAGATGGTTACGGTTTCTTGCGTTCTCCAGATTACAACTATTTACCAGGACCAGATGATATTTACGTTTCTCCTTCACAAATGCGCAAATTCGGTCTTCGCACGGGCGACTTTGTCACAGGAACTGTTCGTCCACCAAAAGAAGGCGAAAGATACTTTGCTTTAACTAAAGTAGATTCTTTGAATTACGAATCGCCAGAAGCCAGCAAAGATAAAATTTTATTTGATAACTTAACTCCGCTTTACCCGAACAAAATGCTTCGCCTTGAAAACAATCCTGGCGAAATGACAACGCGTATTGTGGACTTAATGTCGCCATTAGGTAAAGGCCAACGTGCCTTGATCGTTGCCCCGCCTAAAACAGGTAAAACGATTCTTTTGCAGAATATCGCTAATGCGATTTCTAAAAATCATCCCGAAGTTAAATTGATCGTTTTATTAATCGATGAACGTCCGGAAGAAGTCACAGATATGCAGCGTACGGTTAAAGGCGAAGTTGTCAGCTCGACATTCGACGAACCACCAACTCGTCACGTTCAAATTGCTGAAATGGTTTTAGAAAAAGCCAAGCGTTTAGTTGAACACAAACATGACGTTGTTATTTTATTAGACTCTATTACTCGTTTAGCTCGTGCTTATAATACGGTTGTACCTCCATCTGGAAAAATCTTGTCGGGTGGTGTTGATTCGAATGCTCTTCACAAACCAAAACGATTTTTCGGAGCCGCTCGTAACATTGAAGAGGGTGGTTCATTAACAATCATCGCTACTGCTTTAATTGATACAGGTTCTCGTATGGACGAGGTCATTTTCGAAGAATTTAAAGGAACTGGTAACTCGGAAATTCAATTAGATCGTAAGTTGATGGAAAAACGTATGTTCCCTTGTATGGATATTAACAAATCAGGTACGCGTAAAGAAGACTTACTGATTGAAAAAGGCGACCTCAGTCGCTTGTGGATCCTTAGAAAAGTATTAGCGCCAATGAATGTTGTCGACGCTATGGAATTTTTAATGGATAAAATTGAAAAATCAAAAACAAACGCAGAATTTTTAAAGAGTATGAATGGATAACGAAAAAAACTCTCAAAGCCGTTTTGGAAATAAAAAAATTGTCATTTCCTTAGGTGCTGGTCTTGTTTTGCTGATTGTGGTCGCACTTATCATCAAAAATTCGCGATCCTTTTCGGGCTCTCAAATGGTCAACCAAGAAGCCTTCCAAGGACCTGCAGAATTGTCTGCGGCGGTCCTGAATGCTTGCCAGGAATCTGCTGAGAAAATCGTAAAGACAGAATCCTGCGAAAATAAAAAAAATGAATATCTTCAAAACGTTGAAGGCTGTGCGCAGGCCTATATTTCGGTCGACAATCAGCCCGAAGCTTTCGAGGGTAATTATGGTGACTTCGCAGTCAGCATCGCACAGTGCTATCAGAAATCATCTCAAACGACTGAAGCACGAGCATTTCTAGAGCTTGTTGCCGGAAAAATTGCTTGGGATTTTTATATGGGACCCGTCACTTGTGATTCTCAATCCGTACTTTCCGCTTATATCGAAAGCTTTTCAGACAAAAATGATTTTGCTTGTTATAAACAAGCCGATCTGAACAAAGTTTTATCTGAACTTAAAAATAAAAATTTTGGTATCGTTACTAAAATGCTTCCTCCAGGATCTATCGGCTATCAAGGAGTTCTTGAGGCAGACGTTTCGTGTCCCGAAAGCATTTCGTCGATACTTAAGAATATCCAAAAGAATTTGACAACAGGCTTTGAAATCACCGAGCCAAAAATGGACTCTGACAACTCAGATCAAATTTTTGTTGAATTCACTCGTGGTGGAAGTCGTATTTTAAATTTACATTTTAAAACATTGCCCGATGGCTGTCTTAAATTCGAGTCTCTACTGGCTCCATCACAAACAACAGAATAAACATCTTATCTTTCAATAAAGACTTGGCCTTCTATTCTAGCGCCAAGTCTCATGCTTGAATTAATATCCTTCACTTAATATCTTTCTGACTTCGTCCGGATACAAAGTGGGCGTCTGTCCCATTTCTTGAGCGATACGTCCGCTTAATTTTAATTTTGATAAATCAACACCGCGACGATTTAATTCTTTAAGTATCAATACTGTCTGCTGAGCTGTTGGCTTATAATGCCCGCTTAAGTCTGAAAGCTCTCTGATTTGTCCGTCAGAAAACGCAACAGTTCCAGCAAAAAGCACATCTTCACCAGCCGACAAACTGGAATGATGATATTTTCCACGTTCTTCAAATGGCAAAGTATAAATTCGAAAATTTCGATCAATCACAATTAAACTATGACTAAAGCTCAAAGCTTCGGGATCAAATTCCGAATTAGCCTTTTTGCCATCAAAATTCCAAAATAATTTATGACTATAAAAAACTTCGTATATTTGCTTTTCAGCTTCAGTAAAATAAATCACTTTCCATTTTTGCTTGGTGATTGGGTCGACATAAGCACCTTTGTTTTCGCCGATATAATTTGAAGACATCTTTATCAAAGGTATCTGGAACTTTTGTTGCTGACTGGATTTTTCAAAGAGCAAATGGCACTGTTGTTGTGCAAAGGCCCCATGAGGATTTCCTAAAAGGATCCAGCTCGATAACACGAAATTGACGACTGTTTTATTTTTCAACAGAAGACTTTTCCAAGATCGCATACAACAATTCCTTTAGGGCACAAAGTGCCTAACCTAGGATGTTGCACATTGTTTGCCAATGCCGATGTGTTCCTATTTAAAATCAGCGTCTCAATTTAAGACGTTTTATTTTTTTCAGAAATTTGGATCATTTCTAAATTATCATAAATATTTTTTTCAATTCTGGATTCAGCAATTTTTTGCATAGCCAAGGCCACTTGATTGGCTTGAATGGGCTGATATTTTTTAAAAACAAGATGAATGATGGGGCTGAATGGCCAATAAATTATTTCTGCTATTTTTTCACCGAAACGAAATTGTTGGCGATTTCCTAATAACAAACTGGGGCGACAAAAAGCCAATTGGCGATTAAATACTTTGGAAACTTCTGCCTCCATTTGACCTTTAACCTGATTATAAAAAACTTTCGATTCGGCAAGCGCACCCATCGCAGATACAACTAATAGTTTTTCAGCGCCTACGCGCGAGGCCAACTTGGCAAATAAAACGGGATATACCAAATCCACTTTTTTAAAAGCTTCTTTCGAACCGGCTTGGCGAATCGTTGTTCCCAACGCACAAAAGCAGTGAATTTCATTCATGGAACACAAGTTTTTAATTTGAACTTCGAGGTCTTGCCAATTCTGAAAATCGAACACCAGGGTACGAACTTGAGAGCTTGGCCAGGACTGTTGCTGACGGCAAATAGCCAAAACTTGTGCATACTGTGAAGAATCTGCTAGACGTTTTACAAGCTCACACCCCACCAATCCCGTAGCTCCGATAACAACTGCTGTTTTCATTATATTAACCTATCTTATTGATTTTACACATTTTTATTAATACATTAATTGAAAATAAACGTTCGGGATGTCCGTTTAAAAAAATCACTTTTTTTTGATTTTTTCTTGTGCATCCGCTTTGGTTTATGCTATCACCTAAGTCTTTGAAATCAATAAATAAAGGAACGGTTATGAAA
>DALYIB010000018.1:0-22734 GCA_031970595.1 Pseudobdellovibrio sp.
TCGGAAAATTTAAATTAAAAGCAAATGCTCGATATTAGATCGAGCATTTTTTTTATATTCTGTGCTTTTCCCAGGGAATTTGTTTACAACTATATTCATCACCAGCATTACACAGTTTTCCTAGTACTTTTAGATAAGCCTGTCGACGTTGCAGATTTTTATCATCAGTCCAAGCCCATGTATACTGAAAGCAAGCTACAATATCTCCAAGCTCGCAAGAATTAAATGTTAGATTTTCATGATCTGATCTAGTTTTATCGTCCGCAGCTTTTGCATATATTAAACCATAACAAGAAGTATAATCATCTTGAGAACAGCCAATTTTCAAATACTCCCTTGCCTTTTCAGTTTCATATTGTAAATCGTAAGCATACGATATCATTCTGCAATAAACAGCTTCTTGCTTTCGACATAACTGATCCCATTTTTTTAAATTCTTTGTGAAATCGTAATTTTTGTCTTTATAGTTAATGTAATCAAAGTCTAATTTTCTAATTTGGTTTATATTTTCACTATTTTCTTTTAATAAATCTTCAATTGTATCTGGATGATAAGTTTTCGCGCCAATATAAACACCATTACTAAAAAGTCCTGGCTTATATAAATAGTTTACTTTGTTTCCCGGTCTAACAAACTGGTCTTTGTGATTACAAATGCTTATAGGTAAAATTTGCTGTGTCAAAGGATCCAGAACCTGATAACAAATAGCCATTGTGGCAACAGGATCACGAAACTGACTTACTATGCCTATTTTAGAAATTGGTTTGCTATTATCAAAGTAGGCACTAAAGCTGTTAATTATTATGCCAAGAGCCATAAAAATTATTATTGGTAGCAGACCAGATAAGAAGAATGTTTCTAATTGAACTTTAATATTTAATTTTGAAAAATAATTTACGACGGCCTTCTGAATAGTAAGCAATAAAATAATATATGATAAAAAAAGTATTGGCTTCATGTATGAAATTTCACCAATAATTGTATCAGAATCATTTAGTTTCACCGAATAGAACATTGCGAAAATAAATGCAAAAATTGTTAATACATAAATAATAGTTTTTTTGTTAAAAAAAGATAAATATTTCTCTGCTTGTTGTGCATCGATAATTTGAACTTGCAACAAAGAAAATTTATTGGCCAAACCATATATCGATGAAGCCAATACAAATAGCACAAACAATCCATACATTACTAGGTTTAATGCTTGAAACTGACTGATGATATAAATGACTAATTCATGATTTTTATTGAATTCAGGCGGAATACTCAACCAACATCCAAAATATACAGATGATGATTGTATTACTAACAAAATGGTTATCCAAGAAATGCAATTAGAAAAAAAGGTAGACTCTTTTTTATATAACCCTTTAAAAAACGATATACTTGCTAAAGTAGTACTCAAAATAAAAACTATCGGACTTAAAACAAACGGCTTTAAAAAGGGGATATTTGAAAGCATAGCTTGAACAATAAACGACGAAAATAATCCCAGGAATAAAGACTGACTTGATCTCAGCCAAATTGTTCTCGATTTTTCAGATTCACGCTTATCAATTTCATTAGCTTGACTTTCATAAATAGGTCTTTGACTTAAAATAACAATATTTGAACTTTTAGAAGGGAATGAATTATTTAATATATTTAAAATTCTGTCTAATATAATCTCATATTCTGACCAATTAAAACGCAATCGCTTCACTAATTTAAGTTCAAGTATTTTAGATTCTTCTTTATATTCTATACTATTTGGCTTTTGAATGACGTCATTTATTTGTTTTTTGATTATAGCAATTTGATCATCAGTAAATAAATATAAATTAATTTCAATTCGTAAGCCGTCTTTCGACAAATTTATATAGATGAGCGTTTTATTTATGGTTCCAAAAATGTAACTCTTCGTTATGTTCAAGTTATATTTTTTTGCGATATTAACAATTTCTTTACTAAGCATTTTTGTATATTAAGTGTTTTGATGGCAGTGATCTATCAATCTGCTGAATAAATGATTGTTGATTACTTTTTTCATACGAAAGTCGAGTCAATTGCCATATATAAAAATTTTTTCATCTTTTAAAAATATATATTCGCTTAATCGTATTTTTATAACTTAATATAATTAAGTGAAATTCAAATTTTGATTTTCTTTGTAATTTTTATTCATGAAATATATTTGAAACCAAAAGAGAAATAATGACTATTCAAAAATATTTTCTAAAACACTTCAGCGCCTTAATGATTGCTTGTACTTTTTTCTTTTTCACAGCATTTCTGGGCTGTAAAAAAACTACTCAGGACGGAACAGCCCCCGGCCAGGTGACCGATACCCAAAAGGCCCAAGCCGCTCAAACGACGGCGACTTCGAATTCCAATTGCACTGCGATTCAACCTTTTTACTGGGAAATTGGAAACAGCAATGGGGTTTTGGTTTCTGGATCGACGGGGGATGGATCGGTGATTCGGACGACGCAATTCGGGATCGCATCGGCGACGAAATGGTTGTTTGGCGCCTATGTTGTTCAGCGTTTAAATGGAATTATTGATTCAACGACTCAGAAATATTTGACGATGTCGGCGGGTTATACCAGTTTTGGCAACCTCAGTTGTGTGCCGGCATCTATCACCACTGTGAATGAATGTTACACCACTGGCAGCAACAGCAATTATACTGCGGGGAATGACAATAAATTTTATTATAACGGTGGTCATTTTCAAAAGTGGGCTGTGGATAATGGAATGGGAACATTGAACGAAAGCCAGCTGGCCGCAGAATTTCAAAACAAATTAGGCGCCGATATTAATTTAACGTTTACCAATCCACAATTGGCGGGGGGCGCTGCCACGAGTGCTGCCGAATACGCGAAATTTTTAACGAAAATTTTGTCGGGTCAGTTGTTAATTAAAAATTTTCTGGGCGTGAATGCCGTTTGCGCCAACCCCACTGTGTGCACCAGTGCTGTATCCAGTCCGTTTACGACGATGACATTTCATTATTCCTACGGACATTGGGTCGAAGACGATCCCACATCGGGCGACGGAGCCTTTAGCAGTGCTGGCCTTTTTGGATTTTACCCATGGATTGATTCGGAAAAAACAATTTATGGGATTATTTCGCGCTATGAAGTCCCCTTTGGCGGCAATGACATCGGTTCCGGCGCTGCCTCGCAAGCCTGCGGTTCCCTGATTCGCAAAGCCTATAAAAGTGGAGTAGCTCAGTAGTCGGAAAAATTCTTCGTGGACGACCACCTTTATTCGCACCACTGTCATATTACTATTTGTCGCTGGTTCGATTGTGTGGGTGGTTTGGAAATATGTTATTCAATATAGATATTTTTTAAATAAACGATATATCACGCGCATACTGAATCACACGTCCCAAAGCCATATATAGATGTGGGGTTAATTTATCTGCTTTTGTATATTTGCGGCGCAATCGTTTTAAATCAAAAACATACACATCTTCTGAACTAAATAACGTGGCTATATGAATATCTAATGCTCTAGCCAAGTTTTCCAATGTCTGAATACTGGGATCTTTGCGACCACTTTCCAAATTTGCAATCGTAGCCTGAGTCAACCCAGATTGCTTGGCTAGCTCTGCTTGTGTCATTTTACGGGTTTCACGAATAAATTTAAGACGTTCGCTTAACGAATATTCAGGGTGCTTGATCTTAGAAGTGGACTTTTTAGCCATATAATTCCCAATGTTGTAATATTTCCATAGTGTATCAAATTATTTCTATAAGAAATGAATATAAAAATACTTTATGTTATACGTTCTGGACTTTCGTATCATACAAAAGGAGATATTCATGAATCGTCGTCAATTAATTCTTGGCCTAGGTCTATTGCCTCAAACGGCTTGGATAAACTCAGTATTTAAAAATAATAACTCTGTATCTACTCATAGCGATCCTATTTCTATGAATTCAGCAGAATTAAGCATTTCGTCCCCAAATAATGAACTCAATTTTAAAAACTTCTTTTTACATAAGGAAAATTTCAATGCCTACAAAATGGCTCAAAAAATTTCTTTAATGGAAGACTACTCGAAATTAGGTTGTATCGTTATCAATAGTCCCTGCGGTAATGGATCAACCCACTTGGCCCATGCCATAGGAAATAAATTGAATTTGATGAATCCAAATAAAAAAATTCATATTATATCATCTGAAAAATTGATGAACCAATGTGTGCGGCATTATCGCATCAATGAAATGCCAATTTTTCGTAAATTTTATCGCGAATCGTTAGACATTCTAGTTATTGATAGTTTTCAATATATTCAGAACGGTGAATTTGTTCAGACTGAATTATTACACACATTTAAGTCAATAGCGGATCGCGGTGGGTTAGTTATTGTTACTACAGATAGTGGCATTGATAAAATGCCACTGTTGAATAAGAATTTAGCTGATTATATTCAAGGCGGAATCGAGCTTAAAATACATTCTCCTTCAATTCAATCACGCCTAGAACTTTTAAAATATTTCAGCCAAGAACACGCTGTTCAAATCAATCCCCAAAATACTTACAAAATAGCTAAAAATAAAATTTCAACAAGAGCCCTTCTTGGAGAAATTAAAAAATTAAAACTCATTGAAACTATTTAGAGTTTAAAAAATAATAACGACTTAGGCGGCTTTTTTGATTTCATAAAGATCCATTAAGCCATTCAACTCTGAAATGATCAGATTTTTTAATTCGATTGGCTCATGGACACACGCATAAGATCCTAGGCTTAGCACCCAGCGAGCGAGTTCAGAATTAATATTTACGTTCATATTTAAAATAATTCCGTCGTCTGTTTTCAAAATAGACTGTGATTCATGCCAACATCTTTCGGCCACATAGGATGCAATTGGGTCTTGGATTTTAATTTTTACAGGCTTAATTTCACCTTGGCTAATAAGACCTATTGATGTTTTTAAATATTCTTTCAAAGACAAACTTGATTCATAGGGCTGATCTAATTGCTTAACGGCAGCAATTCGAGTGATCGAATAGGTTCTGAATTCATTTTTATTTAAATCCTTACCGACTAGATAAGCACCTGAATCAACAAAATACAAACCTTCAGGACCAATTAATCTTGGCACAAGTTGGTCTTTATTCGCCCCGGATTTAGATTTATAATTAATCTCTAAGCACTGCCCTTCAGCGCAGGCATCATAAATGGCATCCATAATGTCCTGCTGAACCGTCGCATACCATGTTGATTGGGGCTTGAAGCCAATATATCCCTGAATATTCAAAAGCTCTTTCTGACCACTGAGGCCAAGTCCCTTTTCAAGCTTTTGGAAAAACTGATCAATAACTCGAAAAAATGAAGAACCTTGATACATTGTCATTGATTCTCTGGCTAAATATAAAGCTATTAATTCTTGATATGAAAAATTTAGCTTTTGATTGATCGAAGCAATCGATTCCAGCTTATATCTTGGAGCGCCAATAGATTCACTCTTTACGAGCGGCAAATGAATCAGTTCGATAGCTTCCAAATCGCGATAAATAGTTCTTTCTGATGCTTCAAAATTTAAAGCTCCAAGCTTTTGCTTGAGTTCCTTGGCCGTCAAACCCTGCGGATTGACCTCAAGAAAATGGATAACTTTTAAAATTCGAGTAACAGTATCATTACGCGCCATAGATTCAATTTCGGTTATAATGTGCCCTAAGTTGAGGGACTCAACAAGAATACGAATAACCTATTAAAATGAATCAATTTGATACAACAGAAACATCAAAATGACCCCAGATGTCAGCGAAGTATAATATATTATTTGCATGAAAAGTAAAAAAACAGAAACGAACAAGCAAATTAAAATCAAGCCAATAGCTAAAAGATACAAATATTTCGAAGTGGATTTGGTAGGAATTAAATTCGCTTTAAAATCCAAAAAAGAATTTCAAAAAGCGATGATTCAAACCGAAGTGGGTTGTCGTTTAAAACTTATTCACGAACCAACGAACAAATATGATCCCAATGCCATCGCAGTTTACTTTAAAGGCGTGAAATTAGGTTATATATCTAAAAACAACAATAAAAAAATTTTAGCAATCGCCCAGAAAGGACACACTATAAATGCGGTCCTGACAACAGATATGATTCATCATTATTTGCATATGGGAAATATTGGAAATAAAATAATGTGTATGTATTAATTCTTAAATGACGACGAATCCGTCGTCATTTTCATATATAAAAGCTAAATTTTAATTCCTCCGTAAGGTGATCTATCTGAAATTTCAACATCTCCGTTAGGATCAACATAATAACAATAGTCTTTCGCAGTTTCTAAACAAATTTGTCTATTGTTTAAACTTGATAATTTTTGTAAAAATTGAATCGTTAAGTATTCAACATCGGGCAGTAGCTTACCTTCTAAATTAGTTTTGAATTTGCATGGAATAAAAACACAATTTGAAAATAGTGAATTATTGATATTTTTCGTTGCTGGGTCAAAGACAACTGGAATTGTCCTGTATACAGCCGAAAAAATACGAATAGTTAATCGAGGATAAGCGAGCTTCATATAAACCTCCTTCTAATAAATGTAATTAGGTTGTTCCAGATTACCGCTGCAGACTGACATATAAGGACAATTAAAAACTTGTCTCAGATTGATTCAAATTAAGGTCTATTTACATATATTTACTTTGAGTGTCCTATTCTGACAAAAACGTCATCTAATCTATATTTATCTAGATTACAAAAATTAAAGAAAATGGAGAGCGAATGATTTTAAAGACGCTTGTCAAAAGAAAACTTAAAAAAATCACGTATAAGTTATTTAAGTATTTTGTAAGCAAAAGAAAAAAACAAAATCTGCCACCTTCCAATTTAAAGGAAGCGAATTTAAATTTAGTCAGTCCAGCTAGAAACTTACAGGTTTTAACTTTAACAGAAGAAAATATTAAAGATATTGAACAAAATTTAGAAAAAGATACCCATCTTGCTGAACTAAACAAATCCAAAAATACATTTCAAAAAGCGCCGCCGACGAAACAAGAAATAATAGAAATTGATTTATTCAAAATATCCTCTGAGTTTGGATGCGGAAGACAACAAAAAGGATTTGAAATTGTGAACAATTATTTAAACGGACAAAAAAAACAAAAGAAACGATTTATAAATACTTATTTTGAAAAAAAATATTATTTTGATCATAATTTAATTGAATTAACATTAAAACTATTACGCTTTGTAAAAGCTGAACTTCAGTTGATTTATATAGATCACATGGTTAATGGGGCTATATTAAACTACAGCAGTTATCAGTTAGATTTGATTCTTAATCAGTATAAAAATAAAAATTTTAGCAAACCAGAAAAAACACTTTTAATCTGTTTTGTAGCCAAAAAGTTTGACTTGCTTAAAACACTTATTAAACACGGATACTTTCCGCATTCGATTGTTTGTAAGAATGTACTATACATTTATTCCAATTCATTAGTGGATACAGGAACATCCTTTTTTCACTCTCAAGAATTTATTTGCCCGGCAAAGTACAAAGGGATGTTACTGAATAAAGTTTTAAAAGATTTAGGTTACATTCGTTCTTTTCATTAAAAATTCAATTTGTAAATTGTGAAATTTTAAAAAATGACCAAAAAATCAATCCCAGGAGGAAAAATGAAAAACAAAACAAATGCTTTAGTTATAATATGTCTGTCAATTTGGACGTTCAGCTGCCAGCATAGCCCCCCAAATTTGACATCCGAAAAAGTAATACTAGATCAATCGTATGATAAAAAACCGGAATGGATTCAAAAACAGGAAGTAACTTGGACTGAAGGTAAAAATATCTATTACAAAAATAGCTACACTATTCGCGGCGACCAAAGAATTAATGCCTGTTACGAGCTAGCAAGACTTAGTTTATATGAAAACATCGTTAGCGAAATAGGTTCAAAATTTAAGGCAGAGAATAATCTGGCCAGCGAAGGCACATTGGAATCTGAAAACGATTTAATTACCAAATCTGTTACAGAAAATGTTTCTGGCTATTTAAAAGGCATTCGAATCAAATCCAGAGGCTTTGAAAGATATTCATTAAAAGAAAATGAACGTGTTGACTGTCATATTTTGACCGAAATCAGCCAGTCTGATTATGAAAAAATGAAGAACCGAATTAACCAAGAAATAATATCAGTTTCGGCAGATGTCGCACAGCAAGTCAGGGACAAACAAAAACGATTTTTTGCAAATGATAAGGACCAGGAATAGTAAATGAAAAAATACTTATTCGTTCTGATATTAACCAGCAGCACTTTGTTAAGTGCTGCTCCATCTTGGTTTAACGATACAAGCTTAGAAGACTCTGAATATAAATATTATCTGTGCAGTGGAGAAGATATAACAGAGTCATTAGCAGAAAATGCGGCACTGGATTCTTGCTATAAAAATGCAATTATACAAAACTACGGCGTTAAAACTGAAATAATACAGTCTTCTGTAGAAACTGATAAATCAACTAATTTAGAAGTCCAAAAACAATTTAAAACGCATAATGTGGTATTGAAAGGATTTGAAAGAATTCAGCAACAATACGTCAAAGAAAATAATCTCTATAAGGCTTACTTTAAATATAGATATTTAAAGACTGAAATTAACAAAGAAATCGAACGTATTCAGAATCAAGAAATAAGTTTAAATCTGAAAAGTCATTTTCCGACAATCAGCCATTCAATTATGAATGGTCAAATCGGCTATAATACCCAATTAGAGATCACCACAAACAAACCGCTTGCGCAAATTTCACTGGACGACGAAGTATTTGGTCGAGGAAACGTTATTTTATCAAACGCTCTGGTCCCAAAGACATATAAAGTCAGTATCGAACAGTATGGATTTATTTCTGAAAAAAAATCCATAGAACTGAAAGAAAATCAGCCATTAAAACTCAATTTTGAACTCCGCCCTAAATTAGTCACTATCCACATTAATAAGACCCCAGAAAACACCCGCGTTTTTTTACCCTCAGGCCAAGAAGTGGAAAATCAATTTCAATGGTCCTATGGCGAATCCTTTAGTTTAGAGGCCAAAAGTAATAATTGTTCTACTCAAAATATAAAAAATGTAAAGGTTGATACAGAGGACGAAATCACAATTAATATTGATTTAATTTGCAAAACGACAACACCAGATAAAAATAATATTAATATCCAGACTCAGAATGAAGACAATTCAGAAACATCATATCAGCTATTTCAACATGGAGCATTGGGTAAAAATATTTACTTAGGTCTTGGCGCCCAAGTGGGTGGAATATCTATTCCCTATTCAGAATCAGAATCAAAAATTACACATGGTTTTGCCGGTCCTGCTGTATTTTTGAGTATCGAAGACGCCGTCTTTTTAGAAATAGCCTATTTTCCTTCAACCAGCACAAAAACGAATTCCACCAGTACAACTGACTTAATGAGTGGTGTCTCTACGACACCCCAAAAAGGTTCAATGTCACGACTCAGAATAGGTGTTATGCAGGAAAATAACAGTCTGGGAATGGGACTTTCAATTTTTGCAGACAGTCTGAATCTGGACAGTTCTTTTTCGTATGTGAATTCAAAAACCAGTAATAAAACAAAAATGGCTTCGACCCAAAGCTTTACAGCACTGGGACTTTCTTTTGATATATTCTTAGTCCCACGCGCGTCATATAATCTAAAAAGTAAAATGCGCATTTCGATAGACGCTGGTCAGTATGCAGTTGATAACTCAGACTCGATAACGTTTTATGGAATCAGCTTGTCATTTTGTATAGGTAAAAATATTTAAAATAACTATTTTTTTTGAAGACATTTTTTATAATCTTCTTCAGTTACATTATTTTTTCTTTGAAATTTATAATATTTCTCATACACATAAATAGAACTTTTACAGTTTTTCATTTTTTCTGCAAAAAATAAGGCGTTGCTGAATGCAATATAATTTGAATTTTGGATTTCTAGGGCCTTAATACTTTCATTAAAGGCATTTTCGAATTGATTGAGTTTTCCTAATAAATGGGATTTAAAATTAAAATACTTAATACTTTTTTCTAATTGATCCGCTTGTTTAAGTATATCAAAAGCTTGTTGATATTTCCCCTGGTCTGAATAAACATAGCCTAAGTTTAAATATAAATCTAAATTACGGGGAAATTTTTTAATTCCTTTTTCAGTAATATCCGCAGCTTCTTTGTATTTTTTCAAATTACGATAAGTACCAGCCAAGTAGACATAGGTGGTGCTTCTGTCTGAATTAATCCTAAGGGCTTTTTGATAGTACAAGAGTGCCGATTCATAATTGAAGTTATTATAATATTCTGAACCTTTGTTTATTAAATCAACCTCACCAAAGCTAATCTTTTCCAGTTTAGAATCGATAACCGCTGTCGCATTTTGAGACACCAAAAAACAAAATAACCATGCAATCTTATTCATCTATCAAATATAAACCGGAGTGTTGTCATAATAGGTCTTTATAAATAAATCAAAGAGTGGTTGCTTATTGCTAAGGATATTAGTATCTTACATCTGCATTTAAAATACTTAAATTTCTTAACAATATTTTGGCTTATAATTCAACTTTCAAATCGAAAATTAAACTAAACCCTAAAAAGATAGTAATATGATTAAAATTGTAAAAGATGATATATTAAAAATCAAAG
Organism: Pseudobdellovibrio sp.; assembly: GCA_031970595.1. Classification (GTDB taxonomy): domain Bacteria; phylum Bdellovibrionota; class Bdellovibrionia; order Bdellovibrionales; family Bdellovibrionaceae; genus Pseudobdellovibrio. Next base: position 10,653 of record DALYIB010000018.1, read on the forward strand.
CGGATGCAATCGTAAATCCTGCCAACAAAGATTTACAAATAGGATCTGGCCTTAGTGGCTTGATTCACAATGCTGCTGGACCGATGCTTGAACAAGCTTGTTTAAATTTTGCCCCTTTAAATAGTGGTAATGCTATTATTACACCTGGTTTTAATTTAGGTCAAAAATTTGTCGTCCATGCAGTTGGTCCTAATTATTATTCTGAAACTGAAAAAGCTCCATACTTGCTTGAGCAAACTTATAAAAACATACTAAGTATTGTAAAAACTCATAATTTATCGACGATAGCAATTCCTTGTATAAGTACAGGTATATATGGTTTCCCAAAAGAAGATGCCGCACTAATTGCATATAAAACAGTTAAGAGCTTCTTATCCGAAAATGAATTAGACGTTATTTTTTGTTGCTATGAAGATCAAGATTATGAAATCTATAATCTGCTTCATAAAATGAATTTTAATTAATCTTCTTACATTTAAATTAAAAATAGAATGGTAAAAATTTATTATTATTAAGCTTTACCCACAATTTCCATCAGTTTTGTATAATTGGTAACAACATCATACTTTACATTGTCTGGGTTTATTTTTCGATTAACCTCGTCAAAAAACTTACGGGCACACGCTATTTTAGTTTTTTCAATCTGTCTTAACTGCATACTCGACATATCGCCCTTAGTTTCTGCGACAAAATAAATGTGTTTTACGCTACCCTCTTTAAATGTAATGGCCCAATCTGGGTTATAATCACCCACCGGAGTTGGAATAAAAAAACCTCTAGGAAGTTTTGCATACACAACCACTTCATTGCTTGCATCTAGCTCTTTTGCGAAATCAAGCTCAATATTAGAACCAGACACGTAATCATAAATATGATTACGTAACTTTTCGGTTGTCTTAGTAAAATCTTGTCGATTTTGAGCTGCTGTAAATATTTCTGAATCATGAACTTCAGAAATGCTGTCGTAGCTCAATTTTTCAATAATTACCGTTGCTTTCTGTTCATTAATCAAACGGCAGCATTCCGAAATAAAATGTTCCGGATTCTGCTTAAATTGACCAAACACAGGGGCTTGAATACCACTTAAAATTTCAGCTACCGTTTTTCGTGTCAACTGAGTGTTTTCAGCGATCTTACCTAATAAATCATACTTCACCATAGAATGTATTGATGTATTATGGGTCTCAGTAGATGTGTTCTTTAGTCTAAAGCCATCACCAGATTTCAGTTGTGAGTCCGTTATTTGATCACCTTGAATACCACTTTGTATTGTATATTGCAGCGGTGTTACTCTCAGATCTGTGTCCAAAGCCCTTATACTATTTTTAATAAGCTCACGCGAATCAAACTCAACGCGATAAACGGCTTTTTTATTAATACGGCTCCAAAGCGCCTTAAATTCTTTTTTATCATAATTTTTATTAAGAGGGTTAAGTTTTGGTTTACGATCATCACCTACAATCGCCAGTTGTGATTCACTAAATACACCATCAATTAATCCAAAAATTGGTGCCGCAATAGGTGCTAGTTCTGGCGGAAGCTCAGCCAGCGCTCCGCTTGCTTTAGCCGAATGATACTTTTCTACTATTTGTCTGTTTCGATCAACATAGCCATTCTGAATTAAATAAAACTCTATTGCCTTAGCTTCATCAATTGAGATTGTTCTTTCTCCACCTTCAATTTTAATAGTCTGCCCTGTAAAATACGCTTCGTCTGCCTTTCTAGGGCGAGCAGAAAGTGAATCACTAATTTCTTTTTGAAGATTACCGACGAAATCTTTGTAGCTTTCACTGGCCACGACGGTCAAGACGTTAACTTCGTGAACAATAGATGGGTTATCGATTCTATCTCCATTTTGATTAACACAAATTCTTAGACCACGTCCAACTTCTTGGCGACGAGAAATTGTATTGTCGCTATGTTTAAGCATACACATAACAAAAACATTCGGATTGTCCCAACCTTCGCGTAGAGCCGAATGAGAAAAAATAAATCGCACAGGCTCGGCAAACGAAAGCAGACGTTCTTTATCCTTAAGAATCAAGTCATAAGCGTCGACATCATCTGAAAGACCAGCATCTTCCCCTCTGCTGGCGACATTTGGATCAGTCAATCTTTTCGTTTTTTTATCTATAGAAAAATAACCATTGTGAGTACGGTCTGTTGGAATCTCCGCTAAGTATTTACGATAAGCTTCGTTATCAACAGGCAATTCAGAAAGGTATTCTGCTTTTAGTAATTCATATTCTTCTTCAAAAATACGTGCATACTCACCACGTTCATCTTCTGCACTGTAGTCCCGATACTTTGCTACCTCATCAATAAAGAATAACGACAAGACTTTGATTCCCTGAGCAAAACGACTTCGCTCTTTTTCAAGATGAGCTTTTATGGCTTCTCTAATTTGAATTCGTCTAATTGTGATTTCTGTAATATCACCAGTAGCATCACCGGCAGATAATATGTGACCATTCGTAAATTCAACCGTATCGTTGTTTGCATCGATTTGCGAAATAACAAATCCATCGTACTGATCTAAACCATTTGACTCGTCAAAAAGATTTCTACCTTTTTCCAAGCGTTTTACAACTCGTTTAATTTCATTTTTTTGTTTAACTTCTATCTCAATACGTGCAACGGGCGCAGTTTTTGATATTTCAATAGATTCAAGATAAAGATAGGCATTAGTTCCCGCAAGCCCTTTAGTTGTGATACCGCGTACTCCAATTTTTTTTACTAGTTTTTGATTGTATGCATCTAATGCGTCTAACCGGTGAACTTTATTGTATGTGGTTTTATGAGTCGCCGAGTAACGCAAAATCATTAAGGGCTTAAAATCCTCTAATGATTCTAAAGTTTTTTTGCCTTCCATTTTTTGTGGCTCATCTAAAATTAATATTGGACGATTTGCGCTAATAACATCAATAGGTTTACGAGATTGAAAATCATCTAAACCAACTAATTCTTCAGTACCATCCGCTTTTTTTCTTGGAGCACCATAAATCCTTCTTGCATCAGCTCCTTTAGCATTGAACGCCTGGACATTAATAACCATCACGCTAATTCCAGAATCAGACGAAAAACCTTCAAGCGCAGGTAAGTTTTTAGAATTATAAGCAAAATAACGGGCTTTCTTACCATAATTTTCGCTAAAATGCTCACCGGTAATTTCAAGTGATTTAAGTACCCCTTCTCGAATGGCTATGCTTGGAACAACAATTATAAACTTGCTCCAACCATAACGCTTATTCATTTCAAAAATAGTCTTAATATAACAATAGGTCTTTCCTGTACCAGTCTCCATCTCAACATCAAGATTAATTTTAGATGAACTCGTTGTTACAAGTTTTGCGGATTGTGGTAAGTTCTGCCTTCTTTGTACAGCATTAATATTAGTTAAAAGCTGGGACTCTGAGAGATGAATATCTGAATTTTTAAAACCAGGCTGATCATCAAATGAGGTTTGATATTGCCCTTGTGAGTCTTTTTTTACTTTACCCGGATCGATTCTGTAAGAAGTACCTGCAGAGTAAACCTGGCCGGCAAAGCAATCTACGACCGATTCAACTGCATTAGTTTGATAGGGTTGTACTTTAAACCTAAACTTCATACAACACTCCTTAAATCGATTTTACTTCAGTTTTAGGAGACAATTGTTTAAAAATTTGCTCGACATTAATCTTAACTGCATCAGATTCAAAACCAGTGTCCCTAAATACGACTTTAAGAGGTTTAAAATTAGCCAATTCTTTGACCAAAGACTCATTCACACCATTATCAAAGCATGCAATAAGATCGTATGGTTCTTGATTTAAAAAGAAAACGGTCTTATTTTGTATTGTTTTTTTGCTTATCGGCAAAGACAAATCAACACCAACATCCAACAGAACTTGAAATAATAGATCATCAGCATTTCGATCAGATTTAATATTATCAGTAAAATCTATAAGTTGAGTTTGCACAATACTGTCAGGATTATAATAAATATCAGTCAAGTTAGATGAGTCAATTTTTAGTACGCGAAAACCAATATCCTTTTCCCAGCCCTCGTTGCAATCACCTTCTAAAATCTTTTTACCTGAGAGGCGAATGCGTTCTTTGGTAATTTCAGCTATTGTTTTATAACCGGCTTTAAATGCCGCCGAGCTTTCCTCACATAGCTCAGGCAACTGAACTAAGATGAATTTTCGATTGCCTCCATCCTCGGAATTCGTTTGAAAAACAGAGTGCGCCGTTGTTCCAGAGCCAGCGAAAAAATCTAATACAAGAAAATCATTTCCATCAATCAGCGTTAAAAGAAGTTTAAGTAACCCTGTATTCTTTGGGGCGCTAAATAATACTTCTTTTGTATTGAACAAATTTTTAAGATCAGTCCCCGCCGAGGTGGTCTTAACATCAATTGAATAACTGCATGGTTCCCCGTTAACAAGTGCATCATATTTTTTATTTGTAATAATACTTTTCATTCGAATCGTATCGCTAAAATTCTTTTCAAATATTTTACCGCTTTTAAATTCAAGGGCTGAGCATTTCATAAGCTCTTCAATTTTTGTCTTTGTATAGGTATTTTCGATAAAAACACCATCTCGTATTGACACGAATCGCTCAAACCCCTCTTTAATTAATTTATTGTTAATATCGTTCACATCAGTTTCGATAATAATCTTGTGGCTTCGATTCACTGGATTATAATAAAAGCTATAATGCTTTTCAGATGAAAAATTTGAAACTACTTTATTGAATGAGTTTTCGCCTACAATTACTCTTTTACCACTCTTATGTACAAAATTACCCTCTTCATCTTCCTGCATATCAGATGCACTTTTCGGTATATTTTCAACAAAATAAGCTTGTTCTTTGTCTTTTGCGTATATCAGACAGTAATCATTACTTACAGAAATAAACTTGGAATTTTTTCTCCCTTTTGGATTTATTTCAACAGAAAGTAAAGAAACAAAGTTTTGTGCTCCAAAAACATCATCACAAATTTTTTTTAAATTAGCTTGTTCATTGTCATCTATTGAAATAAAAATAGCCCCATCATCGCTTAATAAATTTCTTGCTAATTTCAATCTCGAATAAATCATACTTAACCAGTCAGAATGAAATCTACCATTAGCCTCAGTATTAGCAACAAGTCGATTGCCTTCTTCATCCTTCTGATTCGACTTCTTAAGAAACTCCTGAGTATTTTCAGCAAAATCATCTTCATATATAAAATCATTACGAGTGTTATATGGCGGATCTATGTAAATCATCTTAACTTTACCTAGATAATTCTCTTGAAGTAGTTTTAGCGCCTCAAGATTATCGCCCTCAATAAATAAATTTTTTGTATTATCAAAATCCTCACTTTCTTCACGGCATGGCCTTAACGTTTTAGCAATAGGCGCATTGGCAGTTAGCAAAGCAATACGTTTACCTGGCCAATTAAGATGATAACGCTCTTGAGGTCCTTCAACTATTGATTCAGACAATTCTTGTTTTAGTTGATCAAAATCTACAGCCAACTTCAACTTACCATCTGCACCAACAGCTTCAGTCACACAACTTGGAAAAAGCTCTCGAATACGGGCGATATTATCTTGAGTTAAATTTGGCGAATGCATTTTTAATTTATCCATTTTTGTTCCTTCGTATCACTATTTTACAAACTTACTTAGTTAGATCTTTTAATTTTTTATTTAACTTTCTAAGCTCAGCATTAATTTCTACTTTAATATTATATTGCTTTTCTATTTGAAGCTTTGTTTCGCATTTAATTATTTCTTTCTCAACTTGTCGAATCTGTTCCGTTCTCAAGACTCGATCTTTTATGTTCTCACCAGTCTTATCAGAGTAAGGCATAATTGTTTTAAGAAGTTGACCATATAAACCTTCAAGATTTACGGCTACTGGCATAGGTGTTCTTGTTGAATTACTTAAAATCCATTCTCCTTCAAAATAATCACTTATGACCCACTTTACAGCGCTCGCTTCATTTGGTCTTTTAAAAGCAGCTACCGTTTTCGACTCTTGATCATATTGCAACTCAAAAAGTGTTGGAAATGGTATAGACTCATCAATAACATTTATTAAATCAATATCATATTCCTTAATTTTTAAATCAACTTTGAAAATTTGAATTTCTGGCACATCTTTAGTTGCGGGCAAATTTACAGTTTCGGGCGAAATATTATAAAGCCAAACTATTTGAGCAATATCACTAATAAAGCTATTTTTTGATTGCTTCGTTAGCTTGCTGTATTTATAGAACTTTGTTTTAGGCACAATTTTGCCCAGTTTGGCCCGCTCAGGGTATTGAAATAATACCTGCATCAGTTTACATCCTTGATAACTAAAAACGAAATCAGTTCAAAGTCATTTAAACCTTTTATCGCCCCGGTCAATGCTGTAGTCTTGCCGCCTTTAAAAAGATTATCGATATCGTCTTCTTCTTTAACTTCAATAATAGATTTAACAGCGTTATCTAAAAGATTTGAGTAGAATTGCATGTTTTTACCGTCATTTGTTTCGCGGTTAAAAGCTTCACAGGCTGCATTTATAGCATCGACTTGATCTTTGCTCGCTAGTCTAACCAAATCTAATATTTTTTTAACTTCTGTATGTTTCACAATAGTTTCACCTTGATCAGAAACATAAACTAAGTAGTAAGGATGAAGTCGATTCTGTTGATTAATATTAATACTATTAGTTCTGTTTCTTAGGGTAAATATTACTCCTGGCTTAAGCCCAATGCTTTCATTAGCAGAAAGAACAGCGTGCATTCCATTTGGTAAAGATTCTAAATCTGGGTTAGTTTTAATGTAATTAATTAAATCCATTCTAAAGTCATTTAATCCTAAATCAGTAATTGATACACCAGTTCGCAAATCTTCTAACTCAATAACCTCTTCTTGTAATCTTAACAGCTGCTCTTTTCGATAAATTGCATCTTGTGACTGCTGATTAAGAACGTTGTCATCACCAGTCGCAGTAACATCAGCAATTATCATTCGACTCTCAACACGTTCTTTAAGATTGATGTATTCATCCAAAGTAATGTCAGGCCAATAATTCACAAGCTGAATGACTTTGTTTTTTGATCCTATACGATCTATTCGTCCGAATCTTTGAATAATACGAACAGGATTCCAGTGTATATCGTAATTTATGAGGTAATCGCAGTCTTGAAGATTTTGTCCCTCTGATATGCAATCAGTACCAATTAAAATATCAATCTGATCATGGTTGTTTGGCATTATGGATGCTTTTTCTTTAGACTCTGGAGAAAATAGTGTAAGAACTGTTTCAAAATCATAAACTGATGAGCCACGACTGGTTGCGATTGTCGTTTTTGGGGATCCACTACCTGTTACTTTTGCAGTATGTACACGGTGTTTTACAAGAATATCTGAAGCAATGTTATTATAAAGATAGTCAGCTGTGTCTGCAAAGGCAGTGAAAATTAATACTTTTTTATTCCCAGGATTAATAGGCGAACTGATCTTACTTACAATTTGAGTTCTAAGACTTTGAAGTTTAGAGTCGTTTTCAGGCGTTACTTTTGACATTTCAGCATAAAGACCATCTATGATTTTTAAATCACCTTCAAGCTCAGCCTTCCAAGAAATTAAATCCATATCTTCTAGTTTTATCTGAATTTTTTTGCCAATCGTATCCGCTTCAAATTCGGCGTCGCTAAAATTATCATCATCGAAATCGACACTATCCATTTCTGCTGAGTAATCATCAATATTTTGTCTTTGTCGATTTCCTTTTTCGAAGTCGTCAATTATTTTTAATGTATTTTGGTGAGTTTTTCTTAGACTGTCTAAAGTCAGCCTAAACGAATGCACGGAACTTTCTAAACGTTTTAGAAGATTAACAGTCATTAATCTTTGAAGACTTTTTTCTCGATCCACTTGCTTTAAGTTTGCTCCGCCTGTGCTGACCTCTGTGTCGTACTGTTGCTCGTAATAGGCCCTACGACTATCAAGTACATACGACATAGGCGCATACACGGCCATGCTAATTAAAGATAAATTATGAAATATTTCATTAAAGCTAAAAACATCGTTTCTTGAAGTTAATGGACTATGAAAAGTGATTGGCTTATTACGATCAGGAAACTTACCGATGTCTTTTGTGTCATAATAGGTTTGAATATGCTTTCTTGATCGCGCAATTGTAACCTTATCTAAAAGTTCAAAAAAATCAAAATCTAATTCTTCTAAAATAGCTGCTGCAGTTCTTTTCTCTGCAGGCAAACTTGACCACCTATTAAACGCAGCTTGCGCTCGCTTAAAAATTTCATCAATATTTCCAAGTTTTTTTAATCTTCCCTCGTGAACTCCGGTATGCCCTTCGAACGCTAAAGCTAACTGATTTTTTAAATCATTAAATCTATTGTTTACCGGAGTTGCTGAAAGCATTAATACTTTTGTTTTAACGCCCTCTTTAATTACCTTATTTAAAAGTCTTTGATAGCGAGTTTCGTGTTCTTTATATGAATCGTTAGTTCTAAAGTTGTGTGACTCATCAATAACAATTAAATCAAAATTTCCCCAGTTTACTTTGTCTAAAGGTGTGCCAAGCGACTCTCCCCGAGTTCTTAATAGATCGGTATGACACAATACCATATAATTAAAGCGATCTTTTACAAACGGGTTAGTTACTAAGTTTCGATTATATTTAAGCCAGTTTTCAGATAATTTTTTAGGACATAACACAAGTACAGATTTATTTCTAAGTTCATAATATTTAATTACCGAAAGTGCGGTGAAAGTTTTACCAAGCCCTACACTGTCAGCTAAAATGCAACCATTGAATGTTTCCAGTTTATTAATGATTCCTGTAGCTGCATCTTTTTGAAAATTATAAAGTTTATTCCAAATTAAGCTGTTCTGATAACCTGTTAAATCGTTTGGCAGTACGTCTTCGTTAAGGTCTTCAAGAAATTCGTTAAAAATATTATATAACATTAGAAAATAAATTTTTTGAGGCGAATTTTCTTTGTAAACAGAGGTTATATGTTCACATAGGCGTTCTGTTATATCTTCAACTTTAGTATTATCATTCCAAATTTGGTCAAAAAACTTTAGGTATTTAGATGTATGAATCGACTCGTCTATTTTATTAATAAAATTAGAAATTGCATCACCTTGTTGATATCCGAGATCTACAGCAGTAAAACCACTTATGGGTAAATATACGGCTTTCGAGTTTTCACCATTATCAACACCCAAATAAGACTGCATTGTTTGATTTGTTTTATTTGACTTAAATTTAGCTTTTTTACGAATCCAATCAGCGCATTCTTTTGCAATTCCTTTTTGATTCAACTTGTTCTTAAGTTGAATTTCAAAGTCTGTTCCATAAAAACTTTTTTCGCGTTCTGCCTTCGGAATATAAAACTCTCGACGTTCCTTTTTAAACTGATCTGTCACTTCATCTGGAACAAACGTTGGATGTGTAAATATAAACTCAACTGTGTCTACATTTTCTAATTCTTTTTTTAGAGCTTCAAACGCATATATGGAAAAATAAGCCGCAGCTATTTTAAGCTTAGCATTTTTTTTGATTTCGACTTTTAGATCGTCGCCTAAAGTTTTTGTTACATTATCAATCGTATCCATAATTGCATTATTTATCCAAACATATGAAATTACGAGTATTTTTTTGTTTTCTTCAAGTTGGATATCGACACTTTTAAAGCTCAATTTTTATGCATTCGGGTATAAGCTAAAGGAGCAAAATACGCTCTTGAAAGGATCTAAATGAACAACGAAAAACACCAATTTGAAAACAAAAAATGGAGTGCCTCCCAAAGATGGCACTTTCTAGGTCACTCATGCCTAGCCGTAGGTACTTTATGCATAAGCATAGGGCATCTTTTACAGTTAGCATCGAGTGGAGAAATATCAGATTTTGCAGGCTATAGACCTGCTGTCTACCTCAGAGCAAGCAGCATGTATAATAAATTTAATAAAATATTCTCAAGGCACATAAATCCATTTTTTAAAGAGCTTGCCGTACTCCTTGGCAGACCTCTTAAATCAACAGGAACAGACTTAATTATACAATGTGATAGTGCTGCTGGATCGAAGCTGATTCAAAATAAAAATAAAGTTATTAAATTGATAAATTTAATTTTATTAGAACAAAGAGTTGCTTCATAAACTTATTTATAAATTTTTATCTCAGCCTTGATTTTTGACTTTTAGGTGAATAGTTAGGCTAAAGTCTATATTCTTGCAGGGACTTGTTAATGTAAGTGGCTTAAGCTTTTTTATTATTCAAAACAGATACTTATATGATTGATAAAGACCAAATCAAACGACAATTTCTTAGGTCATAAATAATAATTACAATTTTCAAAGCCACTTTTTAAGCCCTTATTCTTAATGTCTGTACCGATTTTGAACTCGCAAAACTTGCAGTGGCCACCAACGACAGACTTTACGAAGGTATGATTTTCGCAGATACCGGACAAATGAGTAACCATCTGGTCAAAGTTCATTCCATTCTCAAATGTCATTTTCCAAACGAGGTTAACCTCAGAGTTTACTGGCAGCACTGGTTCGAGGGCTCATTTTTCATCAAGAAAGTTATTGAAAAGGACATTTCAGAAAATGCTGCGTATTATGGCAACGATTTTTTAAGTGTATTTACGAATAAGTAAAGTAAATTACGATGACAATTACGCTTTAGATTAATCACTAAATCTAGAGATTTTTATATTCGCTGACCTTTTTCAGAAATTAGATTAATTAAGTCGAGGGCTGAAATTCTATATTTATATTCAATCTGGTTTTTATTTTTTCGAAAATCTTTCTTGCCATCTTCTACAGTTAAAACGACATAAGCATCATCTTTGGAATCTGCCTCTAATTTTGCGCATTTATTAAATACTTCACCAATTCCCTGATTATCTTCAGACCAATTATGATTTAAGATCATCGAACCTTTAGCTCCGTGCTTTTCTTTAAGTCCCATAGTTTACCCCACCGCATCCGCATGAATTTGTTCAATCGCGCTAAAAAAAACCTTCAGTGATACAGTGTCTTCGTGTGAAAGCATCCGGTGTAAGGTTTGTCTTGTTGTGCCGATAGCTGCGGCAAATTCGTCACGATTTTTGTATTTTGGTGAGTGCGAAAGATACGCAGAAACTAAGTCAGTAATAGAAGCAACATCGCCATCTTTCATGTAATCTGCCATCATGTTGATAACAGAATTAGCATCACCAAATTGTTCATTTAAGCTTTTGCGTTTTTGTTCAAGGCTGGGCTTTCCTGATTTCATTTTTAATGCTTGAGACATATCTACCTCTAATTCTTTTTTAAATTCTCTTTAACAACAACATAGTTCTTTAAAGCTGCGCGTGACTTATCAATTGCTTCCTGCTGATCACCTTTACCGCTTCCCAGGAGAAGTAAGGTTTTTCGTCCCTCTTTCTCGATAACGGCAAAATAAAGCCTCAAACCGCTATTCCATTTTTTTTCGTACAACCCATCCATTAAATCTTTGGCGCTGGTAATTACGCCGTCACTTTTAATTTTCTTTTTTGCGGCTTCCACTCGTTGGAGAAGGCTTCCATCAGTATCATCTTCCCATTCAATAAAAGCTGGATCTTCAAAAATCTCACTTGGTACTTCGGCCGTAAAAGTGTCATCAGATGCCACGATGGCCTCCTGATAACTCCTGTTTTTCAAGTGTAACATATATATTACATACGTCAAATATATTATTTAAGTCTGTGGTATAAACGAATGTATTCGATTTGAGTGTATTTCTCGACTGTTTCATTTTGGGATTTCCTTTGGACCTAGTATTAAGGACATTAGAATTTTTCAGCAAAATTCTAATGCTTTTTAAAACGCTCTTCTTTGCGTTTATTATATAAATCACGGAGCTGAATCACGGCATTCGGATTTCTTCCAAGCCTTTTTTGAAGAACTGCCGAGGGCTTCTGTTTGGATTTAAGTTGTTCTTTTCATTTTAGAAAATACCCTGGGGACTATTCCCCAGAGTTTTCGTTTTCGACAATTGGTGGAGGTGCCGGGAGTTGAACCCGGGTCCGCAAGTGATTCACAGAAAGGCG
>DALYIB010000019.1:0-9417 GCA_031970595.1 Pseudobdellovibrio sp.
AGAGCTGAGAAATACCCTTTGAACCTGATGAAGTTAATACTTACGAAGGGAAGTGGATGAAAACTTTATTATTACCTATCACATTTTTTGTATCCTTTTCGATTTTTGCAGCAGAAATGACTGTCGATGTCGTCGATCCAAATATTTATCAATCTGATTTATTTTTTGGAAATGATCTAACCAAAGCCCCTATTTCTGCGACCGTGATCACAGCGGATCAACTGACAGATCAAAGCCCCAAACAACTGTCTGATTTATCGCGTTCATCAGCAGCCGTCAGTTCGAATTACAGCACATCGGGATATTATGATTACCTCAGTCTGCGTGGTATTCCCCTAGATAATAAAAACAATGTCTTACGCAACGGACTTCCGATTATCGGTGATACTCCGCTGTTTTTACAAAACCAAGAGCAAATCCAAATTATCAAAGGGACTTACGGTCTTTTCAGCGGCGTCGCAGCCCCGGGCGGATTGATGAATATTATCACCGAACCCGAAGAGATTCAGCTTAAGGCCACAGCCCAAATCAGTCTGCAAACCAACCAAGGACGGACCGTTTTGGCGCAGTATCAAAAAAAATTGAATAACGATCAAACTGCGTTTGTTTTGAAAGCTTTGAATAAGGATCTTTATGAAGCCCATGAAAATTCTGCGGGATCGGCTGATCATTTGTATTTAGGAATCCATCACAACTGGAATCAACATTGGCAGTCTGATTTGAATTTAGAATATGGTCAACAATCACAGCCTTCTCGTCCGGGATGGAGCTTGTGGGGCTCGACTGTGCCAACCGTTCCAGATACTGGCATCAGTTTGAACAAGCAGAGCTGGGCCCAGCCTGTACAATTTAAAAACACGTTTATTGAAATGAAAAATACTTTTCAGCCGACCGCCGATTGGAAATTCATTTTACAAAATCAACGCCAGATGTTGGTGGCCAACGATCGTGTTTTATTTCCCTATGGCTGCAGTGCTGAAAATATTTTTGATCGCTTTTGCAATGACGGCAGTTTTGATGCTTATGATTATCGAAGTGATCATGAAAAAAAATCACAATGGGTCCATCAAATTCAAATTCAGAAAAAATGGCGCTGGGCTGATTTTTTACAAACGACGACATTCACAATACAGGATCGTCAAAGCGAAGAAAAATTTCAAAATCAGGCCTATAATTATATCGGGATAGGTCAAAGCAACGGCCAATTTGAATTACCACCTGATGATCGTTTATTAGATCCCAACACAGATCGCACCAGCGTAAACCGTCAATTTTCTGTCCACCATCAAATCGAATATCAAATTTGGAAATCCAATTGGGGTTTTAAATACAACGAACTGAATAAAAATTCGATTCGAACAGACAGCAGCCGCCCTATTAGCGCGAATCAATATTTTCATCAGTTTTTTGCCAGTATCGGATACGAATTGAATTCTTATTTTAATTATCTGAGTTATTCAGAGGGGTTTGAATCCTATATTACTCCGAACAAGAATTCATATACCAATCCAGGACTGGCGCTGGATCAGTTCAAGTCAGATCAGTGGGAAATGGGGTTCAAGGAAAATTCAAATGCACCTATTAGTATGGCTGTCTTTCGCATCCGCAGGCCTCATATCGAGGATGTCCCCCCCTTTTATGGCCAAGATGGTATTGAAACCTATTGGGGGGCTGAATTTGAAAAACGCTGGATGATCCAATCTTATTCTATCGGTCTGTCTGGACAATTTTTAAATGCGAAAATTACAGAAAACCAACAAAACGCCGCCATCAAAAATCAATCTCCGACCAATGTGGCCGCACAAACTGCGATTGCCGATGTTCAATATTCTTTGTTTGGCCCAGACTGGACTGGAAAAACGGATTTGCAATACACGGGATCCAAATTCATAACCGCCGCCAACGATATTTCAATTCCCGCTGTGACCATCATCAATACACAAATTTCTTGGCAGCAGGATACGTGGAAGGCCACGGCCGCAGTTGAAAATATTTTTGATCAAAAATACTGGAAAGAATCCCCTACGCAGTTTGGACATATTTATTTATTCCCAGGACAGGAACGATCTTTTAGTTTATCTCTCAAAAAACAGCTTTAGAAATTAGATCCTAAAGCTGTTTTTGTGAATTTAATTTGTACGTTTATATAATTTTTTTGAACGAATTACTTTTGTTCAACTAATTTTGCGACTTCGGTTTCAATCTCGGCCGGCTTTACGCGGGATCCGTAGTGCTTTAAAACTTCACCTTTAGAATTCACTAAAAATTTATTAAAATTCCAAGAAATGCTGCCGTCAGATACTTTTTGTTTAACTAACCATTTATACAAAGGAATTGCCTGATCCCCTTTGACATCAACTTTGGCAAACACTGGAAATTCAACTCCGTAAGTGAGTTTGCAAAATTTTTGAATCTCGGCATCAGTTCCTGGTTCTTGTCCCATGAACTGATTCGATGGAAAACCTAATACAACAAAATTTTTGTCTTTGTATTTTTTGTACAATGCCTCTAATCCTTCGTATTGCGAAGTAAATCCACATTTACTGGCCACGTTCACAATTAATAAAGTTTTATTTTTATAATCAGCTAGGCTGATTTCTTTTTGGTCGGCTGTTTTGACTTTAAAATCATAAATCGATTCAGCCATCACCATTTGGGAAAATAAAACTGGTACTAAAATTTGTAAAATTCTTTTCATATTACACCTCTTTGATAACTAATTCAGATGGGATGGTACTGGGGACCCCACGTTCCCCGTTCAGGGTTGGCTTTCCCGACAGCAATCACCATGACCACACGTTCGCTAGATCCCAGTTTCAGCAAACGCTTCATACGACATTCATCAAAGCCTTCCATCATACACGAATCAAATCCTTGCGCGGCCACAGCCAACACAAAATTTTCCGCAGCCAACGCCGCTGATTTAATTGCGATTTCCTGGGCATCACGACGTGAAAAAGGCCCCCGCATCATCGGACGAAATAATCCCGTGACTGTCGCAGCGATCCATTTAATGGGTGCCATCGTATTAAAAAATCCCCAACGATAGACAAAGGGAATTAATTTTTCATAGTACATGATCACAGGTTTAGGAGCATTCACTTTACGAATATAATCCGCCAGATACGGTTGCGACCTTTTCCAAAGGGCCGGATCCGCCGTAATCACAACCAACTCTTGGGCTGTTCTGGCAGCAGCTTGGGACAAGCAAATTTCAACAGCTTTCTTTTTATGATCTGCACTGCGAATCCAAAAAAAATTCCAAGTCTGTGTATTCGAAGAATTCGGAGCCTTTAAGGCTGCTTCTAAAGATCGGCGGATGACTTGTTCAGGCACAGGTTCATTGGTGAATTGGCGAATACTACGTCGTTTTTCAACGGCTTGAAAAAAATCCATTTTTATTCCTTTATCGCTGGATAATATAATCGATTATCGTACATGGCTTCGGAAAAGTATTGTCTTATTGCCTTCAGCCTGTCGTCTGACAAATCCGTATCCCCGACCAATTCATATTTTTGATCTGAATACAAAGCGATCGTTTTACGACCGGGATTCAACAGTGATCGACCGAGATGATTCGTTCCTTGAATGTTTAAATCAAATAAATCATTCAAAGTTGGCAGGACATCGATTTGTTGGGCATATTGTTTAGAATTGATTTTTAAATTTTTCGATGGATCGATAAATAACATCATGATTTCATAGCGCGATTTAAAATCGGCCGCAGAGGATAATTCAGGACCTGTGTGATCCGCAACTAACAAAAACAAGGTCTGCTGATACCAAGGTTGTTTCTCGGCACAATCAAAAAAAGATTTCAAAGCCTGATCCGTATACTGTACAGTTTTTAAAATGGGTGCCGCATCTGCTGGAACTGTGGCTATAAAATCCTTGGGAACTTGAAAGGGTTGATGAGAACTCAAAGAAAAAACGACACTGGCAAACGGATCCTGTGTTGGAATTTGAGTGCACATCCAATTGAAAAATGGCTGATCCCAAATTCCCCATGCCCCATCATTTTGCTTTGGATCTGGGAATTCGTTCAATCCATAATATTCATCAAAACCAATCGCCTTCGTATACAAATCAAATCGCATACTGCCATTTTTGGCGCCGTGAAAAAATTGGGTGCGATAATTTTTTTTCTTAAAAACATTTCCTAATCCGACAACATCATTGGTGGCAAATTCAGAATTCACAAAAGGTTCTTCCATCAAAGCAGGAACTCCCGATAAAATGGCCGCAATACCTTCAATCGATCGACGGCCATTGGCATAGGCAGGCAAAAAAGTCGTTGTTTGATCAGAGCGACTCATCAACTCGTATAAAAAAGGTGTCGTCTGAGGACGAATATATTCAGCCGAAAAACTTTCCAAAATAAAAATGACTAAATTTTTATTTTTAAAACGACCTAACTCTGTTGTGGCTGGCTGAATATCCAAAGACGAATCATGATTTAAAAAAGATAACATTTTTTCTTTGTTGAAATAATGATTGCGTTCAATATTTTTTTGTCCCCAGCTTTTCAGCACAGAAAAAGGAGTATTCAAAATCAAATGATGGGCCATTGGGTGAGCGATGATTTTTGAATCTACAAAACTAAGCGGCTTTTCTTGCCAGCCACCGCGAACAAAAAAGGCGGTCAGCAACAAAGTGCTGAATATCACTAACCCTGTTTGCATTCGAGTTTTCAAGATAGGATTAAAATATTTTGCAATTTTATAATGCGTCCAAATAAATAGACCTAAACTGAAAAACGTCACAATCGTCATCGGAAAATATCTCATCAAGTTTGTGATATTTCCCTCGCCGACCAGATACAAAGAACTGCGGGTCATTCGGCGACCCACAAAATGAACTAACTCACAATCGACAAAATTCGCTAAAATTAAAACGGCATGACCCATGACCAAAGCAGTCAGCCATCCATTTCGAAGGACTTTGGATTTAAATATTACAAAGATCCAAAACATTAAAAAAGTCACAATCGCGGCAATCGCAGCATCGAAGCGGGCTCCTTGTAAAAAAACAAGCAACAGGTCGGAACTGGCTAGATTTTCAAAAAATCGATGATTCCAAAGCCAAAAAGTGATTCGACCAACCCCATAAACCAAAAAATTGGCCGTAAAAAGGGCAAACGCTAGAGCGACAATAGACTGCTGTCCTTGCTTATTAATTGGACTTTTGGTAGAACTCATATCTATGACAATAGATCAAATGAGACAACGATTGCAAGAAGCTTATCCCGACGCTAACCCACAAACGGAAATTCATGTTCATGATTTGACGGGAACTTCGGATCACTGGCAGGTTCAAATCACAAGCTCGGCTTTCAAAGGCCTTTCTCGAATTGAACAGCATCAACATGTGATGCGCGCTTTTGGACCGGAACTACAAACGGGCGAAGTTCATGCATTAACAATTAAAACTGTGACTAAATAATAAAGGAAATACCATGGCTGACACAAAAGCAAAAATCGAAGAAATTTTAAATTCTAACCGCGTTGTTCTTTTTATGAAAGGGACTCAACAATTTCCGATGTGCGGATTTTCAGCTCGCGCAACAGCTATTTTACAAGACTTGGGAGTTTCGTTCAAAGACATCAATGTTCTTGAAGACGAAGAAATTCGCCAAGGCATCAAAGATTACGGCAACTGGCCAACAATTCCTCAATTGTACATTGATAAAAAATTAATCGGCGGTAGCGATATCATGATGGAAATGTATCAAGCTGGCGAATTGCAAACTTTATTAAAAAGCTAATTTATTCAAATTATGATTTGTAACGTCGCACAGTGGGACCGATTTATACGGTTTTTAATTTCAGTCGGCATGCTAGCTTATGCGATTGCCGGCGGTCCTACATGGTTTTACGTTGCAGGATTATATTTACTGCTGACAGCTGGATGGGGTCTGTGCCCCATCTATGCCTATCTGAAGATTCGCACCTACTAACTTTCCACTGACGGAGAAAAAAACATGGACGCTTTAAAATCTCTTTCGTTCCCAGAAAATAAAATCAAAACTGATTCTGATTCTTTGAAGTACTATGGCAAAGACTGGACAACTTATTTTGATATCAAAGCCAGTGCTATTTTATTTCCTGAAACGACAGCTGAAGTTGTTCAAATTGTTCAGTGGGCGAATCAAAACAAAATAGCTCTTGTTCCATCCGGTGGACGAACGGGTCTGAGTGGCGCCGCTTGCGCCTTGAACGGCGAAGTGATTGTCAGTTTTGAAAAAATGAATCGTATTTTAAATTTTAACGAAGCCGAAGCCACTGTGACCATACAGCCCGGTGTTATCACCGAAGAATTACAAATTTTTGCGAAAAGCAAAGGACTTTATTATCCAGTTGATTTTGCAGCTCGCGGCTCTTCGCAAATGGGTGGCAATATCGCAACGAATGCCGGCGGCATCAAAGTTGTTCGCTACGGTTTAACTCGTGATTGGATCAGCGGTTTACAAGTTGTTACTGGCACAGGCGAAGTTCTGAATTTAAATAACGGCCTTATTAAAAACGCCACGGGTTTAGATTTCAGACACTTATTTATTGGAAGCGAAGGCATTTTAGGATTTATTACTGAGGCCCAAGTTAAATTATCTGCACCCGCACCAGCGACTCAAGTTTTAGTCATTGCTTTGGATCAAATGTCATCTGTCATGAAGGTCTTTGCTGAATTTCGAAAAAATTGCACATTGCAGGCTTATGAAATGTTTTCTGAAAAAGCCTTGGGCTATGTTTTAAAATCAACGGGACTTTCTAGACCGTTTGACACAGTTACCGATTTTTATGTCGTGTGCGAAGTTGAATGCCCTTCCCAGGCTGCTGAAGAAAAAATTATGTCAGTATTCGAATCCTGCATGGAGCAAGGTTGGATTACTGATGGCGTAATTTCGCAATCCGAACAACAGCAAAAAAATTTCTGGCGTTACCGCGAAGATATCAGTGAATCCTTATCGGCTTATTCGCCTTATAAAAATGATATCGCAGTTAGTATTTCCAAAGTTCCAGATTTCATGACTGATTTGGATAGTTTGTTAAAATCATCTTACCCAACGTGGGAAGTTGTTTGGTTTGGACATATTGGTGATGGAAATTTACATATTAATATTTTACGTCCAGAAGGAATGAGCAAAGAAAGCTTTGTCACCGAATGTCGTAAAGTCGATGTG
The DNA here is from genome assembly GCA_031970595.1 of Pseudobdellovibrio sp. GTDB lineage: Bacteria > Bdellovibrionota > Bdellovibrionia > Bdellovibrionales > Bdellovibrionaceae > Pseudobdellovibrio. The sequence goes on from DALYIB010000019.1 coordinate 7,178, forward strand.
ATGATTTTTGATATTATTAAAAAACACCACGGCAGTATTTCAGCTGAACATGGTGTCGGTTTAACAAAAAAATCGTTTTTAAATTTTACGCGATCGGAAACTGAAATTCAGTTGATGCGTTCGATTAAAAAATTATTTGATCCCAACAACATTATCAATCCAGGCAAAGTCATTTAACCCGTTAGAAAATAATTTCTATTGCGGAAATAAATAATTTTGCGGAATAAACTGTTTGGCAATCGACGGACCTGCCCATTTTAACTGGGCGACTGAATATCCGGCGTTTTCAAAGTACTCCATTTTAATATTATAAAATTGACCACCTGTTAAAGTGATCGGGCTCGTCGCGTTTTCTGCGCTGGCATGTAAAGTCCAATTATCAATCAGTGGTGTGCCATTCACATCATCAATCCACAGACGAACACCATCATCCGATTGCGTGTAAAATGTATAGCTGCCTGTAGTGGGAATATAAATTGTTCCAGTCCAACGAATACCGAAATACAATGGTTGACCTAAGTTATTCGTTCCTGTTGACCAATCGAAATTCACTTGAGCATCAATCCGCTGTCCAAAAAGCGTTTCAAACGGATCACCAATTGTGCTAGCGCTCCAAGGAACACCAATCGAAAAGTCATAATACGAGCCTAACAATCCCACACCTCGCGGAGTAAAGGATGTTGAAGTGGCCGCATTATCCACTGTCACACTGGCTGTCGTTGAAATAGCATTAAAAGAAGCCGTCAGGGTGGCACTGCCCGCAGAACCTGCTGACAAAGTACTGACCACGGCTGATGACACCGCCGCATTCGATGACGACCAAGTAATGTAATTTGTCATATCCAGCGCAAAAACATAACTGTTGGCATCCGTAAAATTACCATAAACCTGAACACTGGTTGTTGTGTTAGGCTTCATCGTCAAAGCAGATTTAGTAATAATTAAAGATGTTAAATTGGCAGGTACAATTGTTACAGGTACCATCACAGACATGCCTTCGTAAACACAAGTCAAATTCAAGCGCTGAACCGAGGTCCCCGTATAAGTGTTAGCCAGATTCCCGTTCGAATCGATCGTTGCGATGGCTTGGCTGGTACTGCAAGTCGATTTTGTTGTGATATCTTCGAGCTCAGTTCCAGTGAACGGAACGCCGTATACTTTGATTTTAGCTGTGATTGATTTCGGAACGATAATCGCTTCGGGATTAATAGTGATCGCAGAAAATCCCGCCGAAGGATCGCTGCCGCCCGATTTTTTACAACTTATAAGACCTATAACTAAAAATAATAAAATTACTAAAGAGTGTTTCATCATAGTACTCTTATCGGAAGAACGAATATTAAATTGACAGTTTTTTTGAAATTTTTAAAAAACCAATCTCGTTTTGATACTTTTCTGAGAGCTTTGAATCATTTGAACCAGCTCATCACTCGTTTTTTGAGCTTTCTGCATTTCCAGATCTACGACCAGGTAGCCGATTTGAGAATCCGTCGATAAATATTGCGCCTGAATATTCGCGGACGCTTGTGAAATATATCCATTCAATTCACCTAAAACACCCGGTTCGTTGCGATGAACATTCATAATACGAGTGACATTTTGTTTAAGTGATAATTCAACTTGAGGAAAATTCACTGCACCAGCTGTTGTTCCCGTTTGCAAAAATTTACGAAAACTTTCCGCGACTTCCAGACCAATGGCATACTGGGCTTCTTCGGTACTGCCCCCAATATGCGGAGTCAAAATGACATTTTTTAAATTTTGCAACGGTGAAACAAATTTTTCTTTGTTCGATGCGGGCTCTGTTGGAAAAACGTCGATCGCGCAACCGGCTAAATGCTGGCTTTTCAGGGCTTTGACCAGATCTTCGATAACAACGACAGTTCCACGCGAGGCATTGATTAAATAACTGCCCTTTTTCATTTTTTGAAACTGTTTATCAGTAAACATATTTTGCGTTTCCGGCGTTTCAGGCACATGCAAAGTTACAAAATCAGAAACTTCCAATAAATCATCTAGGCGTGTTTTAGAAACGGCATTTCCTAACGGTAATTTTTTAATAACGTCATAAAAGACAACCTTCATACCCATGGCTTCTGCCAAAACGCTGACCTGACTGCCGATATGACCATATCCCACAATTCCCAAAGTCTTACCACGCACTTCGCGCGAACCATCGGCTGATTTCATCCAATCGCCCTGATGCGCCATCATATTGCGATCACCTAATTGACGAGATA
>DALYIB010000019.1:9427-22507 GCA_031970595.1 Pseudobdellovibrio sp.
GCAATGACTAATTCTGCAACCGAGCGCGTATTACTGTGAGGCGCATTGAAAACTGGAATTCCTAATTCACTAGCAACAGATAAATCAATTTGATTTGTACCAATACAAAATGCACCCAAAGCCAACAAATGCGAATTCGCTTTTAAAATTTTTTGATTGATGTCCGATTTAGATCGAAGCCCCAAAACCTGGTATTGCGGAAGAAGCTTTAAATATTCATCCTCTGAGGGAGCGTGCGGCAAAAGATCGACTTCATATCCCTCTGATTTCAATCGCTCAACAGCGACAGAGTGAATGTTTTCAACTAATAAAATTTTAATACCTTTTGTGTTAGCCTTTGACATGCATTTAAGTCTACCATTGAATAATAAATATGGCAGAATTATTTAACTTACTCATTGCAGAAGATGATCAAATTTTGGCCACCTCAATCAAGTTGATGGTGCCTAATGGATTCAAAGTTTTTATTGCGAACAAACCTGCACTGGTACCGGATCATGTTTTTTTTCATGCTGCGATGGTCGATATGCATCTGGATACCCAAGTCGGCGATATTCCCGACGGGCCTGAAATCATTCGTCAGATTTTGCATAAAAATCCCCAAACAGAAATTATTTCCATGTCGGGCGATTTAGACCGAAAAAATATGGAGCTGGCGATCAAAGCCGGTGCCCAAAGATTTTTAGCAAAACCTTTATCTCCCGAAGAAGTCACTTTAACTTTGGAAAAAATTCTGGCCTACTGGCAACTGCGAAAATCGGAATCCAGCCATAAAACTCAGTTAAAATTAGCTGGAAAATCACCTGCGACAGAGGACCTGAGAAAAAAAATTGCTTCATTAAAAAATGAAACGGCCGCGGTTTTAATCGAAGGTGAAACTGGTACTGGCAAAGAAGTGGTCGCTCGTTTTCTGAATCAACAGGAGGGTTCTCGTCCTTTTGTCACAATCAATTGCGCAGCACTGAGTGAAAATTTATTTGAATCCGAATTTTTTGGACACGTCAAAGGGGCCTTTACTGGGGCCGATACTCAAAAAATAGGTTTAGCCGAAGCCGCCCATGGGGGCGATTTGTTTTTGGATGAAATAGAAGCCCTACCACTTTCCCAACAAGCCAAGCTATTGCGTTTTTTGGAAACTGGAGAAATTCGAAAGGTCGGCGCCAAGGAATCGCAAATCGTACAGACGCGAATTATCGCAGCATCAAATCAGCCCTTAAAACAATTGATTGCTGAAAAAAAATTTCGTGAAGATTTATACTTTCGTTTATCTTCACAAAAAATTGATTTAGCTCCACTGCGTAACAGAACTGAAGATATCGATGATTTGTGCCAATTATTTCTGGAATTGGAAAAGCCACGCAGAAATAAATCTTTTGAACCAGAAGCTATCAGTGCTTTGAAAAAATACAGTTGGCCTGGAAATGTCCGTGAACTGAAAAGAGTCTGTGAACAGTTGCTGTTAACTTCACCACTGCCAATTATCAGAAAATCAGACGTTGAACGATTTATTAATCCAGACTATAACGTTCAGTCATTTACGATGTCGATGGACACCAGCCTTGAAGATTTTATGAACTATCAAGAAAAGATGTTCATTTTAAAATATCTTGAAAAAGCTGAATCCGTCGAACAAGCCGCGGAAATGATGAAGGTTTCAAAGTCAAATTTGTATAAAAAAATTAAGGATCACGGAATTAACCATGAATGAAATTACTGGATGGGATAGTCCCATTTATCAACAGACTGCATTGATTGTTTTAGCTGCCATTTTTTTGGGAGCCATGATCAATTTCTTTTTCAGAAAGAAAAACCAATACTCGATGATCGCATGGGCTTCGATCAAAAGTTGGCTGGTGTTCGCGCCGTTAATGTTTGGCTTGATGGGATTAAAGCAACCCTTCCCGATCACTGTGCTGACGCTTCTGGCGTTATTTGGATCAAAAGTATTTTTCCAAATCATGGGCATGTTTCACAGAAGTTTTTTTGTTTACATTTGCTACGCGGGTATCGTGGGGCTGGGAATCAGCTGTTACTATGACAACCTGGTTATTTACAACATCATGCCGATGTTAGTTTTAGGCTTGTCGTGTCTTGTTCCGTTATTAGTTCGCGAATACAAAGACATGATTCAGTATATGTCGCTGACACTTTTAGGATTTATTTTCTTGGGCTGGTGTTTTATGCATCTGGGTCTGATTTTGAATTTTGAAAATGGAATTTACCAAGTGATGTATTTAATTATCCTGACTGAATTTTGTGATAATACGAATTTATCGATCAGCCGTTATTTTCGCGGTTCCAAACTATGGGCAGAAATCAGTTCCCGTCGAACATTGGCCAGTACAGCGATTTCTATTTTTCTGACCATGTTACTTGCCTATAGCATGAGGCACTTATTACCTGACCGCAGTGAAAAATACTGGTTGGCTTCAGGGCTTGTGGCTTCCTTTGGCGGTGTGATTGGTGATTTAGTCATGTCCGTCGTTCGTAAAGATGCCGGTGTTAAAATTGTCGGACAATTTATTTTAGGTCGCGGTGACTTTTTACAAAGAATGGATCGCTTAATTTTTGTGGCTCCGATTTACTATTTTGTGATGCTGGGATTAAGCCACATATAGGACTGATAGATGAAAAAATGGAATTATAATAACGAACAATGGACCAAGTTACCGAACTATGCTCGGCATTTGCCTTTGTTTACTTATCATTATGATTTAACCAGCCGACTGATTCGATTTATTTGGTCTCTGATTTTGAAAAATTGGTTTTACACGATGTACATCCGACTCAGTGTGAAAGGCGGATCTTTTGATGAGCTTTATAAAAATCATAAAAAACTGATTATTATTTCGAATCACGCCTCGCACTTGGACGCGACCTCGATTGCGGCCAGTATTCCCAGAAAACATTGGTTTGATTTATATATTGCTGCTGCCAAAGATTATTTTTTTTCAAATCCATTATTTACTTTTTTTTCGCAGCACTGTTTAGGTGCGATTCCGATTGATCGTCGGGATCGCAAAGGCGAAGCTGTTCAATTAATTTTGACTTTGCTGAAGGAATTAGACCGCATGTGGTTGATTATTTTTCCCGAGGGCACTCGTTCGCGTGACGGTAAAATCAGTGAATTCAAACGCGGCATCAGTATTTTTGCCGAAAAAACGAAAACCCCGATTTTATTTTTATTTATCGATGGCAACCTGAGACTGTGGCCGAAGGGGGCGATTTTTGCCAAACCGGGAAAGCTGACTGTTCATATTGGTCCTGTTCAAGAACCCACAGATATTGAAACTGTTTATCAAAATTATATTGCTTGGGTAAAAACCATCGATCCATCCGTTGTCCCTGATGATTTAACCGATGAAAATATTGTGGCCCAAGAAGCGCCGACATCGTTGCAGCAATTAACGAATGTGGATGCCGAGGAGGAAAATGAACCCTACCGCGATTAAAAATTTAAAAATTGGACCTTATGAAGTTTTACCTGTGCCTACGGGTTTATTTGGTTTGGATGGCGGCGCGATGTTCGGCACAGTACCGAAAGTTTTATGGCAAAAATCAAATCCACCGGATGAACAAAATAAAATTTTAATGGAGGCAAGGGCTTTACTGTTAAAATCACCTCAAAGAAATATTTTAATCGACACAGGAAATGGTTCTGATTTTATTTTAAAATATGGCGAAAAATTGGGTTCCAAATTCAAAGAAATGTATAATGTGGATGATTCAGGACCGAGCCTCATTAAATCCTTGAAGCAGCACGGACTGAATCCCGAAGACATCACAGATGTAATTTTAACGCATTTGCATTTTGATCATGCCGGCGGAGCTACGACGGAAAGTCATGGCCAATTGGTGCCGACGTTTCCCAAAGCGAAATATTATATTCAAAAGCAAAATTTGGAAACCGCAATCAAACCGAATCGCCGCGAGCGCGCCAGTTATTACAAAGCCAATTTTGAACCTTTGATTCAGCACCAAGTTTTAGAAATCTTGGATGGCGAACAAAAGGACGTCTTACCTTTTGTGTCTGTGAAACTTTCGCATGGCCACACGCTGGGGCATCAGAATGTGATTATCGAGGATGACCAAGCCCGCTTGATTTACTGTGGTGATGTGATTCCGACATCGTCCCATGTTCGATTGGCGTGGGTGATGGGATATGATTTAAATCCGCTGCAAATTATCGAAGAAAAAGAACAGCTATTAAGGATGAGTCAAAATAAAAAAACTTATTATTATTTCGAACACGATCCGTATTGCGATATGGCGACTGTTGAAATTGAAAAAGAAGATTTTAAAGTTCAAGAAAGATTTCTAATTCAATTATGAAATCTTTGGTAAAAAACTTTTTCAATAAAATCGTCGAAGAATTTACAGAGATCCGATTTGCTGCGGCCAGTTTGGCCTTTTCGACATTGTTTGCATTGATTCCTTTTTTGGTGGTGGTTTTGGCATTTTTCCAAGCCTTTGGGGGATTGGAAAAATATTATCCTGAAGTCGAAGCCTTGTTGTTAAGTTACCTGAAAGAAGCCACTGGATCGACCGTCACCCAGTATTTAAAGGGTGCGATATACCAAGTCCAAGCACGCACGTTGGGAATTTCCAGTTTATTGATTTTGGCGATTTCTAATTTTGGATTGCTGCGCAGTTTGGATGTGGCCGTCCATAAAATTTGGAAAATTAAAATTACCAAGCCTTATTATGTGCGGATGTGGTTATATAGTTTAATTTTATTATTAACGCCGCTATTTGTGGGCGCGTTTATTGGCCTGAAATCGGTGGATTATTTTCGCTATTTCAGCCAGACGATCGAGCATCAGTTTTTGGTTTCAGTGACGACAACCTTTGTTTTATGGGTGATGTACACCATCATTCCATCCACAAAAGTCAGCTTATTGGCCTCGCTGGCCCCGGCTATTTTGGCCAGCGCGGCCCTTAGCTTTGTACAAAATTCATTCCTTTGGGCGTCCCTCAAGTTGTTTAAGCAGAATAAAATTTATGGATCCCTGGCTTCATTTCCAATATTTTTGCTTTGGCTGTTAGTTGTTTGGTACATTATCCTAACAGGCGTCAGTTTCTGTGCATTTTTACAGCAAAAAATTTTTAAAAGATCTTAACAAAGCTCGCCATTTTTGATATGGTGAGTTCTTGTTTTATTGACTTATTGTGGTTCCGTAGCTCAGCTGGATAGAGCATCTCCCTTCTAAGGAGAGGGTCGTACGTTCGAGTCGTACCGGAATCACCATCTTTCCTAATAACCGAACCTAGAACCTGCAAGTTAGAATCGTCCCCAGAAGCCTTCCGAGTGATGGCAAATTGAGGGTTGTTAGCGTCTTTTTTGTTCTCAAAACGAATAAGTTTAATATGAAGATTAGGGATCTCCATTCCATCAGCAAGCTGCATGAAAATATGGAGACCGTTTGGACTCAGAACAACTTGCTTGAGTAAGCGGCGTAGAAGCCTTTTCTTCATCGAGCCTTTGGCTTTGCGAAAGCCACGCTCAAATTCACGCAAGTTATCTTGAATCACTTGGACGGATTCTTTGATTAGCTCTTCCTGATCGGCTCCGCTGTCCAAGCGAGCGATCTTGTCTTCTAGTTCAGATTTTTCTTTGGATAGAGCTTCGAAGGTTTTTACCGCATGTTTAATTACATCCGCACTAGAGGCTTGCCCCTGCATAAGCAACAGGTTGTCGATTCTTAGCTGAACGTTTTTTAGCTGATCTTTGATAGCTCGCTTGTCGCGTGCCGCACTAATTGATTTCACATTCTGCATTTCTCGAATGTTCCGCTCAATTTTCTCTAGGTATCCAGCATCTTGAGTTGCAGACCATAGATACTTTAGCACAGCCTCTTCAACGTCTGTTGCCGGAACTCGGTGGTACTGACAGCTTGTGTGGCTATGCGCTCTAGTGTGACCGTAATAACGATGAACATGGGTGTTGCCATGCGCAGCTTGACCAACAAGAGGCGTTCCACATTCAGAGCAACGTAAAATACCAGACAGAACATAGAACCGCTCTTCCGCACCATCCAATCGGACTCGTTCGAGTTTTTTTGCTTCATCAAGTAAGTCTTGAGCAGCATAAAACTCTTCTTCTTCAACAATCGCAGGCCATGATGCCTTGACCAACTTATATTGCTGATGAGCCTTTAGACGTTTCTGGTCTTTCGCTCGATTGGATTTATTAACTTCATGACAGCCAATGTAGACTGCTGACCCAAGAAGATTTCCAAGAGTATTACTCGACCATTTATCGTGAATCTTTAGCTTTCCGTATTTTCCCGAAAGCTTTGGCTTGATACCTTCTTTTTCTAGTTCTTGAATTGTCTTAGCTCGTGATCCCGTGTTTAGAAAAGTTCGGAAAATCTTTCTAACGTCATCAGCTTCTTTCTCATTGATGACATAGCTACCAGGCTTGTCTGGATGTTTATCTAAGCCTAAAAGTGGTCGAGCCCCATTGTGCAAGCCACGCATTGCTCGTGCATGAGCCCCCAATGCAACACGCTCACTGACTTGTTCGCGCTCGAATTGAGCTAGGTTAATCATGTTGTAAATCATCATTTTGCCAGCAGGGGTTGTTGAATCAAATTGCTCTTTTATTGAAAGAAACTGAGCCTCGTTTTTTTCGAGTTCATCCATCAAGTTGCAAAAGTCAAAAATGTTGCGCGAAAGTCGTGAAAGATCAGAGACGAGAATCAATTCGGTCTTGCCTCGCTTAATATCTCTCATCATTCGTTGATAAGCAGGTCTTCGAGTGTCTTTTGCGGAATAACCATCATCAACGTAATACTCAACAATCTCACCCCAGTTTCGGACTTGAGAATTTTTAAGATCGACGTATGCCTTAAGACGATATTTTTGGTTTTCAAGTGAGCCTTCGATAGCAGAAGCCTGCTCTTCGGTACTCACGCGAATGTAAGCTCCTATCTTAAGCTGCATTTGAAATCTCCTCTTCTTCTTCTTTTGCGGGACGACCACGTTTATGTGAAAGTTCGATCATCTGAGCAATGAGCTTGCGGACTTCTCTTGTTCGCTCCGCACTCGATCCTGAATCATCTTGCACAAATGTAACTTCGATCACTTTCACATCCCTCATCGTCTTCGACCCGCATTTATTGCGGGGTTTTCTCATTGTCGTGAGTCCTCTGCATCAACAGCGAGCCTACGCGCTGCCTGTTGAAGTAGTTGAATCAACTCTTGTGCTTTTCGTAATGGGAGCGTTTCAAGGACAAACAGCAAAACAAGAGCTGTAGGCCCTGGTTTTCTAAAGCCAGTTTCGTACTGACTCATCGTCAACTTACTTACTCCTAAAGCGTAAGATAGATCTTTCTGCGTGAGCTTCAATCGTTTTCTTAATGTCTTAATATCGCTCGGACTCACGCGGCCTCCACATCTTCAGATATAGCATTGCTATACTCTGATTGTCGAGACTTTCGTGGTTTCTTGGAACTTTGAGTTAAGTTCCTAGATTTCCAAAGGTATTCTTTCAATGCCTCTGGAATGACCCCAGACTGACGAATTGCTCGCAATTCTTGTTCAAGCAGCGCCATATCGGTTGTCGAGTTTCGACGAATGGCTTGAGTGTCGTCCTCATTAAATAAATCAACGACCTTGTCGATCATGTATTCGAGAACGTTCTTGCGTGAGATTTTAGCTAAATCAAAACCTGATCCGACTCGTTCAACGACTTGTCTTAGTTTCGAGTCGTGTTCAGGTGAAATTGTAACCTGCACTTCGGTTTTCATTTTCTTTTCTGTGTTTTCGATTTCCTCCTTCATAATGGCACCTCCTTTAGTTCATGATTTGAATTTTCTGTTTTGGTTTTAGCTTGATCGTATTGATAAAGGTCGCGCTTAAGCGCGACACAGAGAACAGCGGGTTGCCAACTGTGGCAATCCCATCCACGCCGAGAGTAGACGGAACGGCTACTCTCATCATACGGATCATTGAGAATTGTATTAGGTAGGCACTTCCAAAAGCGTCGATCAGAGACAAATCTATCGAGCACAACTAAAATTCCAAACCATAGATCCAGAATTCCATTGCCTACCTGATATAATTCTCTTTGTTTCGTTTTGTATCTCCCCCCTTTGTATTCTTCTTCATTGTTCTTTTTTATTTTCCAACTCTTCCACCCAGTCCCGTCCCCCGGTTCCTGACCACTTTCAACCAACATCGTTGGGTGGGAGTGGTCAGGAAAAATCGTAGATTTAGGGGGATGGGACTGGGTGGCCGCGATCATGTTGAATTTGCTTCGGAAACTCATCATGCAGCCTCCGATTTCGGTTTGGTCTCGTGTGAGAAGTCATACTCGCGTTTTTCTCCTGATTTTCTCATGCTCGGCACGGTCTGCTTGGTCGCCACTTCAATGAAACGTTCGATACTCATTGTGTTGTTTTGAAATTTGACCGTTGTCGCAAGTGATGCAGGATCAAACTCATCAATCAAGAATGTTCCCGGAACTCGCGTAGATTCCAAATGAGCCGAGGTGTTGAAAGCCCGTCGTACAACTCTTTCTGTCGTTGGATGGATGCAGCCAAAAAGGATCACATCAATTTTGCTAGCATTCAAATAGGCCAATGCCATTTTCGCATACCGCGATTGAGACTTAGTGACCCGTTCGATTTCTAACGCACATCGAACAGTAGAATCATTCGCCGTTTTCAAATCAAAAACCAGATCCGGCACACGCTGAATCTGGGGCATACCCAAAATGTCATAGGCTTCGACAGGATTACGCATGAACTCATCTTCAAGCCAGGAGTTCACGATCAATCCTCGATCTTCAAATGCGAATAAGAATCTTGCGACAATAGCATCGTGTTCGACATAAAAATGAGATCGTGCGGGCCGCGCTGAATCACCAAAATCCGCTCGTCCTTTTTTTGCTAAAATAAGATTGTTCGCTGAGTGACGGGATTTCACAAATAGGCCAGAACTCACAAGATAGCTCCAGTATCGGTACTGTTGTGCCTGACTCATCTGACAAATGAACTCGAAGAAAATTTGCTGCGTTAGAAAACCCCATCGAGCTGCAAATTCTAAAGAATCTAAAATAACTTTTTTGCTTGGTGTTCTCATCGCGCCGACTCCTTCGGAGCGGACGATGGAATCAAAACAAAATGTCCAAGCTCGATCCGACCGGACTCTAGTGATGGTTCCACCCAATCTAAAGTAAAGTCTACCAGTGCAGCCCCTTTAAGAGATTGTGGGATTTTAAGTTCCGATCCCATTGTTACTTGACGAATACGAACCTCACAGGTTTTTTCACCCATAAAAATGATTCTTGCGCCATCAGGATTTCCGCATTTCGGCGAGTGTGCACATCCGGCCATAAGCATTGAAAGGGATAAAATTGCACGTTTCATCATACTGCCTTCCTTTCTTGGGTTAGCTCCGCCATCACATCCGCACGAGCACGCACGGGTGTCTGCGGCTGATTCGCCGGAGCTAAGTTTTCAAGTTTTGGAAGGCCTGTTGGCTCTAATTTTTGAATTAACGGAATCTGAATTGCGTCGAGATCGAAAGATTTTTTGAATTTCAATCGAATTGGCAGACTCCCTTTGGCATGAGGAAGCACCATAACTGCTTCTCCAACACCAAGTTCCTGTTTGAAGATGTTGGGATGATATTTGAATTCTTCGACCTCACGAACCGAACCGTCGCCTGTCTTCTCACTACCGAAAAGGCCTTCAGTTTGTCTTTCGGTGACTTTCGATCCTTGAATAGTTCCAATAACTGACGAAAAGTATTCGGCAGACTCCGGCTCATTGGTGCGCATGAAAACCTTTAGGTTTGAGTTTGTGAGAATGGTGTTCTTTACACCATCACCCAAACCGTCAAGATCGCCCAGAGCTTGGTGCGCAAAAACGATTCCAACATTGGCACTTCTAGACTTATTCAAAAGTGTAACGAAACTGGGTGTGAGGTATTCCGTGAAATCATCGAGATACACCGAGAAGAAACCCTGACGCTCGTATTTCCCAAGATGTCTCGACGAAACCGCACTTTGCAAACATTGAAGAATCATTTTGCCAGTCGCTTTTCCGAGAGTTGGAATCTTCAAAGCTGGTAGCTGGCAATAGATGATCTCACCATGCTCTAGGGCCTGCTCAAGATTGACGTCTGATATTTCCGTATTGAACACCTGACTTGTTTCACCAACCGCAAAACTTTGGAGCTGGGCCACAAGGCCACTCGTTCTTTGTTCTCGCTCATCACGGTTCAGTTTTAGAAATTCTCCTGCCCAGACTTGGAGCCTTGGCATTTTAGAAGCCACAGCAAGGTCAGCCAAGGCCTTTTCGTTTTTCATGCACTCAATCACTCGCAGAGGCGTCGGTTTAATCCCTACAGCTTCTAAGATTAGAAGGGAATGAAGGAAGACATCGTACTGGATACTTTTGAAGTATTCGTTTTCAAAGTTGAGGGCATTAAAAACACGTTCTGTGATTTCAAGTGCCGAGCCGCCACTCAGGGGATTGAAAGTGTGACTGATCCCAACATTGCAAAGCGAAAGCACACGAACATCATTTTCACGATGATGGCGTTTTGCGTAAGCATAGAGCTTGTTCAAGAGACTCATATCTGATTTACCATCAATGATAAGAAGGCCTCGACCTTTCTTAATGTCATCAATGGCCCACGGCAAAATGACCGACTCAGTCTTTCCGGCGTTGGTTGTCCCGACAACCTGAGTGTGCATCTTTCTGAACGGTTGTTTAACATAGACATTTTTGCCATTTGTCGAAAGACCAGCGAAGACGCAATCTTCGCCTTCGATTGGAGTTATGACCTCGTTTTCCAAATCTGCAACTCTGGTTCTATTTCGTAACTTTTTACGAACCATCTGAAATGCAAAAACAGCAAGAAGCGAAATTGCGAAAGCGATTGCTATTCTCCAAGTTACAATAAACATAACGATTTGCACTTTGTACTTGAGCCAAATGACTCCAGCTCCAAGAGCAATCGTTAAAAACAAAAAACCTCGGTCGGACATTTCTGATTTATTACTGCTCATAGTTTTCACCTCCTTCTTGTAATTTGAAAGATTCGTTCAGAACAGCATCACATTCCGCCCCAGGGTTGAGTTCGATCCACTCTCTTTCTGTTTTTAATTTTTCGCCGTAGGCTTGGGCGCGAGATTGAGCCGTGGCGGCAACGGCTCCGAGAAGTCCATTTTCGACTCCGCCTTTAGAATTTCCCATGATGTCGGTTTGCATACTTCCCGCAGCGAGTCCTCCTACAAATGTCGTAAGAACCTGACCCGCAGTATTCTTAACCCCATCAGAGAACACCTTTCCGCTGATTCCTGGCTGTCCTGCCTTATCAAGCGCAATGGCTGAAATGCGCTTGATTTGTCCGCTAGGTAACGAAATTTGATCGAACCGAATCTGAGCGCGGTCTGTGCCTCTTTGAAAACTCGCTTGTCCGTAGAATCTTGTTCCTGCTGGAAGTTTCAATCCCGAATCAGAAACTGAATCCAGAATGGACTCCGCCAAAATTGGAACAGGGTCTTGTGAAACAATCACCTTATCCATAAGTCTTAGGGCGACCCGGATACCTGATCGCAGCTCGGTTTTTGCGTTGCCACTTTTAGATCCCACAATCATTGATGTGTTATAATTGATCTGGTTTCCTCCAGATCCGGTTGGAACTGTAACCCTGGGAGCCGCCCACAGAGCTTGTGCTGAGTCCTGTTGAGGGGCACTTTGCGAGTTTCCAGATTCCGACTTCCTTTCTTCTGGGCGTTCAATCTTCTCCGCAAATTCAATTGGAACATCCGTCGGAAGTAAAAATACAACCGTGACGAAGACCACGATTCCAAAGACAGCCAAAAGCTTGATGGTCTTGAAGTTAAGATCAAACTTTTTACTAAACGAGTTTTCTTCGATGATCGAAGTCTTCATTCCTTTTTTGAGTCCCTTGAGTTTTTCAATTGCAAAGGAAAGTGCTTTTTTTAATTCCATAAATCCGCCTCTGAAATCTGAAGCGAAACTGATTGTTCGGAATCGACCTCAATCGTCACGGGCTTTCCGAGTAGTAAATCAGATTTAGCCAACGAAATGCCTATTCGCAGTGGTTTGCCTTTTTCCACTTTAGAGTCGGACATAAAAAGGCTGTTGATGACCTTGGAATTTCCCGATTGTCGAATCCAAACTGATTCTGGCTTTATCGTCGTTCGCAGATCTTGGGTCGATGTCAGAAGTGCATCAATCAAGATGAATCCGCTCGGACCTTTACCGATACGAACTACGGAAAGCTTCATAGTCTTTTTAGAAGCTGATCGCAAAACATTGCGCCACTTCGTTTCCGGTTTTGGTGGTTCTGGCTTTTTCAAATAGACGATGTAATCGGCTTGGTCCTGACTCCCAGACACAAGTCTGAGATTGAAACGCCTTGATCCCGTTACAAGATACAAATTGGTTTTTGCTCCGTAACGAAGCGGCTTAATAGTTACGGCTTTGTCGAGATATTCAATTTTGAAACCTGATTGATCGCCGACAATTGCAGATTGAATAGTTTCGGGAAGCTGCAAGATTGTCGCAATCCCTAAAGCCGTCTTAACCGTCAAAATGTCATCTTCTTTAACTTGTGTTTTTCTAATCTGCGCAAAGCCAGTCGTAGCTACTAGTAGCGAAAAAACAAAAGAGAGTAGGCAAGATTTCATCGCGCAGCCTCCTCAGTTTCTTTTGTCACATACACACCCCACGGATTGATGACCGTTCGATCATCGACTGTGAACTGAAGCAACAAACGAAGTTCGGTAGCGGCTTTCAGGTTATCAAACTCAGTGATTCGATCCGCCAGTACACTGATTCGTTTTTCTTTAAGGTCAACTGTCACTGACTTGGGATAAACACGTTGGCGAACCTTTTTCTCTCTAACAAACTTCATCGTCTCTTGCATTGAACGTTCAAATGCCGAAGCCAATGATGGCAGGACGAAAAATTTCGCTTTTGCGAGTTCCTCTGAAATATTCTGTTCGTTCCACGAGTAGCGGTGACGAATGTATTCTTTTGCTACCGACTCAATTTGAGCGTCCGTGACCTTTGTTTCGATAGCAGCCACCGAGCC
>DALYIB010000020.1:0-528 GCA_031970595.1 Pseudobdellovibrio sp.
GCCGCAAAAGGAATTGCTGCGACATCGGTATTAATTGATACACCAGTAAACTCATGGTTGACTGCAAATGGTGGGCTAGGTGTTGTGACTTGCTGTACATTGACTCCAAAGCTTTGCAATCCGGTCGCATTCGCAGTCGGAACTGAAAAATAAATCTCTTTTAAAAATTGAGAGGGTGGCATTGTGTAACTAGTGACTGAAGATAGGCAGTTTGCATCTGAATAAAAGTCAGCTACTGCAGACGAGCCTGGTCCAGAGTTAGAAGAAACCGTAAAATCAAACGAGCTGGTTTCTGCAAAATAAGACCCATCAATCTTTCGATAATCGACACGAGCTTTGTAGCATTGTCCCGGAATAATCTTACTTGGAAAAATCAAATCAAACTTATAAGGTAAGCTCATGTTAACTTGAAAGCTTTTAGCAGATGTTTCTAATCCAGTTGTTTCAACTGTCATATCAGCACTGGCTGGTGTTGAAGAAACAGTTCGAAACCATACGCGCTTAAAGGCTTCACCAACGGCAATAGGC
>DALYIB010000020.1:554-20623 GCA_031970595.1 Pseudobdellovibrio sp.
AGCGCCCGTACATGTATTGTAGTCAGTAAATGTTTCAATCGCAGTTCCATTTAATTTAATAGTGGCCGCTTGTGGTGACGATAAAATAGCCGGTTGTCCGTATTGACCACCATTTTTTAAACGAATATCAAGTGGCTCGCAAAATTTTCCAGAAGCGGGCTTGCGAAAAAAATCTTTTGGAAATGACTGATTCTCAATGCCAATGTAGTTTGCTATCGGGAGTATTTGTCTATTCTCGAGTGCTGGGAACTCACAATCGTCTACCTGATTAGCAGCTACCGGATTTGTTAAATTCACCGGTACGGTAATGCTTTTTCCCGGTTCAAATTTCATCAGACTGGATTCACCTAAAAAATGAGGTTTGCTCAAAGAGCTTTTTGATGGTTTACCAGAAATCAGATCTGTACAATCTGCAGAGTTAATAGCATGCAAGCCAAAGACTAGGATTTTACGATTATCTCCGGCATCAACCAGCATTTCTATGTTTTCACCTGCAGATTTTAATCCTAGAAAAGATCCGAACTCATAGGTCTTTAAAATATCGCCATTGGCTTGGGCTTTACCGCAGTAGTTTTGTTTCAGCCTAGAATCGGATCCTGCTACGGCGACCAGATAGCAGTTAATTGGATACAAATTTGCCCCAGCGACGTAGCCGGTCGGCATAATTGTTGAAAAAGTATCTTCATCGGCTTCAGATTCTGTTAATCCATCGTCACTTAAAATATTTATTTTTTCCTGAGTTAACACGGATGTTGAATTGGCAATGGCTGGTAATTGAATTGTGATTGCCGATTGATTGTCATTGACCTTGCGAGTACAAGAAAAAATCAAAGACACTAAGCCTAATGCAACGAACAAATTAAATGATTTCATACAGTTATTATCGGCATTTTTTGCTTAAAACCTAATAACTCAATCTCGAATTGAAACGCTATTTATGATCTAAATTATAGACTCCGTCCCAGTCTGAGGCAGGCGGGTTTAAAATATATTCATGACATCGCTGAATGAATAATTGACTTGTTTGATCTGTTGGCTTCAGCTCCACACATTTTGCAAAAAATAATTGAGCCTGCTTAAAGTCACGCGATTGATAAAAATGTCTGGCTTGTTGGTAATTCTCTAGCCAATCCGATAATGTTGATCGAGCACTGATTTCATCAACTAATTCATAAATAGGTAAGGCTTCTTTTTTGCCTTTGACGCGAACAAAATCTAATTCACGACAAACAAAAATAGAATTTATTTCTTTAAAAGTTTCAGGTCCGATTATTATTTTTGTTCCATAGTCTTTATTCAGCCCCTCAAGACGCGAAGCTAAATTGACCGAATCACCTAAAACCGTATAGTTTTGCAAGGTTTCTGATCCCATGTTGCCGACACTCATTTCACCGGTATTAATTCCGATTCCCATGTCCAACAGTGGATAGCCTTTTTGCTTAAAATCAGCATTCAATTCTTGGAGTCGTTCAAGACTTCGCAATGCACAACGACACGCATTTTCCGCATTATTTTGATACGACAAGGGAGCGCCGAAAAAAGCCATAACCGCATCACCGATAAATTTATCCAAAGTTCCTTTGGCGTTAAAAACTTCTTCGGTCATTTTAGTGAAATAGATATTCAAAAACTTTGTCAATTCTTCGGGATCAAGTTTTTCCGAAAAAGTTGTAAATCCACGAAGATCTGAAAACATCACTGTGAGGCGCTGTTTTTTTCCACCCAGTTCTAAATTTTTTTCATTTTTTAACAATTCTTCAACGACGGCAGGGGATACGTATTTCGAAAATGCCTTTTTGATTTTTTGTCGGCTGCGTTCCTCGGTGAAATATTTGTACAGAAAAAATCCCATGAAACTGATAAAACACACAAAATATAAAGGCCAAGTCGTCGTCATGATTTTTTGCGACAAGAATATTCTATAATCTATAAAATAACCTATAAAAAAACTGACAATTAAAATGACAGGCGAATACAGCGAAGAGGCAAAGGTCCATACAAGCGTGAATATAAAGCCTATCAACAAAGTCAAAACGGGTATGATTATCTGCGGACTTTTAATATCTAGGATATAATTTTTATCAACTAAATTAGCGTAAGCATTTAAATGTGTTTCTGGCCCTGGCATAGCAATTTGGACTGGAGTATTGCGAATATCACCAATTCCTAAAGCACTGGCTCCGAATAAGACACTTCGGTTGTTGAAAAAATCTTTTTTTACAAAATTTTGACGATGAATTTGCCCCGATTGGTCTTTGACTGTGACATCAATTTTATCGCTTTTTGAATTCAGTAAATCTTTCGCCGACACATAATAGAAACTATTCGTCCCACCTAAATAATTCAGACGAATACGTGCAAATTCGTCGACTTTCAAATCCAGTGCGGCCTTTGTATCGTCCTCAGCATCCTTGATAAAAAATTCTTTGATATACTTTTCTTGCTTTGCTGTTGATTCGCTAATCAAAATTTCAGCTCGCTTATTTTCAGATATCAAGTACATCTGCATGGCTAGCGAAGGAATATAGCTGCTGCCAATTTTAAATCCAATACGATTGAATAAGTGATAATAACGAATTAAACCAGACGAATCAAAAGCGGCATTGAAACCAGCTGTGTATTGGGCTGGGGTCTGAATCAAGGGCACATTAATCAACCAATCGGTGTATTGTTGAATCGGATGCGGATTGATTTTTTTAATTTGTTCCAGTTCTGCTTTCAATGTTTCTTTGTTGAGATTTTTTCCAATAGTTTCACTGTATAATGACAAAATAACCTCATCGTTATTCTTGTCTAAAAATATGTCGTTGTTGGTCAACCAATCGTCACAATAACTATTGGCATCACGAACGATTTTGCGATGAAGGGCATTGCGTTGGAATAAATCCAATTTTTGCCCCTTGGGGATCTCATAGTTTTTATAAAACTGTTCGGTCGAAATCGTTTCTAAATTATCAAAAATGGTTTTGAAAAAAAATTGCCACTTATAGGTTTCAAAATTATTCGTTTCGTCATCAACAATGAATGTCAAATTCGGTTTAATCAATGAATCGCCGCCGAAATACTGAAAGGCCTCTAGACGACAAATATCTTGATAAGGAGGGCTTGTGAACGAGGTCATCACTGTACCGGCCGTGCCCAAAATAATCTTATCGGCATTTTTTTCGACGATCGAACCCAAAATCTCGTCAGCGCGAGGGTTTTCTCTCTCGCTTTCAGAAAATGCAATATCAAAAGCGACAGATTTCACCCCATTTTTTAAAAGCTCGTCTGTCATTTTAGAAATAATTTCGCGTGACCATGGCCATCTGCCAATTTCTTCGATCGAGGCGTCGTCGATAGCAATCAAAGCTGTCTTGGCTTGGGTGGTTCTAAATGGCTGCGAGATTAATTTCAGATCGTCATAGCGATGTTGAAATATTTCAAGCGAATCAAACAAATTGGATTGCGACTTAATATAATTATTTTGATTTTTACGAATAATGAACTGATAAGCAGAAAGCGATATAACGATGCTAATTGCCAAGCCAATCAAGATAGAAATAACGTTATTTTTCACTCTTATATTGTCGAATTGAAAGCTCTACAGGGTCAATACTAGCCCTAGACTGTATTTTTTTCAGAACCGGCTTTGGAATCGACAACTTTACTTGCCCGGTACCAGTGAAAAAGTTTAATTTCAAGCTTTCTGGGGGACAGATGAAAGTCTTATTTTTATCGACATTTTTATTGATGCTGATGATGGTGCAAAATGCCTTTTCTCAAGTCTGGGAAGGCAGCTCTGATTCGCCAACACCGCCACCTGATTTTCAAGCTCGACCTTTTGCTGAATCGGATCTGCAAAATTTATCCTGGATGAAAGAATTCACGAATGTCATCGTTGTAAATAAATCCAACGAAGGCCATGACCGTCAAACACTCAGACTTTACCAAAATGGCAAATTAATCCGATTTACAAAGATTTCTTCCGGACGTGAAAATTATGAAAAAGGCTGTTCGCCTGGCCAAGATCCCAAACGCGATCACTGTTCAGTACGTGCTTACTGGTCTACAACTCCAGTTGGATACTTTGACGTGGATCAACTCGTGGAAAATTATTTTTCGAATTTATGGAAAACGTGGATGCCCTATGCTGTTTTTTTCGAAGCCGGCATTGCTACACATCAGGCCCCAGCTGGTACTGAAGGAAATTTAGGCCAGCGCGCTTCAGGTGGTTGTGTTCGAATGCATCCAAATTTTGCATCCGTGATTTATAATGATGTTAAAAAAGCAGGAATGGGCTTGATTCCTAAAATCAGTCGTGATGGTTCTTTAAAAAGAACGGCGCAAGGCGATGTCGTTCGAGAACAAGGTTACAAAACACTTGTGATCGTTCATAATGTGACACGCTAATGACAACATTGAATGAATTATTAAAAGCAGCCGAGGATCAACGTAATTTCAACTGGGACGAACAGTTTTTCAAACAGTTTTGCGAAGCTGAAGTTCGTTTGTTATCACCAGATCCACAACAGGGGCCGGATGGTTGGCCTTATTTGATTTGTGAAACTTTGAATAACAAAGAATCGGAATCACAAATTGAGTCTATTGAAAGTGTTCAAAAATTATTTTTTTGGTTAGCGACTCGGGGTATTGGATTAGTTGTTAATCCTCGTCGAAATCCTTATCCAGATTACGTTTTTTCATACGGAATGATTTGGAATTTTCGTGAAACAGGTTTTTTTATCAGACCGGATTTGGCGCAAAAAAATATGCAGACGAACGAGGTCGATTATCAAAATAAAAAATTACATGCGGGGCCTCCGACTGAACAATTTTTACCTTTATATGTCCGCAAAGTTTTAAAAGATTTTTTTCGTGATCAAATGGTTATGAAACCCAGAATGCTAATGATATCGACGGATGGTCAAAATTATGATCTTTGTTTTTCATTGGAGTCTTTAGGAAATCCCCCTGATACGGAACATGCGGGAATCGCTGAAGCAATTGCTTGGTTCTTGCCGACTCACTATTCTATTGTCCTAGTCAGTCAGCAAGGTTTGCCTGAGTTTGTGGATTTATAATTACGGAAGCAGATCCATCAAACATTCGCGCCAGTATTCGGGTGCGTCGGAACTGTAATCAATAGCCACATTAAAGCCTTTTTTTCCAAGGAATTCGGTTCGAGCCACTGTGCCTGAAATTTCCAGATCCATCTCGTGAATATTAAAATAAACTTTTTCTCCGACCAGTTGATCGATATTCAGATTCGCACGTAAATCTTTTCTCAGGAAATCGTCGCGTTTAAAATGGATCAAAATACCCGAAGACGAAGCTTCTACGATCTGACCGTATTTAGCTAGCTTTTGCAGGTTTTCAAGCGATGAAAATGAATCAATAGTTAATTGCGCAAGACTCTTACCGACATCTTTGCGAGGGGCAGATCGAAACTTTCTTTTTGCGGCTCCCATATTTGGCTCCTTTTGAATCCGAATTGTTAAATTCCTGTTGAATATAGTGTCGGCATAACTGGACCAAAGTTAAGGAGCGGATTATTAAAAAAAAATTAAAGGGGGTTATTTAAAAAAAATTGAAAAAAATAGGCCATTTTTTTGAAAAAAATAACCCATATTCTTTTTCAGATCTAAAGCTTTGTGGCTGTGTGCCCGATAGGTCGAAAGTCCTGTCTCGTTCTGAGACTGTATTTGAACGATCTGAATATCAGTAATCAGCAAATCTTTGCTGTGCAGGGCTTTCAAAGCCGCTTCTTTCATCGTCCATAAAATTCTGTAATCATGAGCGCCGGCAATTTCCTCGGTCGTGCAAACTCGTTTAATAATTTCGGGCTTCAGTCGAACAGGGTCTTCGATATCAAAACCCACAGGCTCGCTGCAAGCGGCATATCCGCCGAGTACCGCACAATGTGAAACACTGAAAAATATTTTTTCTGAGAAAGGCCAGTGCTGTAAATCGAGAATTTTTTGTTGTTCGGAATACGACAAATCATTTTTGTATTTTTGAACAATATCCTGTCGGATGACCTGACGGTGATCTGGATTGTTTGAACCGAAGTGTAATTCTGTTCGAATATCCAGTCGCGCACAATTTTCAAACTGACGAATAAGATCTAGCGGATGCACTAAAACTGTGGCTCGATAAATTTTTCAGGCCACTGCACCTTTTCGCCACTGGTGATTTTCATCATACGATCTAATGATGTAAATGCTTTTACACGCAAGTTTTCGGGCAAAGTGACTTCGGGTTTAAACGTTTTCATCGCATCATAAATTTTTTGTAATGAATTCAGCTTCATATAAGGACAATCATTGCAGGCGCAGCTTTCATCCACCACGGGAGCTTGGATCAGTTCTGCATCTGGACGATTTTTTTTCATTTGATGAAAAATTCCAGTTTCAGTCGCAACAATAAATTTTGTGACGGCTTTGTTGTTGCTGACCTCTTCCAATAACCGAGAAGTCGATCCAATGACTTGTGCATATTGTAAAACACTGTCATCACACTCCGGATGGGCAATGACCAAAGCATCGGGGTGTTCTTGTGTTAATTAAAAAAGTCTTTTCGAGTTAAATAAAACATGCACTTCGCAAGCGCCTGGCCACAAAATAAATTCGCGATTCAATTTTTTTGATAACCATCGACCCAAATGCTGATCGGGTCCAAATAAAATACGACGATCAGCCGGAATACTAGAAACAATTTCGGCCGCATTACTGGAAGTAATAATCACATCCGAGATCGCTTTGACTTCCGCGCTGGAATTAATATACGTCACGCATAAAGCATCCGGATGAGCTTTTCTCCAGGCTAGATATTTATTGTAAGGTGCGCCTTTAACCAAAGAACAACCGGCATCCATATCAGGAACAAGAACTGTTTTTTCTGGATTTAAAATTTTCACGCTTTCGCCCATAAAAACAACGCCCGCGAGCAGAATATTTTTACGTTCAGTTTTTTGTCCCATTTTAGCTAAATAAAAACTGTCACCCACATAATCGGCGATGTCCTGAATAGGACCTTCTTCGTAGTAATGTGCTAAAATAGAGATGTCTTTTTCTTGTTTTAATTTTTGAATTTCAGATACTAAATCGATCATTAACCTGCGGCTCCGCCCTTGAGCACCTGTATAATCGATTTCGAAACTAATTTAAAGCTTTCTAATACACCTTTTCCATCGACAGCACAGGCTTCGATTTCAGGACTGTTATAGCGATTTAAATGCTTTCTGAGTTCGTTCATAGGTAACGCATTAGGCAGATCCCGTTTGTTATATTGCATAATCAATGGGATATCTTTGATGTTGTAACCTTGTTGGTAAAGATTTTTTTCCAAATTTTCGAAGGACTGCTTGTTTTCATCCATTCGGTCGGCTTGAGAATCGGCTACGAAAATAATTCCATCGATCCCTTGTAAAATCAGTTTTCGAGTCGCATCGTAAACAATTTGACCTGGAACACTGTACAAATGAAAACGTGTTTTAAATCCACGGATATCGCCGACATCCAATGGCAAAAAATCGAACAACAAAGTTCTTTCGACTTCGGTATTTAATACGCTTAATTTTGATTTTTGATCGCTGGCCAAGCTTTGATACATCCACTGAATATTTGTTGTTTTACCGCCCAATGAAGGACCGTAGTAAACAATTTTGCAGTGAATTTCTTTGGCGTTATAATTAAACAATGACATTACAGTTCGATCCGATTTTCTAAAGCTCGTCCCATTGTGCGATCATCAATAAAATCAATGTCTGATCCAATTGGGATTCCATGAGCAATTCTGGAAATTTTAATATTTAAACCCTGCAATGTTTTCGCTAAGTACAAAGCCGTTGTATCGCCTTCAAGGTCCGCATCAAAAGCAAAAATAATTTCTTTGATCGGCTTGTTGCCGTCTTGGTGGCTTTCATCGATTCGCTTAAGTAACTCGTTAATTTTTAAATCTTTGGCAGTGATTCCTTCCAGCGGAGAAATCACTCCGTGTAAAACGTGATAACGTCCACGGAAAACTCCCGAAGATTCAATACGAGCCACATCAGAAGGTTCTTCGACCAAACAAAGTGTTTCACTATTACGGTGAGGATCTTCGCAAAAGCGACAAAGCTGACGATCCGTATAGTTAAAACAACACGGACACGTATGAACTTCGGTTTGTACGCGCAAGAGAGATTCAGATAATTTTTCAGGAAATGAATCTTTGGACTGCAAAATAAAATAAGCCAAACGCTGAGCCGTTTTCGGACCAATGCCCGGCAAGCGACTGAGTTCGTGGACTAATTTTTCAAGAGCAGGGATTTGCAGCATTTTAAATAAACCTTAATTAGAAACCTGGAATATTCATTCCGCCAGTGATTTTAGCCATTTCTTTCGAAGACTCGTCTTTGGCAGTTTTAAGAGCATCATTCACAGCAGAAATCACAAGATCTTGTAACATTTCAACGTCGCCTGATTTCATCACTTCGGGATTAATAGTTAACGCCAAAACTTTTTGATCGCCATTCACTTTCGCAGTGACAGCGCCGCCACCCGAAGTTCCGTTGAATTCGCGAGCAGCCATTTCTTCTTGGGCTTTTTTCATTTTCATTTGCATTTGATTGGCTTGCTTCATAAGGCCGGCCATTCCACCAAAACCCTTCATAACGTATCCTTTCAAAAAACGGACTTAACCGTCAGTTTTTATACCTAGTTTTTTTGTACAAGTTTAACAGTGCCATTAAAAACATGTTGAGCTTTTTGAACTCGAGAATCTTTGATCCAGCTTTCCTTGATTTTAGATTCTGCTTCAGCTTCTTTTTTGGCAGCTAAACTTTCTGCCGAATCACCGGAAGCTGATTTCGTTTTTATGACATTAAAAGCGTAACCTACGCCATAGTATGAATCAATAAAACCTTGCACTTTTTTGTGGGTATCAGGTTGCATAAGCTGATCGACTAAAAAGCCATAGATTTCTTTGACTTGAAAAGTCACTTTTTGACCTTCAAGCTGTCCAAAAATTAAATTATTCAACTTGGCGCCTAAAAAAGAATCCGACTTTTTGACGTAATCCACAAAACCTAACAGCGATTCAGAATTAAGCACACGGGGAGCCGCGGGCGTTGTTGCTGTTTGTGTTTTAGGATTCAGAGGAGCAGCTTCCCCTCTTTGAGGAAGAGACTCCTCTTTAAACTTTGGGGAGGGTGCGGAATTTCCTCCACCGCGCGGAACAGAAGAGACCGTCGCATTCGAATGGGTATTCGACGCTGCACTGACGATCATTTTTAAATCTTTGATTTGGGGCGCTTGCACCATGCGCAGTAAACAAACTTCTAATACCAACAGCGGATCGAAAGATTTGCTGACATCAGAAAGTGATTTTAATCCCATATCAAACAACATATGCAATTCGGGATCTGAAACTGATTGTGTCAGTTGATTCAAATGCTGAATTTCTTCTTGGGGTAAATCAATAGTGACATCGGCATCTGGTTTTTTGGCTTTAAGCACTAAGGTATGACGGATCAAACGCAAAAGTTCTTCTAGAAATAGGGCTGGACTGACGCCCGTTTGATTGATTTTCATCAAAGACTGAGTCATTTCAGATTGTTTACGAAAAATCAATTGTTCAAAAACGCCAAACACCAAGGATCGATCGGTTAAACCTAAAATCGAAGCTACTTGCTGTTCGTTCAAATCACCCGAAGCAAAATTAATGACTTGATCTAATAAAGTAATACTGTCGCGCGCAGACCCATCGCCTTGCTGGGCGATCAACCAAAGGGATTTTTCATCGGCCTTGATGTTTTCTTGTTGGCAAATATATTTTAAATGATCTGTTAATTGCTTGATGGGAATGCGACGGAAATCAAAACGCTGACAACGGGACAAAATCGTCTGAGGAATTTTATGGACCTCAGTTGTTGCCATAATAAAAATTACATGTGCTGGAGGCTCTTCGAGAGTTTTTAACAACGCATTGAAAGCGCTGGTTGATAACATGTGGACTTCGTCGATGATAAAAATTTTGTATTTGCCTGACGAAGGCATAAACATAACGTTGTCGCGTAAATCACGAATGGCATCGACACCGTTATTGGAAGCTCCATCGATTTCGATGACATCCACACTGCTGCCGTTTGAAATAGAAACGCAATTATCACATGTATTGCACGGAGTAAAATCGACGGCATTTTGGCAACGAAGACTTTTGGCCAAAATCCGCGCCGAAGAAGTTTTTCCGGTTCCACGTAAACCTGTAAATAACAAAGCATGTGGAAGTCGGTTGTTGCGAAGAGCATTCAACAGTGTTTGCGAAATATGATTCTGCCCCACAAGTTGTGTGAAGGACTGTGATCTATATTTGCGTGCAAGCACTTGATAAGACATGAAGACGACTCACTTCTTTCGTTACAAAAAATAGGGCCGAGCACCCCACATCGCTTAGCGACTCAGACACCGTTGCTTCCTTCCGGACCTAGCGGAATTCACTGAGCCGTCTAACGTATGGGACCCGGCCATCTATGGGTTTAATGGACACAGACACGTGTTGCAGTAGTTAACGCTGGCAGTCACAAAGAATAATCTATGGTACTGGGCGAATTTGCCAATCTAGTTTGGAATTGCAATTTTTAGGATTTGTTTTCACCTGATCCAGCTTTACAAACGGGATGTTGATAGGAGCATTAGTGCTTTGTTTTACAGCAGTGCTGAGACTGCGCTGGAGAAGTCCGCCGAACAGTGTGCTGAGAAACACATTTTTAAATTGGCCTTTTTCATCCGTCAGTTCAAAGCAAGGATCGCCATTACAATTTTTTAAACGGGCTTTCACCGAAGTTTGCACGTCGGCTTTGAAAATACTTCGCGCATCTTCGGTATCCAAGTCCATTTTAATGTCACCGTTTTCACAAGTAATTTTTGGTGAACTTTTTAATTTCACTTTAGTGCCACCCGTGCAGTTCACAGGGTCGGGTGATTCAATACAGACTTCAATATTTTTTTTCTCGCCCAGTTTTTTAAAATATTCTTGCAAAGCTTTGGGGCCGACTTCGGTACGAATATCAAAATCGTCATCCTGATCATCAGAAAATTTTTGAGGATAATCTTTGCACGCTGGATCTTTGTTGGTCACCAAGGCTTTGATTAATTTTTGTTGTCGTGTGTTCTGATCGATTAAAACTTCGGTGTCGATAGGCAGCCAGGCATTTTCCCAGTTTTTTGTAAGTTCGATAATTTCTCTTCGTAAACGATCTTTTTCGGCATCGTCTGTAGATCGGGCCAACTGATATTGCAGTTTAGACATTTTTTGAATCGTAGGAACATCCAAATTAGGTACTTTGGCTAAATGATCCCAATAACCTTTCAGTTGTCGCAATTCGGTGTTCACTTGATCGTTAATCAACGGCAGCAATTCATGCGACAACATCGGTTCGACCATTTGTTTCGTTAAAAATGGATCAGAACCCATTTTGTTAATTAAACTTTCAGACATAAACGCAAACATATACGCATGATCATTGGTGTAGCCTGCATTTTCTGCCATGGCATATAATCCAACACGATCCAATCGATCCGTGACAGAGGTTAAATGATAAATTTCTTTTGGGGGATCGGCCATAAATTTTAAAATGGCATCATCGTCCTGAGGGTTCGGCCAAGCAATATCACTGATTGATTTTTTAAATGCGGCTTTGGATCCGTATTGCGAACGAATTTGTTCTTCGACGATTTGATCGGCCTGTTTAGCGACTTCGCTGAAATTCTTTTTTAAATCGGGATCAATTTTTTTTCTGGCGGCCACGGTCATTTGAAATATCGCCATTTCATAGCTTTGGTCGATCAGTTGGTTATTAATTTTTGTGGCCGACATAATTCGCCGATAGGCATTGGCGTATTTCTTTTTTTTGTCAGCTTCGGAAGCAAAAGGCTTATTCAATGACATGTCAAAATGTAAACTGCCAGGGCCATAGGTCAGCTGTGATTTTTTTTCATTCAGAAAAACTAAATCATTCAGTTTACCAGTTTTAGGATCCACATTGATTTCGCCCGACAATTTTAAATTCACGTTTTGACCTGTGCTCAGACGCAGTTGCGAAGGAGGAATAAACGATTCCTGATTATCTGAATAGTCCATGCGAAATTGTCCACTGACATCTAATTTTTTAAGTCCGATTTCAAACTGACATTTCAAATTGGTGCAGGTGACAGGTCGATCCATCGCCAATTCAAGTTGATTTAAATTTAAACCAGATATTTCAGCGCTGAAAGGACGCAAAATTGTATCGCCCCCAATACCCAAGCCATCATCCAATTGCGGCAATCCATAACAAGTGTCTTTGGCTTTATAGGCTTGTTGAATGGTTTGCTTTTTACATTGGCTGCGATCTAATTTTAAATCACGAAATCCAGATCTTTTTTTAACTGTTTCATTAAATAATTTAAGATTTTCTTTCATGGATACTTCGATCATTCGTGCTAAACCTTTGTTCGACACACTGACTTCGGCCATGGGTTCGCAGCGATCACAATCGTCAGCAAAAACCGCGACAGGAACCATCCAAGTTAAACTTAAAATAACGAAATAATTAATGAATCTCACTCTGAAACCCTATCGGCAGAACAGACAGACAATCACAGCTTTCGTTACTTTTTGCTATTGCTATCCAGACAGCTGTCAAAAACATCAACAGCTTATATTTGATTTGAATGAGGTGTTAGCTGGTTGCAAATGCATAAACGAATACAATGTCTGTCGTTGTTTCATATCGAGACTGGTTATGTTTTTGTAATACATAACAGTGATGAAAAAAATTAAAGGAGAACCTATGACTTCGAACAAGTTTAAAAATCCAACGACTTTTTTAATGTCCGCACTATTAGTGACTTCGTTCAGCTTGGTGAATTGTGCTAAAAAAGACGAAAAAGCAGCTGTTCGAACCAAGGTAACCAATAGCGGAGCCAATACCGGCACGGCGAACGGACAAAATGGTCAACAGGGTCTGCAAAATAATAAAATTCAAAATAATATCAATACTGCGAATTTGAAAGTTTGCAGTGCTGAAACTTTGCAGGCCTGGGACAGTCAAATGCAGCTATATAAAACTTTGATTCAAAAAAATGCGATTACGAACAAAGACGAATTTGTTGTCGATAAAATCAAAGAAAGCGGCAAATTATTTTTAGAAAAGTGTGATGAAATTCAAAAATTATTAGACAAAGAATCAGATAAAGCTTGCTTGCGTGATGATAAAAATAAAAATCCAGAAAATTCATTACGCTGGGATGTGATGAATCGCGGCTGTCAAGCTGTGGGAGCGAATTTGAAAAAAGCGACTTCTGAGGACAACGCTTATGCAAAAGCCGCCCAAGAAGAAAAAATGCGTAAAGAAAGCTCGAGTGATGCTTTCAAAAAAGCGACATTGATTATGTCAGCTGAAATGGCAGATATGTTAAAGCCATCTAATCTGGATTTTAAATCCTATATCGTTGACGGTGTGATTAAATCAGGCGCTGCAGAAATGAAAGAATTGTATCGTCAAAAGAAAACAATTTGTTCTTTCGTGGGAACTTCGACAGAGCTATCTAGCAAAGAAAAAATCACAGCGAAAATTATTGATTACTCTGAAAAAGTCGAAAAATACACAGATTCTGAAATCAACGCTTTGGGAATGGTACTGGAAGTTAAAACAGGCGATGAATCATCCGCAGGTGTGATGCAGCAGTTGGCGTGTTCGAATTTATCAGCTGGCAAAGTAGATATCGCGATGTTGAAAAAAGCATTGGGACTGCATTTAGCAACAGAAGCAGATATCAAAAAAGCCAATTCAACAGATAAAGAACGCGATAAAATGAAATCTGATTTCAGAAAACTTGAAATCGAACAGCGTAACAAAGATCAAGATAAAAAATAATCACAGTTCGAAAGAATAAATAGAATAAATAAAAATAGCTTACAATGTGTAGGCTATTTTTTTTATATTTTCAGTTTGTTCAGCCCAGTATTTATAAGTTCCAAATTCGGGGAAAATACGAGGAAAGCTGGGATCCGACCAGCGGTTCAGAATCCAGCCAGCATATGAAATCATCCGATAGGCTCGTAAAAAGGGAATCAATTTGAGTTCGTGTTTAGGAAAATGACGGAGTTCTTGGTAACCCGTAACAAGACTTTCGAATTCGGGTGTTTCCTGAAAATTTTCATCGGGCATCAGCATCCAAACATCTTGGATCGCTGGTCCGTTGACAAAGTCATCAAAATCCACAACCACAAACCCTTCCGGGGATTCTAAGATATTACCGCGATGAAGATCGCCATGAATACGCAAATATTTAACATCAGATAAGGCCTGATCCAGCTGCTGGAACAGATCTTCGGCCAAGTCAAAATAAGTATCACGAATTTCAGGAGCAACATGGGGATACATGTTTTCCAGAAGTGTCCATTTATCATCGGCTGTTGGTCCCAGTGTGGGGCGTGATTTCGCAATTTGGGTTTCACCAATGTTATGTAATTGCGCCATCCATCGACCGATTTTTAAAAATTCATTCGGCGTAATTTCCTGCAGCAGGCGCCCGCGAATTTTTTCAAAAAAAGTATAATAAATCCCATTGATTTGATCGACTGTGGAATCGGTGCGAGTCGAATTATTTTTTAAAGAATAGGGAACTGCGACTGAAAGACCTTCGTTTTTCAGCTCTTGTTCAAATAAATGTTCATCTAATAAAGTGGATTCTGACCAACGATTGGGACGATAAAATTTGGCGATTAACGAAGCGGGTTGGTCAGTGCCCGGTTCCAAGCGAACATCAAAAACACGGTTTTCATACGAGTTTAACTGCAACAGTTCACCCGTAGGACGAAAACCATGTTTTTCAACGCATTCCAAAATTAAATGCGGATTCAGATTTAAAAAAGACTCGGTCTTTGATGTCGTCATTCTCCGCTTAATCTATAGGGACTTATCTGACTGAGCAAATTGTATTTAAAGCTGTACCCAAAGAAATCAAATCAGAGGCTGAATAATTCACTTTTTCTTTACAGTTCATAACAGCTTTGATTTGGATTTTTTCGCCGTTGGCTTTGATAGCGTTAATTGATGTCGATGGCGCATCCATACAAGCAGGTCCGCTGTCATCGCCTTCAAGTTCTCCACTGATTGTTTCGATTTGTGCAGTTACTTTTTTAACAACGTCCTTAGCTAAGGTCGCAACAACAACTGTATTTCCTTTGTTATCCACACAAGAAATTTTACCGTCAGCTGTTAATTGTTTGGTATATGTACCGGCATATCCCGGAGGCGCAAAGAAAACTCCGACTTTATATTCAAGTAGTGTTTTTGATTTAGCAGCGGCTGCCATCGATAATGATGACATTAATAACGCGGTTACAAATAGGGCTTTTTTCATGAGGGGACTCCTTTTAAACGTTCTGGTTATGGGTTTGATCCATGGCCTTTGTTTGCAACACGGAAACCAAGGCAAACGATACTTAAAATCGATATATTTGTTTTAGCAACAAGGGACTGTTTATAAAACTGACGTTGGGTCGTAGTTTGTTATTTTGAATCGGTACAATAGCAGCTGGAAAAGCCTATTCAACAGCGACGAACTCGCGAACGATCTGAAAAAAATTACAATCAAAAGGACTTGAAAACTGTGTCTAATTCAACCAGTTGGTTTTTGGCCGATTTAAATGTGGTCTTGGCCTTGCTTATGTTCTGGTTGAACAAAAAATATAAAAAGAGGTTTTTCAATGAAAAATTCTGGAAAAAATTCTAGCTATAAAATGATGACGATGACTAAAACAGGTTTGTTGTTATCAATGACAGTATTGACTGCTTTGACTTTCAGTTCTTGTGGCAAAAGCAAAACTGAAAAAGCACCTGAACCTGTTTCGACAACTGAACAACCTCCTGTTGTTGAAAATAACGGAGCTCCTGCTCCGACCCAAGCGGGTGATACTCAATTAGATTCTCCTTCTGAAATCGAAGCTCCATTGCCAGCAGCGCCAACGGGACGCCCGGGATCACGTTCAAGTGAAACAGAAATTCGTGATGGATCGAATGTCGGTTCTGAAAATAATTCTTCGGCAGAACAACAAGCCGGTGGTTCCAGCGTATTACGTCCACCATTAGCTGAATCCAAAGAAAGTTCAGCTGTGGGTTTAACTTTTTCGGAAGCCGAAGCTGCAAAGACCGGCGGTCAATCTGCAAAAGATAAATTATTTTATACCAGTGCGGGTCGTGATGGTTTGATGGCTTATTTCCGCAAGCTGTCGACAACAGTCAATGCCGAACAACAAAAAATGAATTCGAATTTAGCGAAGGCTATTATTTCTGCCAAATTGAAACGTGTGGCTTCGACAGGTGATATTTTTGTTGAAGTGGTTGTTGATGAAAACGGCGCTGTTCGAAATTACAAATTAAAAGCCACTGATGCAGGAACAAAAATGGATTTAACAGCTGAACAGCAACCGGGAATGTTGGAATTCCAAGGTGGATTTTTAAAATGTACAGATACAGATGGTGGTTGTGAAAATGCTTATGCAAAAATTAAATTTTCTGGTGCTTATGCGCGCGTGATTTTCAGAAATTCATACGCCGATCAAAATTTTATTATCTATAAAAATCCAGCCTTAGCGGTGAATGCGAATTTTGAATTGTGGAATAGTTATGTCTTGAATAAAACAACGGGTGTCGTCACGAATCAAAAAATGGATTACACACAAGTGTCATCGTTTGAAATTTTAAACGGTCGTTCAGGTATGGGCATCATGATGATGGCGGCGGATCAGAACATGGTGGGACTAAGCGTTCCATTGATGGCTCCAGAAAAAGGAACGAAATTGTCTTTTCCTGTGGCGCGCGTAACGGATTTATCAAAAAGTTATGATTTGTCAGCCCTTGCAGGACAATACGGAACTTCGTTAGCGCAAGCTGTATCAGAAGTGAAGTTGATCGCGAACAATGGTTTAGGTCAGTTGAAATTGATGATGTCTTTTTCTTCGAATCCAACAGATTCAAAAGTTTTCGTTGATTTATCGCGCGTTCAAAAACCGACTTTGTCTGCTGATGAAATCAGCAAATTTGAAAAAGCGATTCCGTTTTTCTAATTCAATACAGAAAAACAGAGTCAGAATAACTCTGAAATTTTCGGCCTGCTGATTGCTTTACCCCTTAGGTGAAAACGAAATCCTAAGGGGGAATTTTATGAAATCAGCATTATCAAAGACGTTATTGTTAGTATTTTCAATAACTTCGATCAGTGCCCAGGCTTATTTAGTACCGGGCAATGGTGGTGGCCATCCGTCACCGCAACCAAACCCACCGCAATATTGCCGTTGTGATTGGGGTCATTCATATCCATGTGATTATCACAGCCATGATGGACATTATAATTCAAATCAACCGGGACATGGTCCGCACGAACCGCCACCAAATGATAACGTCGGTCAAAATCCAGGTTACGGCCCGGGCTATCCAGGCTACCCAGGTTATCCAGGTCATGGACCGAATCGTCCGCCGCGCCCACCACGTCCGCACGAGCCACCTTATCCGTACCCAACAGATCCAAGTCCGTATGATCCAAATCCAGGATATCCGAATTATCCGAATGATCCAGGATATGGTTACAATGATGTGAAACGTATTTACGTGAATCGTTCTGTTCGTAACGAAAGATTACCACTTCGTGAATTAGCAGGATTGGATTCAAGATACCGTGGATGGGAAATTGTTTCTGTTCGCGCACAAACTCGTCCGAACAGTTCATCAACAACGATTGCACAATTACTTGTGGACGGTCGTATTGTTGCGGATCAAAGAAATCCTGGTTACCAAATCAGTTTATATCCCGCACAAAGAATTGTCTTGGGTCAAACGGCTCAGTCAGTTCAGTTGGCGATCAGTGGTTCAACGATCATTGATGTGATCGAAATTGAAATCACGAATAATGGTTCTGGTGGTTATGATCCAGGATATGGCAGTGAACAAATTGATTTGAATATTTTCAGAACAGTTTACGGAACAGATCGCGTGGATTTGACTTCGTACATTGATATGTACAGATACCGTGGTTACAGAATCGAAAGCATCGAAATCACGGCACGTGCGGATTACAATGTGGCGACAGCTGAATTAATGGTGAACAGTTTCACACAAGGTTCTGTACAGTTCAGTTCCAGCTATGCTCAGTCACAGATTTTATTTTTAAATCAACGTCCGGTGTTGGGTCAGGGTGCTGACAGTTTAGTATTGCGTACTCGTGGAAACATGACGATCGAAAGAGTTTTGATCCGTTTATCCAGATAGTTCCATCCGATCCTAAAAAAAGCTGCGTGCAGAGATTCGTTTCGGCACGCAGCAAATAATTCGATCGAAATTCAATAATCATGTTGTCAGACCAAGCGCCTCGTGAATAAAATTAAGAGGTGCTTTTTGAAGGGGTAAAATATGGAAAACCAGCTAAGTCAGTTAAATCAAAAATCAACAAATTCAATGGGTTCTGTATTGTCGCCTGTTTTATCAGATTACATGGATTATCGTTTATTTTTAGCTGATTTTTACCGCTTTAAAAAGGATCAGACTCGAAATTCTTTGCGTCCGTATACGTATGCGATTTTTTCGGCGGCGGCGGATATTAAATCGCCGAATTATTTAAAAATGATTATCGAAGGCAAACGAAATTTGTCGATGGATATGGTTTCCAAATTCAGTCGCGCTTGTGGTTTTAACAAAGCCCAGGGGGATGAATTTAAAATGCTCGTTATTTTCAACCAAGAAGAAGATCCTGCGGATCGCAACATGGCTTTGAAGAAATTGTCTGAATACCGTGTTGAAAGAAAATTAAAAGAAGGCGAATTAGATCGTCGTGTTTTTGAAAAAGTTCCGAATTGGATTGGTTGGATTATTTATGCTTTGTGCGACCAAGAGGGAGTTTCATTTGAAATTCCGCAATTAAAAAAATTATTGCGTGGCAAAGCTTCTGAATCAGAAATTACCCAGGCGTTGGATCAATTGATCATGACGGGGGAATTGAACAAAGATATCGAAACCGGAAAAATTTCAAAAGGTCAGTCAACAGATGCGCCGGATGAAATTCCAACGGCATTGATTCGTAAATTGCAAATGCAGTTAATGTATTTGGGTTTGGAATCGTTATACCAAGACGGTGCGAACGAACGTGAATTTGGTTCGTTAACGTTGTCGTTAACAGAAAAAGAATTCGAAGAAATTCGTTTTAAATTACGTCAAATGAGAAAATCATTGCACAAAGAAAATTCAATTGCTCGTATGGAATCCAAAGGCGAGCGTGTTTATCAGTTGAATTTGCAGTTGTTTCCAGTGACGAATCCATCAAAAATTTTTGATGCTTAGTTATTATTGTTACAGTCAAAATTTAAGCTGCCTATAATTTAATAAACAAACAGCCATCTAATTTAAAATTCTTAAATTACAAAACAGAGTCATTTTGCGCCCGAATTTTCCGCAAAAATGTGGATAACTCTGTGGATTCGGTTGATAACTCACTCTGAAAGATGATCTAAATCATAAAGTTCTGTAGTTTAGCACTATGACTTATATGTCGCAGCAATTGTTACGATTGAACTGACACCACCTGTTTTTTCAGATTTTTTTGACATAAAAGTGAAATTATCTGTCAGATTTAGAGTAAAAACTTAAAAATAATAATGCTTTTGTTTCAATCAAAAGCGGGCGATAATCATGGAATCAATTTGTGGAAAAACTGATCGTGGGGGTGTACTGGCTTCGACGTGGGTTGTGAAGCAAAAGGAGCATACCGGGGCGCATGAGGACCCTGTTAAAAACGTGCACTTTTGTAGTTTCAAACGATAACTACGCATTAGCAGCTTAGTTCTGCTACGGAACTTAGGTGAATCGCCGATGTTGATTTAAGTTCCGTCATTAATGTCGGATCGGTCTGTATGAGTTTCTCGAGCGTACAGACTTAAGAGTTACTCGGGGAGTGTCGTCGGGAATTTTGTTCGTAGAGGTCCCGCCGGCAAACTAAAATACGAACTAAGTATGTAGTCGCCTTTCTGTGAATCACTTGCGGACCCGGGTTCAACTCCCGGCACCTCCACCA
>DALYIB010000021.1:0-20163 GCA_031970595.1 Pseudobdellovibrio sp.
CAAATGATCGGTGGGATCGTTTTGAATCGTGGATCGATCGCAGAAATGAGAACGGGTGAAGGTAAAACTTTAGTAGCCACATTGCCTGTTTATTTAAACGCCCTGACTGGTAAAGGCGTGCACGTTGTATCGGTGAA
Source organism: Pseudobdellovibrio sp. (assembly GCA_031970595.1). GTDB lineage: Bacteria > Bdellovibrionota > Bdellovibrionia > Bdellovibrionales > Bdellovibrionaceae > Pseudobdellovibrio. The sequence continues at coordinate 138 of DALYIB010000021.1, forward strand.
TGATTACTTGGTTCGCCGTGATGCGGAATGGATGGGGCAATTGTATGGTTGGTTGGGTTTAACAACTGGGATTATTGTTCACGGTTTAACCGACGATCAAAGACGTGCTGCCTACAATTGTGATATTACTTATGCCACGAACAACGAATTAGGTTTTGATTACCTTCGTGATAATATGAAATTTGATTTGGCCGAATACGTTCAGCGAAAACCTCATTTTGCGATTGTCGATGAATGTGATTCGATTTTAATTGACGAGGCCAGAACGCCACTCATTATTTCAGGTCCTGCGGAAGCGTCTACGGACAAGTATTATGTGATTGATAAAATCATTCCTTTTTTGAAACGTGATATTCATTTCAAAGTCGAAGAAAAATCTAAATCCGCAACATTAACTGATGAAGGAAATCTAGAAGTTGAAAAATTATTAAAATTGGACAACTTGTACGATCCGGCAAATATCGAAATTTTACATCACGTGAATCAAGCTATTCGCGCTCACAATTTATATCGTCTTGACGTTGAATATATGATCAAAGACGGTGAAATCGTGATAGTTGATGAGTTCACAGGTCGTTTAATGCCGGGACGTCGTTGGAGCGATGGTTTACATCAGGCCATCGAAGCGAAAGAAAAAGTTGAAGTTAAAAATGAAAATCAGACTTTGGCATCGATCACATTTCAAAATTATTTCAGAATGTACGACAAGTTGTCAGGTATGACGGGAACAGCGGACACGGAAGCTGTTGAGTTTAAAAAGATTTACAATTTGGATGTGAATGTGATTCCAACAAATCGACCGATTCAGCGTCGCGATGTTGAGGATATTGTTTATAAAACAGAAAATGCCAAATACAAAGCGATCGTCGCAGACATTCGTGAACGTCACGCCAAAGGACAACCCGTCCTAGTTGGTACAGCATCAATTGAAAAATCAGAAGCGATTTCTAGATATTTGCGCAATGAAGGAATCAAACACGATGTTTTAAATGCGAAACATCACGAACGCGAAGCTGAAATTGTTGCTTTGGCAGGTCGGAAAGGCGCAATTACAATAGCGACTAATATGGCCGGTCGTGGAACCGATATCGTTTTAGGTGGTAATCCAGAAGTTCTAGCCAAGAAAGCCGTTGGCAACGAAGAATCACCTGAATTTCAAGAAGCTGTTCAAAAATTTAAATCGCAGTGTGAATCCGAGAAAAAAGAAGTTTTGGCTGCTGGTGGATTGTATATCATCGGTACTGAACGTCATGAATCACGTCGTATTGATAATCAGTTGCGTGGTCGTTCGGGTCGTCAAGGTGATCCAGGTGAATCTAAATTTTATTTATCGCTCGAAGATAATTTGATGAGAATTTTCAACGGTGAAAGAATTCAAAAAATTATGACAATGTTGAATATTCCCGAAGACGAACCAATCACACATAAAATGGTGACGAATGCGATCGAGGGCGCTCAGCGCAAAGTCGAAGGTCATAACTTTGATATTCGTAAGCATTTGCTTGATTACGATGATGTGATGAATCAGCAGCGTAATGCGATTTATAAAATGCGCCGTAATATTTTAGAAGGTAAAGATCTGGAAAGAACAGTTCTGGATATGCTGGGTGACGTTGTATCGGTTATTTTGGATACAACATTACCGGACGGCAGCAAACCAAGTGATTGGAATGTAGAAGGTTTGAATAACAATTTAATTCAGCAATTTGGATTCAAATTAGATGTTTCTGCAATGACCAGCACGGAACAAGTTCAAGTGGCGATTACTGAAAATGTAAAAAAGATTTATGATCATCAAAAACAATCAATGGGTCCTTTCTTTGAGCAGATCGTCAAGATGATTATGTTGAATGCGATTGATATGCGCTGGAAAGAACATTTGTATACGATTGATAAAATCAAAGAAGGCGTCAGCTTGCGTGGTTATGCCCAGAAAGATCCTTTGATCGAGTACAAAAAAGAAGCTTTCCGTGCGTTTGATCATTTAAATACAATTATCAAATCTGAAACAGTTGAAAAATTAATGCGTGTCCAATTGGTTGCCGAAGGCGCCGAAGAAGCATTAGAAAAAATGCGTCCCGAAGAAGCGGATTTAGATGAATTAAATTACACGGCTCCGGATGAAAATATTCAGCAATTTTCAGATTTAGATGGTGCCGGTGAATCGGCTGCTCCGGCAGCGGAAGCGGCTCCGCAAAAGCGTCGTATGGTCGCTGGTCCTTCGCGCCAAAGCGACAAGCCATTGAATCGTGCAGAACGTCGCCGCCAAAAGTAAAGAAAGGAGTGCAGAGTGAATTGTCCACAATGTCATTCTGATGTTCCAGTTACAGAGGCTCAATATTTATCGATGTACACGTGTCCCAAGTGTATGGCTGTTTATTTCATTGATATGAACGGACAGCCTGAATTTGGTGATATGTCAGCGACAATTCCAGATCCTTATCAGTCCAATGATCAAAGCTTATCTCCAGCTGAATCGGCATCGAATCCTGAAACAGCTTCCTTTTCACAACCTTCCATGGAGGTCAGCGAGCAACCCGTCCTATCAGAATTTGATCTGATGAGCCAACAAGGTGAATCGGCGGATGCGGGTGTTGTTGCTGATGTGGGCGCAGCCACAGCTGATTCTGAAATGAATTCCGGTTTTGATTTATCAACTTTATCGCAGTCTTCTGAAAATCCGTTTTCGATGCCGACTGCGATGCAAATGCCTCATTCCAGCCTGAGCTCTGTCGTTAATGAAATCACAGATTTTGCAAATCAAAATGAATCGGTTGCTGGAGCTGTGACATATGACTTGCTGGTTTCTGGTTTGGATTCAAAAGAAATTATGATGTTATTTCGTGAAGCTTTGGAAGATTCAAAATTAGGTTGGTTGCCACAGGATGTTGTCGGTTTTATTAAAGGCGGTCAGTGCGAATTAAAAAATTTAACGGCTGTGCAGGCTTTTGTAGTGGCTCGTCGAATTCAGTTTTTAGATATCGAAATGAAGTGGACACAAAATGTTTAAGTTCGTTTTTTTATTTGTACTCAGTTTTCAATTTCAAATGGCTTTGGCTAATAGCGAGCCACCTAAAGAAAAAGCGCCACAGGATTTTTCAGGATCGCAAAACGATGAGTGGACAAAAATTCAGGCGGAACTGGGTAAGCAAAAAGGGAAGTTAGACAATCAGGAAAAAATTGTGACTGAATTGCTGAAAGCCAAGCGTTCCGTAGAAGGATCTATATCACCGGCAGAAATTGCGAACTTGAACACTCAGCACGAAAAGCTGCAAGAGTTGACGAAGGAATATAATAAATTATTAGAAGAATTTCATTATCGCTTTCCAGAAAAAGGCCAGGCCGGAGCGCGGAAGTATATTCGTCAGGAAAATCAAAGTTTAGATCAAATGGAAAAAAATCTGTCTTTGGAAGGCCGTCTTAAAAAATTGCAAAAAAAGATCAAAGCTCAATATGCTCCAGAGCCCATCGAGAAAAGTGAAGTCAGCCAACCGGCGCAGACTCATTCTGCCAAGCCATCGACTAACAAGCCAGCTGCAGAAAAAGTTAAAAATATTGATATCACTGAAAAAATCACATTTGAAAAATAGTTAGTGAATTTTAAATTCAAAATTTTGTCCGAACCCCTTTTGAATTTCGTACTCGTTGATAATAAATCCATTAAGACCTACGATTTGAATTTCTGAAAGCAACCAGGATTCTGGAAAGGCCTCGTCAGTATAAATTTGCGAAGATCGCAAATAGCCACCATTTGTGCGAATTGAATTTTTATCATTAACAGCTGTAAAGTCTTTGAAGGACAGCAAGTTGAACATATTTGATTCGATCGTTTGACATGAAAGGCTGTACGTGATGCGGGGATTGTTGCCGGCAAACGCAATTTCATAAGCCTTAAAAACAAAGTGAATGCTTTCTTGATCCTGACAAAGGTCCAGTGCATGGGGGATTTCAATTTGCAGACCTTCGTTGTTTTGGCGCAAATTAAATTTTTCTACGACAGTCCATTTTTCAGCTTGTTTATCAGTCAAATTCAGTCCGGATTTACTTTTAGCCTCTGCGATCTGTCGGCTTTGAAGTTCACTTTTTTGGTAAACGCTCCATCCGATCCAACCTAAAACAGCAATAGATGTTAATGAAAATACAAGTAATTTCATAGTTTTAGTATTCACATGCTACCTCTGTTTGTTCATAATTCGACGGATACAGGCGCAATTTACTGGCTGGCAGTTGCGGTTGCATAACTCCGTCTTCTTCGAAATGAGTCAGTCCAATCACGTGACCCATTTCATGAACCATCAAGCTTTCCAAATTGATTTGTGAAGGTATAGCTCCGGCCGCCGTGAGTGAATAGGCAAAATTTTGAGCATTTATTTTGATGTCAGCATCAATGATTTTACTGATATCGACAGAAGTGGATGTGCGGGCCTGTTCTTTGGTGGACCCTTCCCAGCTGGTTTGCCAGTAAATAATATTCAGTCCGTCTTTGCCCGGCGAGTTTTCCAGAGAATTATCCCGACGTACTGTTAAAATCGACCGTCCCAGTGCTGAATTCCATCTCTGGCCTGCTGAAATAATGTCCTGGTCAAATTTTTCAGGGACTGATCTGTGAATCAATAACGTTACCGGTGTGGAATTTTTCCAAGAAATACGAACACCCATATTGTTGCGATTGAAGTGGCAAGAGTCTTGTGCACCAAAAGCAAACAAATCTTGATCGCCAAACTTGAAAGTTTGCCCTTTTTTACAGCTAAACTGAGCTGAAACTATGGCAATTAAAAAAAGTTTTTTAAAAAAAGAACGATTGTATGTTCGCACACTTCTTATAATGCCACAGAAAGGCTCATTGCTCTAGACTGGGATTGGTCTAGTTTATTGATTGATCAATATATATAGGTTATATATAAACAACGCATAACAATTTGAATAAAAACTCGTTAAGGAGTGTTCATGTCTGAAAATCAAGATTTTCATAACCGTGGTGGTTTGACTGCGCTTTTGGGCTCGGTCGTATTTGTAGCTGCATTTTTCATTTATGTATCTTTTATCCAAAAAGGCGTCGACCTTGGTGAAAATGTCATAGAACCTGCTGCAGCAGATGCTCCGAAATATGATTTAGCATCTGAAAAAGAACCATGGGTTTCGAATGACAATATTCTTGTAGCCGGAGCTAAGTTATACAAACAAAACTGTGCTATGTGCCACGGTGAAAAAGGCGATTTAGTGGGTGGTTTACCAAATGCAAGAAACTTAGTTGAAGGCCAATGGAAACAAGGCGCTGGTTTAATTGCGCATTATAAAGTTTTACAAACAGGAATAGCAGGCACTCAAATGGCGGCTTTCAAAAACCAACTAAAACCATTTGAACGTTGGGCTTTGGTTCACTTTATTGAATCCATCACTAACAATAAATCTAAAGATACAAAAGAAGAAGTGGCTGCTTTTGCAAGTACAGCTGATTAGTTGAATGAATAAAATCGTCTTCAGCCTTTTATTTTTAATTTGTACAGCCGCTTCGGCGCAGTCGACATCTGCGCGCGGAACGCCTACCTACACTGGTAAACAGGAGCCTCAAAATTCCTCTGTATTACCCGAAGAGTTAAAAGGTGTTACGATTGTTGAAAAAATCGGTGAAACCATTGATTTGAATTTACCTGTTGTGAATGAACAGGGGCAAACTGTTCCATTGTCGACTTATTTTACAAAACACAAACCTGTGATGCTTAGTCCGATGTATTATGCCTGCCCTGGGCTTTGCAGTTTTCACTTTAACGGTGTTGTTGAAGCATTGAAAAAAATTGATTGGAATCCTGGTGAAAAATTCGAAGTCATCGCATTTAGTTTTGATGGCAAAGAGGGTCCTGACTTGGGTTTAAAGAAAAAAGAAAACTACATGAAAATGTACGGTCGCCCTGGGACTGAAAATGGTTTTCATTTTATCACAGCGCCTCAGTCCACAATCGATCAATTAATGAAGCAAGTCGGCTTTCAATTTCGCTGGAATGAACAAGCAGGTGAATGGTCTCATGCATCGGCTGCAATTATGATTTCACCAGAAGGTAAAGTGACTCGTTATTTACACGGCGTCGAATTTGATCCGCGCGACATGAAATTGGCTTTGAACGAAACGGCTCGTGGCAAAGTCGGTAATTTAGTCGATTCAGTTATTTTATATTGTTTTAAGTACGACCAACATCAATCAAAGTACGGTTTGCAAGCTTTCCGAGTTGTTCAACTGGGTGGAGCTGTCACTGTGCTGATTTTGGGTATTTGGTTGTTGCCTGTTTTATTTAGATCAAGAAGAGAGAAGGTGTAGCCATGAATTTATGGTTGTTAGTTCAAAAAATCTTAACTCATTCTGCGTTTGCAGAATCTTTCATGCCCACGCAAGGAACTGAGATTGCAAAGCATGTCGATAACCTTTACGGTTTTCTACTTGTTGCCAGCTTGATTTCCTGCGTGATCCTTATCGGTGGTATGTTGTATTTCGTTGTTAAATACAAACGTCAATCACCTAATGATAAGACGGCTTATATTACTCACGATACACGTTTGGAAATTCTGTGGTCAGTTGTACCATTGATTATTTTCTTGATCGTATTTGCATGGGGCTGGGTGATTTATCACGATATGCGCTCGATGCCAAAAGACGCTTTAGAAATTCACGTCAATGGTAAACAGTGGGCATGGGTTTCCGAGTATAAAAATGGTGTTAAATCGAACGAAGTTGTTGTTCCTGTGGGACGCGATGTTCGTATCATTTTAACAGCTGACGATGTGATCCATTCATTCTATGTACCGAGTTTCCGTATCAAACAAGATGCGGTTCCAGGTCGTTATACAGATTTATGGTTTCGCGCAGAAAAAATGGGTGATTTCCATGTATTCTGTACAGAATTTTGCGGAACATCTCACTCGGGTATGATCACTAAATTACGTGTTGTATCTCAGGAAGATTTCGATAAATGGTTAACGGCTGAATCTGAAGTTTCAACATTGCCGCTGGCAGAGCGCGGAGCTAAGTTGTTCCAAACTCGCGCGTGCGCGTCTTGCCACAACGTGGACAACCCGGCTGCTAAAGTTGGTCCTACAATGTATAAATTATTTGGACTTGCTGATCATGAAATGATGGATGGTTCAAAAGTTACTGCAGACGAGAATTACTTAAGAGAATCAATTCTGAATTCACAAGCTAAAATCGTAAAAGGTTTCGGACCGCGCTCGGCGATGCCAGCTTTCCAAGGTCAGTTATCTGAAGTCGAAGTTAATGCCTTAATTGAATATATTAAAGGTTTAAAGTAAGGGGTCAAAAATGGGACACGCACCAGAGGGTTCTAATTATATCAATGTACAAAAAGGTTTGTGGTCTTGGTTAACAACTTTGGATCATAAACGTATCGGTATTTTATATTTCGTAACTGTGATGTTTTTCTTTTTAGTCGGCGGTATCGCGGCTTTGTTACTGAGAGGAGAATTATTTGCAGCCAATACAACAGCAAACGTAGGTCAGATTTTGGCAAACGGTGATATTTACAATCAGGTTTTAACTTATCACGGTGCGATTATGGTTTTCATGGTGATCGTTCCGGGGATTCCAGCAATTTTAGGTAACTTCTTCTTGCCGCTTCAAATTGGTGCAAAGGACGTTGCGTTTCCGAAATTAAATTTAGCCAGCTGGTACTGTTTAATGTTAGGTGCTGCTCTAGCAATCGCTACGATGTTTACAACTCGTGTTGATACAGGTTGGACATTTTATACTCCTTATTCAATCCGTACTGGAACAGCTGTTTCGATGATGGTTGTTGCGGCTTTTATTATGGGTATGAGTTCAATTTTAACAGGTCTTAATTTTATCGTAACTGTTCACAAATTAAGAGCGCCTGGTATGACAATGTATCGTATGCCGTTGTTTGTTTGGTCTTTGTACTCGACAGCGATTATCCAAGTTTTAGCGACTCCGGTTTTAGGTATTACATTATTATTATTAGTTATGGAAAGAGCTTTCGGTGTCGGTATTTTCGATCCAAAATTGGGTGGTGACCCGGTTTTATTCCAGCACTTTTTCTGGTTTTATTCGCATCCAGCAGTTTACATCATGATTTTACCAGCGATGGGTATTATCTCTGAGCTGATCACGACGTTTTCAAAGAAAACAATTTTCGGTTATACAGCGATTGCTTATTCTTCATTAGGTATCGCAGCTGTTTCGTTTTTCGTATGGGGTCACCATATGTTCGTATCGGGACAGTCAGAAGTAGCTGGTATCGTATTTTCTTTCTTAACAATGTTAGTCGGTGTTCCTACAGCGATTAAAATGTTCAACTGGATTTCGACTTTGTACAAAGGTTCAGTCGAATTTAGAACTCCAATGTTATATGCATTAGGATTTTTATTCTTGTTTGCTATCGGTGGTGTGACGGGAATTATGTTGGCAGTCACGGCTGTTGACGTTCACTTCCATGATACTTATTTCGTAGTGGCGCATTTCCACTATGTGATGGTGGGTGGTACTTTGATGGCGATCATGGGTGGTTTCTTTTACTGGTTTCCTAAAATGTTTGGAAAAATGTATAACGAATCAACGGCTCGATTATCATGGGTATTTATCTTTATCGGTTTCAACGTGACATTCTTCCCTCAATTCATTTTGGGCGCGATGGGAATGCCAAGACGTTATTTCGATTATATTCCAGCTTACGAACCACTTAACAGAATTTCAACAGTCGGTTCTTGGTTGATTGGTATCGGATTCTTGTTCGGATTATATACAATTATTAATGGATTAATTTCAGGTCAAAAAGCTCCAAAAAATCCATGGGGCTCTAAAACTCTTGAGTGGGAAGCGGATTCTCCTCCAAGTGTTCACAATTTTGATCACGAACCAGTCGTAACTGCGGGGCCTTATGAGTACAAGTAGAATTATAGACGGCGTTCCTGTTCAGGAACACTACAGAGATGTAGACCATCAATTCGTTTCAGCCAAAGAAGGTATTTGGTTGTTCATGGTTACTGAAATCTTAATGTTCGGTGGCTTATTTGTTGGATACGCAATTTACCACATGAAATATCCTGAAATGTTTGCTGAAGGCGCGCGTTTCTTGGATTGGAGATTGGGTTTCGTAAATACACTCGTACTTATCTTTTCTTCTTTTACGATGGCATTAGGGATTTACTTTTGCCAAATGAATCAGATGAAAAAAGCTGTTTGGGCTTTGGCTGTTACAGTTCTATGTGGCGCGATTTTTATGGTTATTAAATACTTTGAATACACGCATAAATTCCACATGGGAATTTTTCCTGGGAACATGTTAAATTTACCATTTTTGAACGAGCATTTAGCTTCGATCGGTGAAAAGCCAGTCGTTAGCTCGAATTTAGGTCTGTATTTTGGATTCTATTTTTGTATGTCTGGTTTGCACGGTATTCACGTATTATTAGGTATGGGATTAATCACATGGTGTCTGTTTAGATGTGCACGTGGTGATTTTAAACCTAATTATTATACGGCTGTTGAGGGTGTTGGTATTTTCTGGCACATCGTCGATTTAATCTGGATTTTCTTATTCCCATTACTTTACTTAGTAGGATAGGAGCAAAATATGGCAAACAATCACTCAGAACATCACATTACGCCACTAAGCACTTACTTGAAGGTAGCAGCTGCTTTATTTATTTTAACTTTTTTAACAATTGGATTCCATTCAATCAGACAATACTTGGGGCCCTTGGCTCCGATTATTGCTTTCTTGATTGCAGGTGTGAAAGCATTCTTGGTTTTAGCTTGGTTCATGCATTTAAAATATGACAGACCATCAAACAGAATTATTTTTGCTTCTGGATTTTTCTTTTTGTTATTATTATTCTTGATCAGCGTTATGGATATTTATTCTCGTATCCAAGTGAACTCAGTCTTATAAAGTGTTTAAAACATACTCGCAGCTGACAAAATTTGGGATTGTTATATTTGTTCTTCTAGCCGGTGTCGCAGGATATGCCACCGGCTTTCTTATTGAATCGACTTTTGATCCTAAACATTTAATTTATTTTGTGGGTGGATTGTATTTTTTGAGTTCAGGAAGCTTGGCCTTAAACCAAGTTCAAGAATGGAAGTTGGATCAAAAAATGCCTCGAACAAAAACTCGTCCTATTGCCAGTGGTAAAATCAAGCCTTTAGCGGCCGCCATTTTATCGGTCAGCATGTTGTTTATTGGTATTAATATGTTGTTTGCCCAGTCGATGATGGCGGGAATTTTGGCGGTCGTATCTGTTGTTTTGTACAACGGAATTTACACATTGTTATGGAAACCTAAATGGATTTTTGCTGCAGTGCCAGGCGCTGTTCCAGGAGCTTTGCCGGTAACAATTGGATATGCCGTCAATAATCAGGATATTTTTACGTCTGAATCGATTTATTTATTTTTAATTATGTTTTTATGGCAAATGCCGCATTTTTGGATTCTGGCTTTGAAATACAAAGACGATTATGCTGCGGGAGGAATTCCCACATTGCCAGTCGCTTTAGGAACTAAAAAAACTTTGTATCACGTGGGCTTATATACATTTACTTATGTGGGCGTCGCTTTGTCAGCGCCGTTTTTCCTGCATACAAGTTGGTTTTATATATTATTAGTTTTTCCATTTGCGTTTATGCTATTGAAAGAATTTTTTCGTGTATTTCATTCGGACGCTAAAGAACGTTGGTTCGCTTTTTTCATGTGGACTAACATTTCGATGTTGATATTCTTATTCATACCAGTGATCGATAAATGGAGCTTTCTATTCATTGGCCGAGTTTAGTTTTAAATTTTAAGTTCGGCGGGTGTGTCCAGTTGTTTAAATGGATGAGCTTTTTTAAAGCTGTCTAACGACAAACACTTTTCGTTAATTCTCTGGCAGTTTTTCAAAGAATCCAAAGAAACATTAAATCTTTGGGCAGTAAATAAAACCGGAATTAAAAAACATTCTGCAGCGGTTAGGTTATTACCAAAACAATATTCGCCGGATGTTTTTTCCAAAATTTTTTCGCAAGCCTGTAGTCCACTTGTGAAAAAATGCCGAATCCATTCATTCCGTTGAGCCTCAGCAACATTTAAATTCTTATCTAAGTACTGAAGTGTTTTCAAATTGCCATAACTATGAATATCCGCATTGATGATTTGGCAAAATTCTCGGACATGCGCTTTTTGAAGAGAGTCGGTGGGGAAAAGTTTGTGTGTTTGAGGAAAAACCTCGTCCAAGTATTCAATGATCGCAAACGACTGAGAAATAGTGTTTTCATAATGAACAAGTGTTGGGACTCCGCCCATGGGATTCAGTCTTCGAAATTCAGGGCTATGTTGTTCTCCGCCGTTTTTGATCAGATGAATAGGTTTGTATTCATAATCCAAACCTTTTAAGGCCAGAGCGATGCGGACGCGGTAGGAAGTCGAGCTGCGAAAATAATTATACAATGTTAAGTTTGCCATAAGTCATTTTAAGTAAATGTGCGCATTCGCCAACAAATGTTGCACGATGTCTTAACTCGGAAGGTTAACTAATTTCTATAACATGGTATTGTATTCATAGAAATTACCTATTGGAGGTTTTATGAAAAAGTTATTATCAATTTTAGTTTTATTAACAAGTTCAGTCACATTCGCAGAAGTGTCCTATTCGATGCCAGCCTTAGAGGCGGGTTTTAAATGGAATTCAATGGATAGCGAACCTTCAAGCTCGAGCAAACAAAGTATGGCTTGGCAATTAGGAGGATCGACAGTTTTTAATTTCAATGAACAAATGGGATTAAGAACAGGTTTGTTTTATTCAGAAAGAACTTTCAAGTTTGACTTGGTTGATGGAAAAATCACTTATGCAGATATCCCATTGCATTTTATGTTTAAATTCGAAGATTACGCGGGCGTTTATTTAGGACCGAGCTTATCGATGAAAATCGGAGACGAAGTCAGCACAGGATCTTTGACGGATGTAAAATCAATGATTACTCCAATTACAGTGGGAGCCCAATTTAAGTTTATGCCAAATTTTGGTTTGAATTTATTTTTTGAAACGATTCCTTCTGATTTAGCCCAGGGTTTAAAGAACTCTCGTGGAATTGGTGCTAATTTATTATTTGCCTTTGACTAATACCGGAGGAAATTTTGAAACTAGCGACATTAAAAAATTCAAAATCTAAAGATGGCGATTTAATTATCGTCAGCAAAGATCATAAAAAATATGTTTCTGCGACTTCCATAGCCCCGAATTTATTGGCGGCTATGGATCATGCGGCTGAAACATTTCCTTTACTTGAACAACTTTATAAAAAATTGAACGATGGAAGTGCTGCTGATATTAAAACGATCCCTTCTGAAGATCAGTTTGAGTCTTGTTTGCCTCGTACGTGGTTGTTTGCAGATGGTTCTGCATTTATTCATCACATCAAGCTTGTCAGACAAGCGCGTAAAGCGGCCTTACCGGAAACACTTTTAACAGTGCCTTTAATGTACCAAGCAGAAAGCGGTCGTTTTTTAAGTCCGACAGAAAATATTCCACAGATTGATTTTTCACACGGGACTGATTTTGAAGCTGAAGTAGGAGTTATAGTCGACTTTGTTCCAAAAGGGACTTCGGCGACAGAGGCACTTAAGCACATCAAATTAATCGTTCTGATTAATGACGTGACTTTGCGCGGATTGATTCCAGATGAGCTAGCCAATGGCTTTGGTTTTTTCCAAAGCAAACCGAACAAAGCTTTATCTCCGTTGGCATTAACGCCTGATGAGTTGGGTGAGGCCTGGAAAAATGGACGAGTTGAATTGCCTTTGTTGGTTAATTATAACAACCAGTTTTTTGGCTCAGCGAATGGCAAGGAAATGCATTTTCATTTCGGGCAATTGATCGCTCATGCGGCCAAAACTCGAGATTTGGCCGCAGGGTCTTTGATTGGCAGTGGAACTGTATCAAATGAAGACAGATCCAAGGGTTCAAGCTGCCTTGTTGAAAAAAGGACACTTGAGCAAATTGATCATAATGAGATTAAAACGCCCTATATGAAAAGCGGTGATACAATAGAGATTAAGATGCAGGATCATCAAGGAAGGGATTTGTTTGGACGGATTTTTCAAAAAGTTCAACAAGTTTAATTTCAAAAATCTGATTTTGATCGTCGGATTTGTATTTCAAGGCTGCGCCACAGTGAATTTAACTGTGCCGCTGAATGAAATTGAGTCGCCTGTTCATCAGGGGCGCCAAAATGGATTTGGTTTTGAATACATGGGAACCACTGGCTTACAACTCAAACCAGTGGATGATCCTTCCAAAAGACCTTTCACAAGTGCAGTTAAACATAATGTAGACTCTGTTTTTTTAACAGCTCCAGGATTTAATTATTATACATTAAATCGTGTCACTTTGACTTCGGGACTGATGGATTCGAAAAGTCCTTATTTAAAAATGAAAATTGCAATTTTGAACGGCTATAACGAGGCGACAGAAGCAGGTCGCTTGGAAATGGCCATATATGGCGAAGGCAGTTATCAGCGCGCTTATGCTTCTGGAACACAAAATGGAATTGGTGGAGCGAGTGGTTTTCCTTGGGAAAGTACACTCGAGCTTTATAATTTCAAAGCGGGCTTGTCTTTCGGAGTTCAGTTAACACGTAAGATTTTATTATTTACAGGTATTAATTATCAGCAGTTTTCAACATCGGGTACGATTAATCAAACATCTGTCGCAGCAGACGCCGGCGGAACATATAAAGTTCAGCCCGAGCCAGGAATTTTGCGAACAGCAGGGCTAGGGATAGACTGGAGAATCAGTACGCGATTTTTCTTTATGACTCAGTTTTTATATTCAAACTTTCAGTGGTATGAAAATAAAGACCCGCAATACGGCGGAGTTGTTAAGTTAACTTATATCCCGGTTCAATAAAATGCATTATTATCAAGTTCATAAAAATTATTTTCCCAAAGCTAAACAGCTTCGTAAAGAATTCGATTCCTATTTTGAAAATCCCAGATCTACAAGTTCGCAAAGATTTGTTTGGGATTACTGGTTTATCAAAGATCAATACAATGCGATACGAACGCCTGCTATGTATTATTTCTCTAAAAAAATTTACACAGAATTTCATTCGTATTTGGTTCAGTGGGGACGTGAAAATTTGGGTTGCCACGATATTTCTCCTCCCTGGCTCAGTTACTATGTCGATGGATGTTTCCAAAATATGCATTCGGATGTTCCACATGGCCCTTGGGCATTTGTGTATTCATTAACAAAAGACATTAAAAAATTTCAAGGTGGAGAAACCTTTATTTTAAAGCCGAATGTCTTAAATTACTGGCCTCAGTTTCAAGACAGTGAAGATCGAGAGTTATCTAGTTTTATTCAAAAAATTCCATCGCCGTTTAATCAACTGACAGTTTTTGATCCTCGATTTCCGCACGGGGTGACAGAAGTTAAAGGAACGCGTGATCCAATGGAGTCCAGATTGGTGATACATGGTTGGTTTGTAGAGCCCAGACCTTATGTTGTCGGTGGTCTTTCAACTGCGAAAGTTCAAAAGACAATTGAACCTATTTTTTATCATCTCAATGATTTGTTAACTCAATTGGATCCAGTCCATGGAACTCTGTCGTTTCGTTTGCAAATCAGTAAAGATGGATTAGTTAAAAACTTTAAAGGTTTAACCAATACGATTATTCCTATTCGGTATGATTCAAAAAGTGATCGAATTTTGTACAAAGAATTAAAGACGCTTTTTTCAAATCTGAAGTTTTCACCAGCTAAAACGGATTCGTTAATTACGATTCCTTTGATGTTTAAGTAAGGAAAAATATGACGCTGACTCAGTTATCTTATATTGTTGCTGTTGATAAGTTTAAAAATTTTGGCCAAGCCGCTGAAAGTTGTCATGTTACGCAGCCGACTTTAAGCATGCAAATTCAAAAACTCGAAGAAGAGCTAGGAGTCGTGTTGTTTGATCGCGGTTCTCAGCCAATTAAAACTACAAAGGTGGGAATTGCTCTTGTTGCTCAAGCTCGAGCTATTTTAAATGAGTCTCAAAAATTTCATGACTTGGCTAAAGAGGATCAAGGTGAGGTTAAAGGTGAAGTAAGTTTAGGTATTATTCCAACGCTAGCACCATATCTATTACCCTTGTTTTTAAAAAAATTCAGCGATAAGCACCCGCAATTAAAAATTAATGTCGAAGAAATTCAAACTCATGAAATTTTAGAACGACTCAGACAGAATTCGTTGGATATAGGTATTTTAGTAACTCCGATCGAAGATGATAAGCTACAAACTACACCCCTATTTTACGAGCCTTTTTTTGTTTACACATCGGATCGTTATCCATTGTATCAAAAATCAAAAGTATCCCAATCTGATTTATCAGCTCAAGATATGTGGATGTTAACCGATGGGCATTGTTTTCGTGATCAAACCTTGGCAGTTTGTAAAAGTAAAAAGAAAACAACAGACGAGAAGAAAAATATTAAATTCGAAAGCGGCAGTATTGAAACACTTCGTCGCATGGTTGATCAAGAAAATGGATTTACTTTGTTACCTCAATTAGCGGTCGGTGACACTGTAAATACAAAAAAGCTGAAAGAGTTTGTTAGTCCAATTCCTATGCGTGAAGTGAGTCTAATTAATTCCCATTTTTTCAAGCGAGATGCCTTGAAGGATTCATTAGTGGATGTTATCAAAAAATCGATTCCTAAAGACATTCCTCAATCGCCAGGAAAAAATGCTCAGGTGATTGATTTGCCTATTGGGAAAATGTAACTTTAAACGGAGAATTTATGTTTGATTTTATAACGTGGAACAACCCGGTAGCTATTTGGTGGGTATTTTTAACTTTGGCGAGTATATTCAATATTTTACTTTGGCTTTGGACGCGATTCTATTCATTTAAAGATCACTCGATCATGCATTTAAAAGATCATATTAAAAATAATAGAAACATTATTTGGTTCAGTGGAATTTATGTCTTTGTTTGTGCATTCAGATCAATTATGCCGAGGGCAGATGTACAAAGAATAGTTTTTTTTGATTCTTGGTGGTCGAGTGTATTTGTGGGTAGAACTGTTGCGACCATTGCTGAATTAGCGTTCGTAGCTTGTTGGGTCATAGTGATTAGATTTATGAGTGTTCAAGTAAATTGTATAACAAGTAAAAAAATTTCCTATTCTTTGTTACCTTTGATTACAATTGCCGAATGTTGTTCTTGGTATGCGGTTATTAGAACTCATTATATAGGAAATGTTATAGAGGAGTCATTATGGGCTTTTACATATATTTTGGTACTTATCGCACTTTATCGAATCAGTAAGAAATTAGTTGGACCGTTGTTCTGGTCTTGTAGCGCAGCGATTGTAGGTTGCTTTTTCTACGTTATTTTTATGCTGACTGTGGATGTTCCCATGTATGTCAATAGATTCATGCAAGATAATTTAAATCAAAAACCATTGCTAGGATTGTGGAATGGATTGGTTGATTTAAACACACGATGGATTGTGACTCACTCGATAGAAGATTGGAAAACCGAAATTCCTTGGCAAACACTCTATTTCACATTTGCAGTTTTGGTTAGTGTAGCACTATGCTATGTTCCTTTAACACAGAATAGGATTAAGAAATATACTCAACACTAGTTGATATACTTAGTGTCAGGAATGGTTTTAATTTTTTGATATTATATATTTTCTGCTATTTGGTCTTGGAGACTATTAGTTTTGAGTCCGTTTACCCAGGTAAATCGCCTTTTTGTATTTTAATGTGTAAATGTAAAACTTCTGTGTTGTACATTTTATCGGATTCGTCAGACAATCTTACAAGTCCGGTAAGTGCCTCGATTTGCTGATTGATGACGTTTAAATATCTTGGCGAAATTCTTCTGATCATCATTTTGTTCAGTAACAGTTCAAATTTAAAATCCCCCGTAAATTCGACATCCCATAAGTCAAATTTTTCATAATCTTTTTTAAAACTTTCATTTTTTGGAAAGCGGTACTCTGTTGAAAGTGGCCTAATCAACTCACCTTCTTGAACAGCAATACATGAATGCAGGAGGTCTTTGATGGATAAATTTAAAAATTTTATATTTTCGAGTTTGTTCATTTGAATTGGTATTCGAGATAATGTGAGTATTAAAAACAAGTAATAATTTTCTTTTCTTTTGGATAAAGATTTAATTTGTCTTTCGCTTAATTCGGTTGCGACAGAGGTTTGAACGATCACTTTTTTCTCGGCTACGCCAGAGTAGTCATTTTTGGCATAATCAAATAAGTAATCATGTTTGGGAAACAGTTGTGCGCAGTAACTCAGTATGAGCTCTTTTGATTTGTTTTTTTCCAAAGCCATTGCAATTTGATGAACCAAAATGCTTGAAGGAATTACACTATTTTTTTCAATCTTGACATAATGCTGATAATTGCAGTCCAAGCCTTTACTTTTTAAGTAGTTAAAAAACTCTTTACTTGTAGAAAATCCAAGCTCTTTTCTAATCTGACTCAATTTTGAACCAATAGAATTCATTAGTCTCCTTAAACAAGATTATCGCAATTTATAAGACTTCTATTATTATTGATTATTGAATATTAGAAGACCACACAAAAAATAGTGAGGTCTGGTATGACTCGACGAATGTCTGTAGTTAATTTAGTTTTAAGTTTATTTTTAAGTATGACTGCTTATGCAGGCAATGGAGTCGAGAGAGGGCGTCTGATTAATGGAACTCAGAATCATATTAATTTTGAAATTTTGAATTATATAAATAGAAATTTAATACCTTGTCAGGCTAACCAGCCTGAGCATCAATTTTATATAACTCAAGTGAACGAAGCTAGAGATAAGATTGATAATGGAATTACAGATATTTACTACCAAATGCAGTTAAAACAGATTTCTTCAAGAGGCCAGCTTGTTGGTCAAATGGAGCTTGAAATTTTGGACAGTGACTTCCATAACTGGAAAGATTATGCGGAGAAGTTATCATTTAAAGTTTTAAACAAAAAGGGCAATTTTTGCCATTAACATAAAAAGGGAGACCCCATGAAACAATTATTAACAGTTCTTTTATCTACAGTATTATTATCAACTATAGCTGAAGCCAAATCTCAAATTGATCAACGCCATCAATCAGCCATGAGTCAGGCTATTGAAAATAGTTGTGGGTATTTCAGAAATCTAGAGGTTTTATCTGTAACGGAAGAAGTCATTCGAGTGGATCAAGGAATCACAGATGTTGAATACGTAACAACTTTAGTGGGTGAGCAAAGACTTGATCAAGCCATATTTAATACATACGAGATTACAGTAAAATCTAAATATTTTGATATGTATGATCATGCAACGCAAAACTGGGGTTTGCATTCTGTTGATTCTGTACGTTGTATCCAAAAGTAGTTTATAAGACCTGCATAGCCCTTGTTATAATGAAGATGAGGGCTATTTGTCAGCCCCAGAGGCATCGCACATAATTTTTTTATGTTATTTATCATAAGAAAATAAAAACTAAATTAAGTACTCAATAATCGGTTATTATAGAGTTATGGAATCAGATATCGCTTTGACAGTTTATTATGACGGACTTTGCAAGGTTTGTAGCAAAGAAATCAATCACTATAAAAAACAAAAAGGCGCCGAAAAAATCAGTTTTATTGATATTTGTTCAGATCAATTCGATGCGACCGCTGAAAAATTAGATCCCTTCGAAATCCACAAGATTATGCACGTACGAAAATCAGATGGGACACTGGCCGTTCGAGTCGATGCCTTTATCGAAATTTGGAGACACATTCCGCGATATCAGTTCTTGGTGCCATTGGCGGAAAATCGTTTAGTAAAATCTATTTTAGAGTTGGGATATTCAGGCTTTGTACAAATCAGGCCTTTGTTACCGCGTTACCAAAAAAATAATCAATGTGCGGACAGTCCTTATTGTGAAATCAAAAAGGCCTAAGCCCGCGCGTAAAATTAAATAATTAAATAATTAAATTGTAAATCGAAGCTCTACCGGGACTTCGATATCTGGGTGCAAAGATTTTTTCACGGGACATGCATTGGCAACATGTTCCATTTTTTGTCTGTAATCTTCAGGAATATTTTTAGGTAGGTTAATAATTGTTTTCAAAGACGAAATTCTTCGTGGCTTATCATGCATAACTTTTTCGGTTGTTGCAGTGGCACCTTTGATATCAACTCCGTCGCGGTCTGCAACAATTGCCAAGGTCGTTAAAATACATGTACCCAAAGCTGTAGCGACTAGGTCAGTAGGGGAAAACCTTTCCCCTAATCCCTGATTATCTTTTGGAGCATCTGTTTCCAGCTGTGAACCTGATGGTTCATGTGTCGCTAGGCAATGTTTGTGACCTTGATAAATTGAACTGACCTTGACCATATAAGTCCTCTTCTTTCCAAGTAGATAAATCGACACCGAGGGCAATCGACAAAACTTCGTTGATGTGATTAACCAGGTGGAACTTCATCTGTGACTTTACATCTGAAGGCAGATCTTTTAAATCTTTTTCATTTTTGTCGCACAAAATCACTTCGGTCACGCCAGCGCGGTGAGCGGCCATGACTTTTTCTTTGATTCCGCCAACCGGCATCACTTTTCCTCTGAGGCTGATTTCCCCGGTCATAGCCAGTTTTGGATTCACTGTGCGGCGTGAAACCAGCGATGCCAAAGAAGTTAATAAGGTGATTCCAGCGGATGGACCATCTTTAGGAATAGCTCCTGATGGAACATGCAAGTGAATATCGAATTTTGAAAAATCAAATGTCGGAGCCAAGTGATTCAATCGTGCTTTGACCAAAGACTTTGCAATTTGTGCGGATTCCTTCATGACGTCGCCTAACTGGCCAGTGATAATTAGATCACCTTTGCCTGGCACAAGCGCTGTTTCGATGAATAAAATATCGCCGCCCACAGGTGTCCAAGCAAGTCCAGTGACAACGCCAGGGCTGGCCACCGTTTCGGTGACTTCACTTTGAAATCTTTCTGAACCTAGAATTTCTTCTAAATCGATGGGATCAATTCGAA